>CAZKIY010000299.1:0-5022 GCA_964552875.1 uncultured Planctomycetaceae bacterium
CGAGAACCCGCTCCGCACGATCGTGCCCTTTCTTGAGCGTCGGTCCGATCCAGGGCAATCGACCGAGGGGGCCCAGTCCCACGGCCAGCGTCGCGCCGACCGCGAGATCCGCGCCGACGGCGAGGACGGCGAGCGACCACGGGTGCAGGGGCGATTCCGCCGAAAGTCCGCTGAAGATCACGTATTTCCCGGGCAGCGTGGCCAGGCCGAGGACCTGGGCCCACACGCGACCGCCGTGCTCGTGCTGCCCCATCGCGATCCAAATGGCGATGCCGCCGAAGAGGAGCACGAGCGACGAGATCCACAGCGCGAGGAGAACCCGCGTTTCGCTCGCGCTGGGTTCGGCCGCGACTCGCGGCATCGACGGAGGTACGGCGCTCATCGGGGCGGAGAGTCTGCCGTGCCACGGCCACGATACCCAGAGCCTCCTTCGAGCTGCTCCGGAGCACACGTATCGCGATGCCGTCAGCTTCGCGCGTCGCGCGCCGCGTTCACGACCGCATCGAAGAGCGATTGCTGCTCGCGCTCGCGCGCGGCCGTGTGCTCGGGATGCCACTGCACCGCCCAGAGATGCTCGTGATCCGCGTGCTCGGTCGCTTCGATCGCGCCGTCCTCGGCCCACGCAACTGCGCGAAAACCGCGACCAGGATCGCGCACGGTTTGGTGGTGCCACGAGGCGGGTGCGCACGCCGTCGAGACGAGCGTTCTCGCGAGTCGCGACTGCGCATCGATCCTGACTGCGTGCGCTTGGAAGCGACCGTCGCCGCGGTGGGGGACGCGCTCGCCGTATTCGTCGGGCACGTGCTCGACGAGCGATCCGCCGTGGGCGACCGCGAGGACTTGGAGGCCGCGACAGATGAACAGTGCAGGAACGCGATGCGCGACGATGGCTCGCGCGAGCTCGATCTCGGAGTCGTCCCGAACTCGGTCGACTCCGTAGATCTCCGGGTGTTCGCGCCCGCCGTACAGCTCCGTCGCGATGTCGCCGCCGCCGGTCAGCACGAATCCGTCGCAGAAATCGAGCAGTTCGAGGGCCGCGTCATCGCCCGGGGGGAGAAGGATCGCCAACCCGCCGGCGCGTCGCACTCCGTCCACGTAATCGGCGGTCAGCCGCAACTTGCCGTCGGTCGTGTCCCGTCCGGGAGTCGTGATGCCGATGCGCGGGCGGATCATGGGCCTGTCACTCTACTAAAGCCTCGCTCTCAGTCGGCGATCGTGAGCGTCCACACCTCACGCGAGCCGAGGTCGCATACGCGGATCACGTGGTTGCCCGTGTCCGCGACGAACAGATGTCGGCCGCGCACGGCGAGGCCTTCGGGGCCGAAGAATCGTGCTCGCGTGAAACCGCCGTCCTGATGGCCGGCTTCGCCCGTTCCCGTCAACGCGGCCACTTGGCACGACAGGACGTCCATGTGCTTGATGCGATGGTTGTAGGTGTCCGCGATGAAGAGCAGCCCGTCGAGCGCGAGGCCCATCGGGTGCTGCAAGCGAACGCGCGGGCCGAACCCGTCGACGTCGCCCCACTCGAAAAGGCCTTGACCAACGAGCGTTTCGACGTGGGGCTTGCCGATCAACGCAGCGCGACGGATCGCGCTGGCCTCGGCATCCGCGATGTAGAGCGCGCCGGCGCCGCCGACCAAGTCGCTGGGCTGATTGAACGAGGCCACGTGCGCAGGACCGTCGTTGAGCCTTTCCGATCCGTCGCCTGCGAAGAGTCGCACGTCGATTTCGTCGTCGATCGCGGCGATCTGGTGACTGCCCGCGAGTGCCACGAAAAGTCGCGGGGGATCGAGCCACAGACTCCACGGCGAACGAAGTGCGATGGAGCGGGGATCGCCGCCGTCGCGGAGAGGCCCGCGTCCGATCTCGCCCGTGCCCGCGATCGTGCGCACGATTCCACGCTCGAGGTCGATGGCGCGGACTGCGTGATTGCCCGTGTCGGCGACGTAGAGCGTCGAGCCTCGGCTGGCCATGCCGTGCGGATCGCGGAAGCGTGCGTCCAGGATGGGTCCGTCGACGAATCCAGCTTCAGGGCCGCCGATTTCGCGCTCGATTCGCGCGCTCCTGTGCGCGTCGTCGATCTCGAGTTGGAGGATGCGATGGTGACCCGAATCGGCGACGAAGAGCGTCGATCCGGACATGACCACGAGCTTCGACGGATGCGCGAGGGTGCGCGACCGCGGTGGGCCGACCTGCGATTTCGGCGCGACGCGCACGAGCGTTCCCCGCGTTGCGTAGAGCGGCATGGAGCGCTCGATGGCAAGGATGAGCTTCGCTGCGTCGATCTCGCCCGAAGCCATGCCGATGACGCGACCTTCGGGATCGACGAGCGCGATCGTCGGCCAGGCACGGACCGCCCACGCTTGCCAGATCGCGTGATCCGAGTCCTGGACGCACGGATGATCGATCCCGAGTTGTTTCACCGCCGAGCGCAGGTGTCCGAGTTCACGCTCGGCCGAGAACTTCGGCGAGTGCACGCCGAGGAGGAGGACCTCCTCCGGGAATCGCGCTTGGACTCGGCGCAACTGCGCCGCGTTGTGGTGGCAATTGATTCAACACGAGGTCCAGAACTCGACGACGACGAAACGGCCGCGGAAATCGGCCAAAGTGACCGGCGCGTCCGTATTGACCCAGTCGAGTCCGAGCGGGAACTCCGGAGCGCGCACCGCCGGCGTCTCGTGCATGCCGGCTCCTTCGTTCACGGTGCGTTGACGCGCAAGAGGTTCGACCATGCAGCTTGCCCGCCGCCTTCGTCGAGGAGGACTTGCAGGAAGGCCGCGGATCCCGACGCCACGGTCCACGACACGATCGCGCGCCCGTCGGCGCCCGTGGTTCCCGCCGCGAGGTCGGTCACGGTTCCGGCGAGGTACAGCAGACCCTGTGTGAAGGCCGTCGCCTGTCCGACTTGGTCGGCGGTCGCGATGCGGACGCGGAACGGCACGTTCGCCGGTCCATCGACGAAGAGGCGTGCGCTCGAACCCGTCGCTGTCGCGCCCCAAGCGCCGAGGGTCGGCAAGCTCGACCAAGCGCGCAACGTGAGGTCGTCGAATGCGGCTTCGGTCAGGCTGTTGTTCGGCGAGTCCGAGCAGTTCACGCGCAGTCGCATGCGGTGCGTCAACGGCAACACCGAGCCGAGGTCCACGGTGCGCGCCACCCAAGCGTTGGCGTTCGAAGTGGTCTCGATCACGGACCACGTCGCGCCGTCGTCGTTGGACGCTTCGACGACGAGCACGTCGTCGGTCAAGGTGCCGAGAAGGCACGCGAACCAGCGGGAATAGGCCAGCTCGACCGTCGTGAAACCGGCGGCCGAGAAGCGCGCGCTGGTGAGCGTCGTGACGCCGTCGACGTCGTTCGAGCCCGCACTCGCTCCCGCCGCGGCACCCGTGACCCAACACCGCGTGCCGGTGCCGGGCGTGTTGTCCGATCCCGGCTGCGCAATCGCCGAATTGCTCGCCGTTTGCTGCGGAACCGCCCGCTGGAATGCGTAGTTCGCCGCACCCGTCGCGACCCAGCCGAAGTCCGCGATCTCCATGTCGTCCTTCGCCAGCACGCGCGGCGCACCGAGGCGCACGGTCACGACGTCCGGCGTGACGAGTCCGTCGAAACCGATGCCGAGGTCGAGCTGAATCGTGCTCCCGATGACGGCGTCGTTCGCGAACGCGACGCGCAGCGGCAACGCGATCGGAGTGCCGAGCGTCATCGGCCCCGTCGGTGTCGCCATGGCTGGCAAGATCTTCGAGCCCACGGAAAACGGAGTCGTGCCGTTCACGATGACGGCCGCGCTCGTGCTCGACGCGAGGGTGAGCGACCCCGTTGCGGGCAGGACGCCACCGTTCGCCAGGTCGACGACGAGGTCCCACGTCTCACCGGGCTCCTGATACGCGTCGCCGTCGCCGAGCCCGGGTACTTGTGTCCACGCCGTTCCGCGCTGCTCGGGCCAAGCGCCGGTGAAGCGCACGACGTCGAGGAAGGGCTCGCGCACCGATTCGAATAGCGCCGGGATGCGCGCCGGAATCGGCCAGAAGCCATCGCTCGACGAACCGATCTCCGGGCTGAAGAAGAAGCTACCGAGCGCCCCATAGCCCCAATCGAGGCTGCCGCCGTTCGCGATGTAGAGCAGTTGCCACGGGGTGCCGTACGCGAACCCGTTCTGGCTCGCGACGCGTGCTCCGTACTCTTGGAACTTCAGTTCGTCCTGCGTGACGACCTGCTCGTAGCCCCACGCGTAGAGCCACAAATCGCTGTACGTATGCGCCGAAATGGCCATGCCCGGCGGATGCGCGAGCAAAGCGTCGCGCACGGCGCGCGTCTCGGGCTCCGAGAATCCCGCCGTCCCGTGGTACGTGTCGTCCGAGGGGATCGTCGACGAACCGGGGTGCGACGGACCCCACTCGAAACCGTAATTGCGATTCAGGTCGACGCCGAAACTACCGCCGGAGTTCGCGCGCCGATTCTTGCGCCACAGGCCGCCGCCGTTCGGATTCGTCGCACGGTTGTATTCGTATCCGTCGGGGTTCACGCACGGAACGATCACGATTTGGCGCGTCTCGACCATGCGCTTCGCGGTTGGATCGCTCGGATAGCGCGACGCGATCCAATCGATCAAGAGGAGCAGCGACTCACCGCCCATCGGTTCGCGCGCATGGTGCAACGCGTCGAACCACGCGACGGGCTCGCCAGGCTCGTCGACCGTCGGATTGTCGGAGAGACGCACGGCCCAGATCGGCCGGTTCTCGATGCTGGTCCCGATCGAGAACTTCGGCGAGACGATCGTGGGATACGTCGTGCGGAGTCGGTCGAGCTCCGTGCCGATCTCGGCCAGCGTGCGGAAGCCGCCCATCGATCCGGCGCCGACCAAGGAACTCTGCGCCGCCGCGCGCTCGGCGTAGAAGCGCGCGAGATCTCGCTGCACCGTGCGCACGGTGAACCCCGCGCGTCGGAGCACCGCTTGCTCGGCATCGTCCGCATGGACGCGAATCCATCCGTCGTCCGCGCGATCGTGATCGTCGGGATCACGCGCGA
>CAZKIY010000300.1:0-5010 GCA_964552875.1 uncultured Planctomycetaceae bacterium
TCGTCGAGCACGAGCCGCTCATGCGCAGCGTGCTCAGGAACCGCATCCCGCAAGGCTTGCGCCCACGCTTCGACACGGAGGACCTGATGCAGTCGGCATTCCTCGCGCTGACGAAGCACGGGCCTGACCTCGAACTCGCGGATGCGCGGAGCTTTCGCGCTTGGCTGGCGCGCGTGCTGTTGAACAAGCTGCGCGACCGCATCCGCGCGGCCGACCGAGCCTCGAATCGAGGAGTCGTCGAGACGCGCTCCTCGACCGAGATCGTAGAGCAACATCCGGACGGCGGCCCTTCTCTCGAGGAACTTGCGCAACGGGCCGAACTCATGGCGCGCATGTACGAGCAAATTCTCACCCTCGAGCGCGGGGATCGGGACATCGTGATCGCGCGCTTCGTCGACGAATTGGGCTGGGCCGAGATCGCGCAGCGCACGGGACTCGCGCCCTCCACGGTGAGCAAGCGCTACAACGAATTGCTCGAGCGCATGGTGCGCGGCTTCTTCTGATCGGCGTCTCCCCACTCGAACCGATGCCGGACGTGCCCGCCCCGTCGTCACGCGCCGAAAGCGTGGAAGCCCTCTTCGCGGAGTACCTCGGGGACCGTGACGCGGGCCGCTTGATCGATGTCGAGGCATTGTGCGCGCGCGCCGGCGCGGAAGCCCCCGAGCTGCGTTCCCGCTTGCGCGCGTACGCCGTGCTGTTGGATCTCGGCAGTGCGCTACGCGGTGACGACGACCCGGAACCGGCTCGAGACCCGCTGCCCCGAAGCGGCGCACGGCTGGGCCGCTATGAAAACCTGCGACTCCTGGGTGAAGGCGGGCTGTCACGCGTCTACGTCGCGCGCGACCCGGAGCTGGAACGCGACGTCGCGTTGAAGGTCATCGCGACCGAGCACGTCTCGATCGATTCGGCGCGCGCGTGGATCCGTCAGGAAGGTCGGACGCTCGCGCGGCTCGAACATGCGGGCGTCGTGCAGGTGTTCGACATGGGCGAGGTCGACGGGCTGACCTACGTCGCGATGGAGCTCGTGGACGGGCCGAGCCTGGCCGACGTGCTCGACGAACTGCGCGCTCGGCGCGACGGAACCGTACTGCGATCCGACGATCCGCGCGTTCCGCGAGCCGCCGATCAGCTCGCGGGGATCGGAGCGCGAGCCACGCTCGCACTCGGGATAGGTCGCGCGCTGGCGGCGTGTCACGCAGGCGGCGTGCTGCATCGTGACGTGAAGCCCGGGAACGTGCTCCTCGAACAAGGTACGAGCCCGAAGCTGATCGACTTCGGACTCGCGCACCTCGAAGAGTCCGGAGGTTCTCTGAATCG
Organism: uncultured Planctomycetaceae bacterium; assembly: GCA_964552875.1. Taxonomy (GTDB): domain Bacteria; phylum Planctomycetota; class UBA1135; order UBA1135; genus JAEUHZ01. Next base: position 1,318 of record CAZKIY010000300.1, read on the forward strand.
CGTCACGCAGCGCTTGATCGGCACGCCCGCTTACATCTCGCCCGAACAAGTCGAGAGCGGGCAGACGGGCGCGGATCCGCGCAGCGACCAGTTCTCGTTCGGCGTCCTCCTCTACGAGCTGCTCACGCTGACGACGCCGTTCCAGCGTGGGACGCGCACGCAGACTCTCGATGCCGTGGCGCGCGCGCTGCCGCCGCAACCGAAGCAGCTCGATGCCGCGATTCCGGCGGACCTCGAGACGATTTGCCTCCACGCGCTCGAACGCGATCCGCGCGAGCGGTATCCGTCCATGGAGGCTCTCGCCGACGATCTCGCGGCCTTCCTCGACCACCGTGCGATCGCCGTGTCACCACCGAGCCTCGGACGGCGACTCAGACTGTGGTCGCGACGGAATCGGCGGGACATCCTTTTCCTCGGCGTACCCGCGGCGGCGTTGCTCGTAGGGATCGCGGCCTTCCAGGCCGTCGGCGTGCACACCGCGCGCTCCGAGTACTTCGCGGATGCAGACCGTCTGCGCGAAGAGATCCGTTCCTACGCGGATCCCCTACTCCTGCGCACGGCTTTCGAGCGGGCGCGAGACCTCGACTGGAGAGCTCACGACCTCGACTCCGGTCTCGTGTTGCGTCACTTCCTCGAGTCCGCGACGCCCGTGTCACGTGGGCTCCTCCTCGAGATCTCGGAAGTCGTGCGGACAGAACTCGCCAGGGCACGTGCACGGATCACCGATGAGCCGGCGCTCAGGGCGGAGGCCGAAGAGGAGCTGTTGCGCGATTGGGAAGCGGTGCTCGTCGTCGAGGCCACCGTCTGTCCGGAATGCCCGGCGAACGCGCTGGATCGAAACCGTGGAATCATCGATCTGCCCGAGCCTCCGCTTGGGACGAGGCTCGAAATCGGGAGGCTGCCGCCTGGTGGCCAGCCGTTCTCGTTCGCATACGTTCCCGTCTCGAACGTGCGTTCGCTGACGCGCGGTGAGTTCCGCGTCACTTGGTTGGACGAGAACTCCGACTGTCTCGGCGAATTCGACCTCCTCGTCCAACGTCGCACGCAGCGCACGACCTTGGTGCTGCGACCGATCGCACCGGACGTCCGAGCGCGCTTGGTCCACGTCCCCGCCGGGCGTTGGTGCGTCGAACCCAGCGAATCGCACGAAGTGCCCGAGTTCTGGGCCTACGCGGGCTGGTTCACGGCAAACGACGTCGCCGCGCGTTTCGTCGAGCAGGCGCTGACGGTCGACGAGACGCTCGAGGGTTTGCCCATCCTCCAGCCGAGCGGCCCGGCCCCCGGTCACGCCGCCTACACGGCGCGCGGATTCTCCGCGCGACTACCGAGCCCGTTGCAAGCGTTGCGCCTGCTCGAACTGACACGGGCCGGAGACAGTCGCTTCGATCCTCTGCCCCAGGGTTACGCCGGGGAGTACTGCAGTGGACCGCTGAATGCGCTGGGCCGCATGCACTTGTCCCATGCATGGAGCACAGCGAAGCCTGTAACCTTGCGTGCCGTGCTCGATGGCGGCTATTCCGCGGCTGGACCGTTCGCGTTTCGGGTCGTCGTGTCCCGTCCCCCGAAGAACTGAAATCCGGCGAGCTCGCGTTCGTTCGAGGAACGAGCGGGTCATTCCAAGGAACACTCTCCGAAGCACGGCCTCCATGCCCACGACCATTCGCCTCGCTCGCCACTCTCGAAGCTACCGCGTCGACGATCTCGCCGCCGATGTCGAACTCGCCGCGGAGAGCCAGCGCCTCCTGCCCTGGATTCAACAGCAATCGATCGACACGATCACGCCGGCACGGATCCACGAGTTCGTGATGCAGACTTACTCGTTGGCCGTCCTCGAGAAAGCGGCCGTCTGGTACGAGTACGTCTACGATCCTCTTTCGGGGCGTTGGCTTTGGTTGTGCCACGATCGATCCACGATCCTGTACCCGGCTAACGGAAGCGTGAGTCCGATGCAGATCACCTTCGAGCGATCGGCGACCTACTGATCGCCGAATTCACCCTAGATGCGCGGCTGTGGCGCGTCACCCGCGCAGTGCCTCTCCGTAGACTGGAGCGAGTGAACGGCCGGATCCTGATCGTCGGTGGAGGCATCGCGGGGCTCGCGACCGCGTGGTGGCTCGCGCGTCGCGGGGCGCGCGATGTCGTGGTCGTCGAGGCCGGGGACCGTCTCGGCGCGCGAGCCACGTCGCAGAACGCAGCGATCCTGCGCACACCGATGCCCGATCCGCTGGGCGAGGAATTGGGCCGTGAAGGCGCCGATTTCCTGCGCGAACCGCCGTCTGGATTCGCGGATCGAGCGCTTCTCGATCCGTGTGGATTGCTCCTCGTCGCACGCCGTAGCAGCGCTGGAGCACGCATCTGGGCCGAGCGCCTCGCGCACCGCCCGAACGCCGATGTTCGCGAACTCGATCTCGCGGAATTGCGGGCGCGCGCGCCGCACGTCGACAGCGCGGACGCGCGCGCGTTCCTGCTCCCGCGCGAGGGGCGGATCGACGTGCCCGCGCTCGTCCGCGCTTTCGAAATGGGCGCGCGCGCGGCGGGCGTCCGCTTCCTGCTCGCAACGCGCGTGCGCGAACTCCGCGACGACGGACGCGGCGTGCGACTCGACGACGGTCGCGTTCTCGAAGCAGAGCGCACGGTGCTCGCTGCCGGAGCATGGGCCGGACCTCTCGCCGCATCGGCGGGATCACGAGTCGACTTGCGTCCGACGCGTCGGCACCTCGTCGTCACGCGGGCGAGCCGCGCCGTCGATCCGCGCTGGCCCGTCGTGTGGCGGGACGACGATCCGTTCTATGCGCGACCCGAGAGCGGCGGCCTGTTGCTCTCGGGCTGCGACGAGGAAGACGTGGAACCGGATCGACTCGCGGCGCAGTCGAGCGAACTCGAGCGCACTCGAGTGCTCGCGCGGCGTCACCTGCGCCTCGACGACGAGTTCGCGTTCGAACCGGCACGCTTCTGGGCCGGAATTCGCACGCACGCCGAGGATCAGCGCTTCGTCGTCGGGCCCGACCCGGATGTCGCGGGCCTTCTGTGGGCCGGAGCGCTCGGCGGTCACGGGATCACCTGCGCGGGCCCGGTCGGCGCCATCGCCGCCGATTGGATCCTGGATGGAGCCTCGACGCACCGATTCGCGCACGAACTCGACCCGCGCCGATTCACGCCGCGAATCCCGAACGAGCGCGCCGACGAAATGCGTTCGATTCAGCTGTAGATCTCGCCGCCTCCGGACGCGAACTGCGCGCTCTTCTCGCGCAGTCCGGCTTCGAGCGCCGCCGATTCCGCGACGCCCTTCTCCGCGGCGTAACGGCGCACGTCCTCGGTGATCTTCATCGAGCAGAAGCTCGGCCCGCACATCGAACAGAAGTGCGCCGACTTCGCACCTTCGGCCGGCAACGTCTCGTCGTGGTAGGCCTCGGCAGTCTCGGGATCGAGCGCCAGCGCGAACTGATCGCGCCAACGGAACGCGAAACGCGCGCGCGACAGCGCATTGTCGTGAGCCTGTGCGCCCGGATGCCCCTTCGCGAGATCGGCCGCGTGCGCCGCGATCTTGTAGGCGATGACGCCCGCCTTGACGTCCTCGCGATCGGGCAGACCCAAGTGTTCCTTGGGCGTGACGTAGCACAGCATCGCCGTGCCGAACCAACCGATCATCGCCGCGCCTATCGCGCTCGTGATGTGGTCGTAGCCCGGCGCGAT
>CAZKIY010000301.1:0-5010 GCA_964552875.1 uncultured Planctomycetaceae bacterium
GCGGGCGTGTAGTCGTTGCGCCACAGGGGATGGCGGAAAGCCGCGGCGCCGCGGCGCGACATGTGACGCATGTTGAAGTACGAGACGACGAGCTTGCCCCTCGGTGTGACGCGCTGCGTCAGCTCGCGCAGCGTCTTCTCGGGAGCATCGAGGTACTCGAGGATCCCCGAGCAGACGATCACGTCGTAGGCACCGCCGTCGAACGCCGGCACGCCTTTCTCGAGGTCGGCCGCGACGAGCCAACCTCGCGTCGCGGAGCGCACGGCGGATTCGCTGACGTCGCAGCCGTGGTAGGCCCATCCAGCGGAAAGCGCGGCTCCAACCGTGCCCGCGCTGCAACCGACGTCGAGCAACCGCTGTCCGCCCGCCGCTTCGGCGAGTTCGACGATCGTGCGCAAGCGGCGATGGAGTACGTCGTAGTGGTGCGATTCCTTCTCCCACGCGGCGCGCGGATCGCCGCTCGTGAGGACGGCGGTCGCCGTCGCTGCACTCGACTTCGAGCGCTCGGGTCTCGCACCGACTGATTGGGTGGGGGAGCTGTGAATCCGCGAGGAAATGGCCTGCGAACTGCTCCGTCGACTGCGCGGCGCGGAGCTCGACGTGGAAGGCACGGTACCCGTCGGCGGAACGAGTTCGGCGATCCTGTGGAAGTTCTGCCGCGCACGCTCTTGGACGTGCGGGATCGCGCGAACGAGTCGAGCGGCGAGGGCGTCTCCATCGCGGAGCAGGCGCTCCACGATCGGCCACAACGCGGCTTCGTTCATCCGTTCGAGCGGGATCACGAGGTCGTGGAGACCAAGGCGCTCGAACCACCCGCGCACCTTGTACTCGTAGGCGATGCCCGCGGTCGGCACGCCCGACGTCGACGCGAGGATCGAGGCGTGCATGCGCGTGCCGAGGAATGCGCGGCACGTTCCGAGAACGCCTTTCAGCAGTCGAGGCGGCAAGCTCTCGATGCACACGCGCGCGCTGTCCTTTTCTTCCATGCGCGAGTAGACGTCGAGCAGAGCGATGGAATCGTCGTTGCCGAGGGATCGTTCGCGCTGGCGCACGTCGGGCGCGTCTTCGGGCGGGATCGTCGTCCCGATCAAGAGAACGGGCACGCCGAACTCGCGCACGACACGGTCGGCGACACGAGCGACGTCGCGGAACGCGTGGGGCGGCGTGCCGGGGTAATCGCGTACCGAGATGCCGAGTGCATCGACCTGCAGATCGAGCCGACCCATCAACGCGGCCACCTCCGCGTCGGGTGCGGGCACGAGATCCACGGCCAGATCGCCGGTGAAAACCGCGTGCGGGGCCAATCCGGTCCGCAGCAAGTACGACAGGCTCGTCGCGTCGCGCGCTGCGATCACGGGGATGCGTGCGAACGTCGCGCGGGCGGCGGATCGAAGCGCGGCTCCATCGATCGGCCCGATACTCTGACCGACCACCGCGACCGGGACGCCCGCATCGAGTGCCCAGCCGTAGTGCAGGAGCCGCGACAGGAACACGTAGGTGAACGCGTTGCCGAGTGTCGCATTCAAGAAGTAGCCGCCGGTCGAAACCACGAGGTCCGCGCTCGTGTAGACCCGCTTCAGATCGTCGAAGCGTGCGTCGGATCCATCGATGTGCGCGAGCTGTGCGCACCAGGCGGGCTCGTCGAACGCCAACGCGTCGGGAACGACCTCGACGTCGGCGATGCTCGCGCAGCCGTCGGGGAAGTGCGCGCACACGGTGATCGAAGCCGCGGGATACTGCGCGCGCAGACCATCGAGCAGGCCTTCGAGGATTGCGCGGTCGCCCGCGTTGTAGACGGACCAGACGTCGGCGACGAGGATCTTCACGCGGACACCGACTGGCTGATGACGCTCTGGTAGTGCTGTTCGACTAGGGGAGCGATGACGTCGGGCCGATAGCGTTCGTGGACGGCGTGAGCCGCCGCGCGGCCGAGTTCCGCGGCGAAGAACGGCTGTTCGATCGTGCGCAGGAGGGCGTCGATCACCGAACCTCCGTCGACCGGGTCGACGAGCAGCCCCGTCCGTCCGTGCTCGATCATCTCGGCCATGCCGCCGTTCTTGCTGGCGACGACCGCCGCTCCGGCGGCCATCGCTTCGAGGCACGCGTACGGGAAGTTCTCGTGTCGCGAGGGCAAGAGCACGGCGTTCGCCTGCGCGAGCTCGTCGCCGAGCGCGTCGCGGTCGAGGGCGCCGAGGAAGTGCACGCGACTGCGCAAATCGTCGGGGATTCGTGCCCAGAGCGCCGACTTCATCGAACCGCCGCCGGGCGCGGAAGTCGTGTCGGCACCGGCCAGACGCCACACCACGTCGGGCAACGCGCGCATCACACGGCACACGGGTGCGACCGCTTCCACGACGCCCTTGCGAGCTTCGAGTCGGCCGACGTAGAGCACGCGCCGTTCGGTCGCCGCGCGTCGCGGGACCCTCGGTCCGATCGTGAAGGGATTCGGAATCGCGCGGACGTGCCCGCGAGGAACGCCGAACGTCTCCTCGCACGCTCGGATCATCCAGTGCGACGGGCACGTGAAACCCATCGCGTTCTGCACGGCGATCGACTCGAGCGCGTGCAACGCATCCACGAAGGCGCTCGACACGCCGCTCTCGTTCCACCCGAACACGAGCTTCGCCGGCGTATGGAACTTCACCACGTAGGGCATGTCGGGCAGCATCGCGCGCACCAGTGCCGCCTCACCGGCCCAGTCGGCCGCTTCGATGATGTCGACATCGGCGAGCGACGGATCGTCTTGCAGTGCGAGCGCGACCGTGAACGCGCGGTCGTAGTGCGACTTCGCCAGCTTCGCCATCCTCACGTCGAACGGCTTCTGCCACACGGCCACCGGCGCCTCGCGATCGGCGACGCGCACGATGCGCACACCGTCCACGCGCACGTCCGTGTCCTGCTTGCTCAAGGAGCGCGAGAGCACGGTGACGACGTGTCCGCGCGCCGCGAGCGCGGGCGCGAGGTGTGCGACGTACGTTCCGATGCCTCCGAAACCGGTCTCGGGCGGGAACTCGGACGAGATGAGGAGGATCTTCAACAGTCGAAACCCTCCACCGTGGTCTTCTCGATCATGGGCCGTGTGGCGCGGGGCGAACGCTCGCCGATGCGTGCGGCCGGAAGGTAGCAATCCACGCGGTGCCAAGGGAGAGGCGCGCGTAGGTCCGGGATGCCAGGGACACGATCGACGACCGATGCGACGACCGATGCGACGACCGTCGGCCGAGCTCAGCGCCCGCGTCGAAAGCGCGGACTTCGCGGCCCATCAGAGGCCGTGAAGAATTCCCGGCCTCTCGCGCTCCGGAGCGGCGCCACTGGAGTCCGAGAGCCCGTACGATCGATTTCTTCACGGGCCCTCAGCGCACGAGCGGGAGCCGGACCTCGAATTCGCAGCCCTTGTCCTCGAGGTTGCGCACGGCGATCACGCCGCGATGGAGCTCGGCGACGCTGCGCGCGATCGCCAGCCCGAGACCCGTACCGCGTTGCTTCGTGCCCTCGCCGGGCACCTGATAGAAACGCTCGAAAATGCGCTCGATGTGTTCGCGCGGGATTCCGGGACCGCGATCGCGCACCCGGATCATCGCCTCGCCGCGGCCGCATGAAACGCGCAGGTCGACCGGTTCGCCACGCGGCGTGAAACGCAACGCATTGCGGACGAGATTCTCGACCATCGTGCGCAGGAGTTCCGGGTCGCCGACGAGCTCCGGTTCGGCCTCGCCGTCCTCGGGCAGGTGGAGGTTCGTGACGAGGGGCACGTCGAGACTGCGCGCCAGCTCGCTCGTGCGCTCCGCGGCTTCCAGGATCACGTCGTTCACCGAGACGTTCTCGCGGCGTACCAGTTCCTTGCCGTGCTCGACGCGCGCGAGGAGGAGCAGGCTCTCCACGAGCCGGCCCATCGTGCGCATCTCGTCCTCGACGTTGCTCGCGAAGTGCGAGAGCTCTTCCGGGGTCGCGCCCTGGTGCAGCACTTGGGCCTGTGAGAGCAATACGGCGATCGGCGTCTTCAGCTCGTGGCTGACGTTCGAGAGGAACATGCCTTGTGCTCGGTACCCGCGCTCGACGCGCTCGAGCGCGGCGTTCCATTCCTGCTGCAACCGCGCGATCTCGCTGTCGGCCGAGTCCACCTCGATCCGACCGCGCAAATTCGTCGGCGAAACCGCGCGCGCGGCGGTCGCGAGCCGCTGGATCGGGCGCACGAGACGACCGGCCATGATCCAGGCCATCGCGGCGGCGGCGATGACGCCGATCGGGATGCCGATCAGGAAGTAGGGCGCAACGGAATCGCGGCCCGAGCCGGATTCCGCCGGCACGACGACTTGGATCCAGTGGCGCGCGCCGGATTCGGACGTGTACTCGCGGGCGACGCTGCGCAACGCGAGCGGCGCGCCATCGGGTCGCAGAGCCTCGATGCGCGTGACCGTTCCGGTCGTACGCGCATCGGGCACGGGCAGGTCGCTCCCGCGCAGTTCCGTATCGCCGGCAGCGGTCTCGACGGAGCCGTCCTCGCTGCGTAGCACCACGCAGGCGCGCGCGAAGTCGGGCGTTCGCGCCAGTTCCGCTCGGAGCCGTTCCGGCAGGCTCGCGTCGATTTGTCCGTGTCCGTCGCGCACGACGCGATCCACGATCGCGAGCGCTTCGGTCTGGATGCGCTGGTCATGTGCGCCGGTAGCCAGCGCGTTCTGCGCCAAGAACCACGTCCCCGATGTCGCCAAGTAGACGATCAGGAAGACGCCCAGCGACCACAGCGTGAACTTCAGGCGCAGCGGCAGCGACGGAGCGCGCGGCCACCAGACCTTTCGCGGTTCGTCGTCCTTCCGCGGCATTGCGTCGTGTTCCCGGGCCGAGTCAGAGGCCGCGAATGGTTCGCGGATTCGGAGTCCATGAAGAACTCACGGCATCCAGTGTCGCGAAGCGACACAACGATGTTCTCCGAGCCATTAGCATCGATTTCTTCACGCGCTCTCAGACGCGCTCGGCGATCCCGAATCGATAGCCCGCCGACACGACGGTGTG
>CAZKIY010000302.1:0-4992 GCA_964552875.1 uncultured Planctomycetaceae bacterium
CCGCGGTCGCGCGGAAAAACCAAGAAAACGGACAGCCAGCTGGGTCAGTTTCCTCGACCGCCGATTCAGATCGAGGTCGCTGCGTCCCCCGTCTCGTCCGCCCACACCACGTTGTAGAGCGTGTCCCGTTCGACGGGGATGCGCCCCGCGTCGCGGATCCAGCGGATGAGCTCGGCGCGCTTCACGTGCTGCGGCGTCGTCGCGCCGGCCTCGTGATAGATCTTCTCCTCGACCACCGTGCCGTCGACGTCGTCCGCGCCGAACGAGAGCGCCGTCTGCGCGACGGGCACGTCCATCAGGATCCAGTAGGCCTTGATGTGCGCGATGTTGTCGAGCATCAAGCGGCCGACCGCGATCTCGCGCAGCTCGTCGAGCGCCGTCGGTCCGGGCACGTCGGCCATCTCGGTGTGTTCGGGATGGAACGAGAGCGGAATGTACGTCTGGAATCCGTGCGTCTCGTCCTGCAGGCGGCGCAACCGATCGAGGTGGTCGATGCGTTCCGCTTTGGTCTCGATGTGGCCGTGCAGCATCGTGCAGTTACTGCGCAGGCCCGACTGGTGGACCTTGCGCGCGATCGCGAGCCATTCGTCGCCGGAGATCTTCAGGTGGTACGACTCCTTGTGGACGCGATCGGCGAACACTTCGGCGCCGCCTCCGGGAACGGATCCGAGGCCGGCCTCGATCAGTTCAGGGAGCACGATTTCGAGCGGCTTCTTGGCCTTCTTCGCGATCTGGTCGAGCTCGACCATCGTGAAGGCCTTGACGTGGATCGACGGGCGCGCGCGCTTCACGGCGCGCAGGAGATCGAGGTAGTAGCTGTACTCGAGCTTCGGGTGGATCCCCGCGACCATGTGCACTTCGGTGACGGGTTCGCCGAGTTGGGCCGTGATCTTCGCGGCCGCTTCCTCGGGCGTCATCGCGTACGCACCGGGTTGATTCGGCAGGCGTTGGAACGCGCAGAAACGGCACAGCTTGTTGCAGATGTTCGTGTAGTTGACGTGTTGGTTGACGTTGAAGTACGCGAGGTCGCCGTGCAGTCGTTCGCGGACGTGGTTCGCGAGTTCACCGACGACGTGCAGGTCGGCCTCGTAGAGGCGCAGTCCGTCCTCGACCGACAACCGTGTTCCGGCGAGGACCTTCTGGGCAATGTCGTCGAGTCCCGCGCGCTCGGCGCGGCGCAGCATGCCGGTGAAGGGCGTGGCGACGGTCGCAGTCGTGCTCACGCGCGTCCTCCGACAGCAGGGGTGCCCGAACTCAGCACGCGGCGTGCTTCCGGCCGAACGGCGCCGTGGCTCGCGCCGTCCGCGCGCGACATCGGCCCGCGCGGTCCGTCGACGCGCTCGTCGTGCCGATCGTCGACGATCCCGTACCACGAATTACGCCGTCGCGGCGCGAAGTCGGCGCGCTGGATCTGCCGCTCGATCGCCTCGATGGGGGACAGGTTGAAGCAGCCCGCCGCGGACACGACGTTCTCCTCCATCATCGTCCCGCCGAAGTCGTTGCAGCCGAACCGCAGCGTGATCTGGGCCATTTTCAGGCCTTGCGTGACGTAACTCGTCTGCACGTTCGCGAAGTTGTCGAGGTAGATCCGCGACAGCGCTTGCACGCGCAAGTACGTCGACGGCGTCGCGCGTTCGGGATACAGGTGCTGCTCGGGCACGCCGTCCGGTTGCATCGTCCAGCACGCGAACGCGGTGAACCCACCGGTTTCGTCTTGCAGCGCGCGCAGCCGTTCCAAGTGCTCGATGCGCTCGGCCGGGGTCTCGACGTGCGCGAACATCATCGTGGCCGAGCTGCGCAAGCCCGCTTCGTGCACGCGCCGGTGCACTTCGAGCCAGCGATCCGTCGACGTCTTCTTGGGCGCGATGATCTTTCGCACGCGCTCGACGAGCATCTCCGCGCCGGCGCCGGGGACGCTGCCGAGTCCGGCGCCCAAGAGATCGGCGATCACGTCCTCGACCGGTCGTTTCTCGATGCGCGAGAGGTGGTCGATCTCCGGCGCGGAGAGCGCGTGCAAGTTGATCTCGGGATAGCGCCCGCGCAGATCGCCGAGCAAATCGCACCACCAATCGCTCTTCAAGTACGGATGGTGTCCACCCTGCATGAGCACTTGACGTCCGCCCAGCGCGCGCAGCTCGTCCATCTTCGCGTGGATCGTCTCGCGCGACAGCACGTACGACTCCTCGTGCTTGGGACGCCGGTAGAACGCGCAGAAGCCGCAGTCCGTGATGCAGACGTTCGTCGGGTTCAGGTTGCGATCGACGACGTAGGTGACGACACGATTCGGGTGTTTGCGGAAGCGCACGAGATCGGCGAGGCGGCCGAGCGTCCCGAGGTCGGCGTGCTCGTGGAGGACGAGCCCGTCCTCCGGCGTGATACGCCGCCCATCCTCGACGAGGCCCCCGATCCGTTCGACCTCGGCCGCGAACGAGCCATTCCTGGCGGCGCTGTCCCGACGTGCATGCGCGTGCGACGCGGGGCTTCGGTCCGGGACGTCGTGGGTCGGGCGAGTGGCGCTGTCGGTCATCCGGAGGGGCGTTGGTAGCGAGATCGGGGGGGTGCGGCTGACTCTTCAGTCTAAGGCCGGTCCGTCGGCCGATATAGTCGTCGTCCCGCTTCCTCCGCTCGCGACAGCCCATCGATGACCTGCCTTCTCCGATCCGGATATCCGCGACTCCCGAACGGCTCCTTCGTCGGCCGATTGCGCCGCAACACGATGGCCGCGGTGCTCGCGTTCGTTCTGCCCGCGTACTCCGTAGCGGCGAGCCAGAATCCGCCCGCCGTCCCGCCCGCCGTCCCGCCCGTCGTCACCGATACGGCTGCCGCGGAGAAGGCCGCGCTCGAGCTCCGACTCAAGGCCGACTTCGACAGCTATGCCGTCGAACTGCGCAGTGCCGTCGCTGGATTCCAAGCCGAGATCCAAGGTCTCCAGCAACAAGGGGTGGCGCGGGAGAAGTGGCCGCCGCACCCGAATCTCGTGCATTTCCCGCGTTTCGAAGAGCTGGCCATGCAGGACCAGCCCGATGCGTTGCGCTGGTGTCTCTCGACCGTGGGGCAGATCGGCATGGCTGCGCCCGAGGTCATGGAGCGCAAGGCCGAGATCTACGCGCGCCTCGTCGTCATCCACGCCGACCTGCCCTGGATGGCCGATGTCGCGCGTTGGATCCAAGCCGATGGATCACCGGGTGGGCTCGGTTTCGAGCGCGCGGATCAACTCCTCATCGCCCTTCTCGACACCACGACCTCGAAAGCGACGCGCGCAGCCGCGTTGTCGGGACGGGTGGCGCTGCTCGCGTCGCGCGTCGATCCAGCGTCCAGTGCCGAACACATGCGCCTCCTGCGCGAGCTCGCCGAGAAGCACGCCGACACGCCCGCCGGTGCTTCCGCGAAGGGCCGACTGTTCCAGGCCGACTACCTCGTGGTCGGGAAAACGGCGCCCGAAGTCGAGGCGGTGGACACGGATGGCAAGCCGCTGAAGCTCGCGGATTACCGTGGGAAAGTCCTGGTGCTGGATTTCTTTGGATTCTGGTGCGGCGTCTGCGTGCGCGGTCTCCCACACCTGAAGGAGCTCGCGAAGCTCCACGCCAACGATCCGTTCGCCCTCGTCGGCATCGCGACGGATCAGAACCTCGAGGAGTACCAGCTTCGCGCGCGCGACGCGGGCATCACGTGGCGCAACGCATGGTCGGGCGGAACGCAGGGAACTTGGCCTCTCGGCTGGGGCGTCCAACGTTATCCGACCGTGTACGTACTCGACGGCAAGGGCGTCATCCGGTTCGTCGACGTCCGTGGCGAGGCGCTCTCCCGCGCCGTGCAATCCCTGCTCGACGAGATGCGTGCGCCCGAGCCTGGCGCAACGCCTCGCTGAACCACGAGAACTCCGACCGATGAACTTCCTCCTCTTGCTCGTTCCGCTCCTGGCCACGGCGGGCCCGATTCAGCGACCGGAGCCGTCGCCCACGGTCGAGTCGGATGCCGGGTTCCGCGACGTCGAGAACGCCTACAAGTTGGATCTCAAGGTCTACGACCAAGCTCGGCTCGATGCCGCGCGAGGGAAGGGCGAGCGACCGACGCGGCACCCGGCGATCACCTACTGGCCGCGGATGGAGGACGCCGCGAATCGTGGCAGCGCGCGCGCACGCCAATGGATGTGCGAGAACCTCCTCGACGGCGTGACGGATCCTGCGTTGCGCTTGGGCGTCCTCGAGGCCCAGATCCAAGCGCTGCTCACGTGCTGTGCCGGCGACCCGGCCCTGCTCGCTGTGCCGCGGATCTTGCGCACGCAAGCGGCGAACTTCGGCGCCGAGACGTCGATGCGTCATCTCGAGCGTATCGCCAGCGAGTCCACGAACCCGGAGGTCCAGGCGCGTGCACTGCTCGAAACGGCCTATCTGACGGACGATCGCGGGCACGCGACCGATCCCACGAAACTCGCTCGCGCCACCGAGATGGAGATCAACGTCGTCACGGCATTCCCCGAGACACGCGCCGCACGCGAAGCCGCCGAGCTGCTCTCGGTCGAGCTGCAGCGTGAGTTCCTCGCGGCGACGATCGAGTGGTTGACGACGGCCGAAGCCGGCGTCGCAGCGGGCCGGCCGCCCGCGGAGTGGCCCGTCGTTCCGGTGCTCACCTTCGAACCGCGCTTCGAGTTGCTGGCACGAACGGGGTTCCAACCAGCCAAGCTCTGGAAGGAGGATCTCTACCAGCGATTCCGCCAAGTCACCAAGCTGGCTCCGGACCTCATGGCCTCAGGGCTGGCGCGCGACCTGGGTCGTCAGTATCCCGTCCGCCATCCTCAGTGGGGCCCGACGCGCATGCGCCTCTTCGCGCTCGCGTTGCGCGCGAACGGCGGAGAACCCCCCTGGTTGAAGGGTGTGATCGATCTCGTCGCGGCCGAAGCCGCACACATCCATCCGCTGGGTATCCTGCCCTTCACCGCGGCGATCCTCGAACTCGCGAAGAGCTCCGAGGCGCGGTCGATGGCTCTTTGGC
>CAZKIY010000303.1:0-4972 GCA_964552875.1 uncultured Planctomycetaceae bacterium
GTTGAGCGCCCCGCCGAACCGCTGAGCGAGGACCACCGCGCCCGAGCTGCCGCCGCGCTCGCGCAGCCAGTTGAGGATCGTGCGGACGAAGATGCCGCGCACCGCGCTGCACAGGGCGGGATCGAAGGCCAGGAGAAAGCGGATGCGGTAGGGGAAGGAGAGCACCCACTGGCGCACGCGGACCTCGGGTAGGACCTCGTCGACGAGGTGCGCGGCGGTGTCGGCCATGCGCCGGCCGCCGCACGAGGGGCAGAAGCCGCGGCCCTTGCACGAGAAGGCGACCAGCTCGTCCTGGCCGCACTGCGTGCAACGCAGGCGCGCGAAGCCGTGGGCGAGGACGCCGCAGGTGAGGGCGCGCTCGAGCTCGCGGGTCACGAAGCGGGCGCGCTCGAGCTCGGCGACCAGCGTGGGGCCGCTGCCGACTGCCCGAGACGTCGTGCAGCAGCTCGAGCTCACGGCACGCGCCCGCGGCGGATATCCGTTGGCCATGCTGTTCGACAATGGCGGCGCGAATCGCGCGGAAGAAGTGCAAAAGCACCTCGCCACCGAGCAAGTGGTCGTGCTGTGGAACCTGCCCTACACGCCCGAGCACAACGCGTGGACGGAGCGCGGCATCGAGGACGTGAAGGCCGCGGCTGGCATCCTGAGGGCGCAGCTGCTCGCTGCTGAAGCCACGGAAGGGTCAGTCTCGTCGTCGGAGCCCGGCGTCTCGTCGAAGGCGAAGGACCTCTTCGTGCGCCTGGTCGACGCCTGGGTGCGTCTGGACCGGCACACGCCGCGCGCGGACTTCCGGAGGCTGACGCCCGAGGAACTTGACAGGATCGCACCGCGAGCGGACGCTCATGTGCGTCTTGCTCGCTTCTACGAAGACGTCTGCTCGGCCCTCGAGAACGCGCGTGCTGCGCACGCCGCGCCTCGCGCTCGACGCATGGCGGAACGCGAAGCCACCTGGTGCGCGCTCGAGCGCGCCGGCTTGGTCACCAGGATCCGAGGCGGATGCAAGGTCCCGGCCTTCAAAGCGGAAGGAGTTTCGTGAACACCACAGCGCGAACCGAGGCGGAATGACTTTCCGACCGCTGGGCCTGCCCTTCCGGTTCGGCCACCCACTCCCGCCTGCCGCGCCGTGCGTCGGCTCCCCACCTGCCGGTCCGGTCGCGGGCTCTGAGACTCGGCAGGCTCTGCTGCCGCCCCAACGCCCGTTTCTAGATTGGCGTTGGCCTCCCGGTGAAAATGGGGTGGCTCATCCAATGCCCGCCGCCTTCAGTCGCTGTACCCGCGCTCTACGGACGCTCCTCCGTTGAACGCCAGCACTCGCCCGGAGATCATCGATGCTGCGCACTCCCGATCAGTCCCATCGGGGCGTTGAAGGTTGACTCGATGACTGAATCTCAGCTTGCCTGGGGTGGAGCGAACCAGCTCGGTTCGCTGGCCCTTGATATGCCCCGACCCTGCGCCGAGGGGATTCCGGTCATCCGGTGCGCGGGGAGCACACTTGCGACCACAAAGGCAAAGAGAGGGCCGTGACGGTGCGGCTCTTACAGCTCGGCATCTCGAACTTCCGTGGGATCAAGGACGCAACGATTGACCTCTCCGGCAACGTCGCCCTGATCGGACCAAACGGCGCGGGCAAGAGCACGATCATCGACGCACTGTGCTTGGCGTTCGGACGTCAGAAGCTCGTCCCGGTGCTCACGGAGCACGACTTTCACGGAAGTAGTCCAACCCCACGGGACCGATTCCTGATCGTCGCGACAATCGGCGGATTCGAGGACAACGACGCGGGTCGGCATCCTGACTGGTTCCGACAAGCTCGGGGCGTACCGAAGTGGTGGAACCCGAAGTCCAAGTCGATCTCGCCTACGTCGTCGAGCCCCGAGGACGTCCTCTGCGTGCAGATTGGACTGGCTGCGCGATTCGATCACGATCAGCTCGAAGTCGAGATCCGACGCTACTTCCACGACTCGGACAAGATCGTCGATCCCTTCGACGATGACGCCATCGTCTCGGTGCCGACACCGCTTCTGAACGACGTCGGCTTCTACCTCCTCCCTGCGCGACGTACATGGGAGGCGGCGGCATCGTTCGGGTCAGAGCTGTTTCGTCGAACGGTTGCAGGGTCCGACGCATTCCCAGCATCGAGCGTGATCGCCCAACGTGATGAGCTGCGCAGCCCGGCGCTCCGGCCAGAGGACGACGCGAAGCTCAAGAACCTGAGTGAGCGGATCAACGCACAACTGGCGCAACTCATGCCGGGTAACCCGAAGTTCCAGCTTCGTGTCACATCTACGGACTCCGATTCGCTACTCCGCGCGTTGGTTCCGCACTATGCGCGCGACGACCAGCCATCCCTGCCTGCATCTCGTCAGGGAACGGGCCTGCTCGCCCTCCAAGCGTTCGTCATCCTGCTGGAGGTGGGTCGCGCGCGCAGGCAGAAGGGCCGTTCGTTCATCCTCGCGCTCGAAGAGCCCGAACTACACGTCGCGCCGGGACTTCAGCGGCGCATCGTCTCGTGCACGCAATCGAACGCGGACCAAGTGCTCTGCACAACCCACTCGCCCGAAGTGGCGGCGGCGTTCCGCGCCGAGGACGTGCGCATTCTTCGAGCAGCTCCAGGTCGGTTGGAGGCAGTGCCGCTGCTGAGCACGAACTCCATCACGGCACGCAACACCGAACGCCGTCTCGCGCAGGATTTCCGAGCACAGGTTGTAGACGCGCTCATGCACGACGTCGTTCTGGTTCCCGAGGGCCGAATCGACCATGAGTGGCTTCGACTTCTTGCGGCGATTTCGCAAGGAGGCGGAGTTGCTGCTGGCGCAACTTCACAGGCGGCAGACGCACCGCAATTTGCGACTTTCGTCGGAACGATTCCAACGCCCGACGCCGCGATCAAGGACGGTTGCGAGTTTCTGCTTCGACTGCATCACCGCGTCGTTGCGCTCGTCGACGGTGACACTGCGGGCGATGGCTACATCTCAGTCCTGACGGCACTTCCGTGCCCCCCCAGCGCCGTACTTCAGTGGTCGCCGGACTGGACCATCGAGGACGTCGTAGGGTGGATCGCTTCCGCTGATGAGTCTGATGTCTTGAAGGGCGTGTCGGAGAGGACGGGCCAACCCGCGCATGCGAGCGCCGCCAAGCTGGTGGATGCCTTGAAGCGGGCCGATCGCTCACCCGGCGCGCTCAAAGGAAACTACTTGGCTTACCAGGACATCGCGGCAGCAATCGCGGAGTCGGCGCGTTCCTCCGCGCGCGCAAGGCAACTTCTCGACGCCGTCGCCCGTGCCGCTCGTGGCCCAGTCAGCAACGATCCGCACGTTGAAACGCAGAAGCAGTCCACACCCAAATGCGCCGTGTTGCGTGTGCTACATGAGCCTCGCGCTGTTTGAAGGACCCGCCGGGTCCGGGAAGACGACGCAACTCGTCGCCGAAGTGAAGCGGATCCTGGCGGCGTCACCGCTGATTCCTGGACAACGTGTGCTGGCACTCACGAAGATGCACGGGTCGCGCCGGAGGATGGACGCAAAGCTCGACTTGGAGATTCGGCCCGCGAAGGCTGACTGCCAGACGATCGACGGCTTCGCGCTGCACCTAAATCGCCGATGGCGGGACTTGGCGGAGTCGACGTCGAGCACGCGCCTACCCGACGAGTTGGACTTCAAAGGACAGAGTGAACTCGCCGGACAGCTACTCGCGCTCGATGTGGTGGCAACATGGGTGGCTCGAACCTATCCCATCGTCGTCGTTGACGAGTTGCAGGACTCGAAGGACGGGCAGATACGCATCCTGGAGGGGCTATCCCGAGCAACCCGCTGCGTTTGCGCTGCCGACGAGTTCCAAGACCTGACAGGAGACGCAGGCAGCAATGCATCAGCATGGGCTCGCGGTCGATGCACTCCGGTGATCCTCACCGGAAGCCATCGGACGACCGTCAACGGAATCCTCGATGCCGCCGACGCGCTGCGCAGCTCGCCACCGGGATCTCTCGTCGTTGCAAAAGGGTTCAGGATGAGCGCCGTCCCCAGCGCGGCACAGGCCGGTGCCTACCTTTCGTGGGAGATCACATCCGCGCGCTCGGAAGGTTGTACGAGCGCGGTCGTCTTGACCCCGACCAGCAAGGAGAAGTCTGCATTTGTGCGAGACGCGGTCGAGTGGGTGCGCACAAAGACGGCCACCTCGAGCAAGGGATCTAGCACTTCGGGCCCGTTCAAGATCGAGTGGGAATCCGGCGCGCACAGCGAGGTTGAAGAACTCGTCGCATTGCTCAAGCTCACCGCGGACGCAGAAACGCAGGTGAACGTACGTGAGCTAGAAGTGGCCGCACGGAGCGTCGGTGCGGGTGACGTGGCTGCGGGCCTACAGCGACGAAGGACTCTCACCGGATCCGAGACCATAGGCTCTGCCGAAGGCTACCGCCTTGTCGACCGCGCCCTCTCGATGCGAAGGAGCTTCGGGGTCACGCGAAGTAGTCGCCTGTCCGCGATGACCGTGCACCAAGCCAAGAACCGCGAGTTCGACGCAGTCGTCGTCCTGTGGCCCCGCAAGATCCGCAAGGATCCAGAGATGCAACGGAGGCTGCTCTACAACGCGATCACGCGCGCGAGGAGGCGTGTGCTAGTGCTCCTGGAGGACTCGAAGCGAGAGCGAATCATCGCACCGCCGTTCGTCGCCCCATGACGCCCATGCCTCCGACGGATCTCTCGCGCTGGTCACCGTCGATCACGCAATACGCCGACTGGCTGGTGGCCGACAGCCGGGTCGACGCCAAGGAGTGGGAGCACCGCATCAACTCCCGTGATCTCCCCAAGGTCGAAGGAGCAGTCGCTGAAGCCCTTGCCTGGGACTACATCGGCAACCGCGTCGATCGCATCAGAAGATTCCGACCGACGGTCGGGGGATAGGAACTCCAAGCGGATGACTCCCGGCAGAGGGTAGCGGTTCGGGCCGATTCCCGGGAGGTCTCGAGCCCACGGAC
>CAZKIY010000304.1:0-4937 GCA_964552875.1 uncultured Planctomycetaceae bacterium
CTCCGTGAACTGTTCGCCAGCTCCGTGTCTCCGCTTCGGTCAACCGTACGTGGCGCGCGCGAACTCCACCGCCGTCTCGACTGCGGCGAGCGCCGGGGCATTGTTCTCCGGGCCGCGCATCTCGATCGAAACCCAGCGGGGATAAGCGAGGGTCTTCAGGGCTTCCGCGTACGTCGCGTGCGGCACCGGCCCATTCGGCGCGAGGGGGACGAGCTGTGGCTGACTCGCGTGGAAGTGGCGAATCCATGCGCCGCCGCGCGCGATCTCCGGAGCGCCTTCGCCGGCGAGATGGAGCCCACCCGCGTCGAGGTGCAGCCCGAAGCCGGGATGATCGACGAGTTCGACGAACTGACTCGCGCTCCGCGCGTCCGTGATCCAGTCCGCGCCGTACACGGGCGGATTCGGCTCGATGCAGAGACACGTGTCGTGGTCGTCCGCGATGCGACCGAGCTCGCGGAAGAACGGCACACCGATGGCCTCGATCTCGCTCTGCGAGAGCGAGCCCACGAGTCGGTTCTTGGGCGAGCCGAAGACCAGCGCGCGCGCGCCCAGCCGACCGCCGAGACGGATCACGGCCGTCAGGTAGGCCAGCATGTCCGCGCGCGACGCGGCGCTCGCGAAGATGGAGAGCTCCGGCCGGCCGAAGAGGAGCGCTTGCATCGCGACGATTCGGATGCCGCGATCCTCCCACGATGCGCGGTAGCGTCGAGCCGTGTCTTCGTCGATGCGGTCGGGCGCTGGGCCGATCTTGCTCGGAGCGATCTCCACCCCGCGCACGTCGAGCCGAGCGAGCAGGTCGCGTACGTCGGGTTCCTCTTCGGCGCGCCAAGCGATGTTCGAGATCGCGAGCTTCATCGAGCGCTCCGGCCTGCACGCTCGGAGCGGACGAAACGTCGCATTCCTGCCAGGACCTCTGCCTTTTCGTACAGGTAGGGGCCGCGCTTCCCGAACGCGGCGGCGTGCACGGTGTGGAAGTCGTACCTCGGTCCGGGGAGCGGCAGCGAGTTCGTGAACTCGCGCTCGAATACTCCCTGCGCGACTTCGGACGTCGTGACGGGCTCGGTCGCGAAGTGCACGACCCCGAGGCCGCTTGCAACGGCTGTTTGCGCATCGCGCCAGACGTTCGCGAGGTCGTAGAACTGGAACGAACCGTCCTGGTGAACGAGGTCGAGTCGGTTCTCGTTCAAGAAGTCGAAGACTACGTTCTTCTTGAGGCCGGGACCGAATAGCGCGGGCAATCGGATCGTGGTCGCGCCCGGGAAGCGCTCGGAAACGAAGCGCTCCAGAAGGATCCGATGGCGCCCGTACGGTTGCGCGAGGTCCGTGTCGAGCGCCGTCGTCTCGTCGACGTCGATCGGACGCGCGTGCACGTCGACGGTCGACACGAGGACGAACTTCTTCGCGCGCACGCGCTCGAGCGAACTCATCAATCGCGAGAGAGAAGTCCAGTCCGCCTCGGGCTCCTTGTTCGCGAGCCACTTCGCGGCGGGAGCTCCCGCGCTGACGACCAAGTCGAACTCGCGGCCCTCGATGTCGGCCAAGTTCTTCGTGTTGTAGAAGTCCGTGAACGATCCTTGGGCGCGCAGGTTGCCGCCGACGAATCCGGTGTGACCGATGAGTGCGCTCTTCATGACTTGCTAGGGATCGTATCCGACGAAAACTGCGTGGAAGAGCGTCTTCATCACGCGCCAGTTGCCGCGCAGCGGGCTGATCTTCGTCGGCGTCTTCTCGCCGACCGGGTACGCGCGCGTCACGGGCATCTCCTTCACGCGGAAGCCGAGGCGCGCCGCGCGGATCGCCAAGTAGTAGTGCAGCTCGTAGGCCGCGAAAACGTCACGAAACGGCTGAACGCGCGGGTCCGACAGGAAGCGGGCGCTGTAACCTCGGAACCCGTTCGTGGTGTCGGTGTAGCGATGACGCGCGGCCAAAGAGATCAACGGTGCGTGGAGCAGCTTGACGCCGATGTGCCGGCTCATCGGTGTGCGAATCGCCACCCCGCCCGGGATGTAGCGCGATCCCTGCAGGTGATCCCAACCCGCGAGGAGCTCGGCCGCGAAGCGCGGGATCGCGCTGGTGTCGTCTTTGTCGTTCCCGTCGATGAAGACGAGGCCCTCGTAGCCTTGTTCGAGACCGTAGGCCATCGCCATCCGCATCTGGGCCGACAACTTGCCGGGACCCGTCTTGGTCAGCACGCCGCGCACACGGAGTTCGCGCAGCGCGTCCTCGGCGAGGGAACCGTCGGTCGAGCCGCCGTCGGCGATCACGACGTCGAGTTCGGCGGAAACCGGCCGCATTTTGTCGAGCTGGCGTCGGATGCGTTCGCCCTCGTTGATCACGGGCACGCAGACGAGCACGCGCGAACGTTTGGGTGCGAGCTCCAGTGCGTGGAACGAAGGCACTTCCCATCCGCTCGTGCGGAGGACGTACGGCGCTCCCGGCGGCATCAGGTCGACTCGCCGACGACGTTCGGGCGATCCGCGTCGCGGACCATCACGGAACTCGTGCGTTCCTCGGCCACGAAGTACAGGGGACGCTCACGCGTCTCGTCGAGGAGGCGCCCTACGTACTCGCACAACGCGGCCAAGATGAGGAACAGGAACACGAACATCACCGCGTGCTGGACGGAGAGCGTGACCCAACCCTCCGCGACGTGCTTCTTGAAGAAGACGACGGCGACGACATAGCCGAGGTACGCGACGTTGAGCACCGCCAAGAACAAGCCGAGGACGCTCACGATCCGGAGCGGCTTCATCGAGTTCGTGACGACGAGCGAGAGTGCGCGTTCGACGCCCTCCAAGAAGGCCTTGCGCCGCGGAGGCGACCGGCGATCGGTGGCTTCGTACTTCACGAATCGGTGCTGGAATCCGACGACCGCGCCGAAGATGCGCAGCGCCCGCGCGCGATCCTTGATCTGCGCGACGGCGTTCATCGTTTGGCGCGTCATCGCCAGGAAGAGTGTGGCGTTCTCGGGCAGTTCGATGCCGAGCAGCGAGCGGATCAAGCGCGTGTAGGCCTTTCGTCCGAGCGCGTAGCCGAACGGCTCGGGGCGCGAGGTGCTGCGCACGCCGAAGACGACGCCGTTGGCCTTGCGCGCGTCCTCGACCATACGCGGGACGAAGGACGGCGGATCCGAAGCCGGCTCGAGGACGACGACGACGTCGCCGATCACGGTGTCGAGGCCGGCCGAGATCGCGATCTCCACTCCCACTGACCGCGAGAGCCGCACGTAGCGCAAGCACTCGAATTCAGCGAGCAGCGCCATGACGGCGGCCTGGGTCCCGTCGCGCGAGCCGTCGTCGACGAACACGATCTCGTGGTTGTGCCAGGTCGAGCGGACGATCCCGACGAGCTCTCTCGCGAAGCCATCGAAGATGTCCGCGTCGTCGTGGAGGGGGACGACGACGGACACGAAGTAGCTGGCGTTCATGGGCGGGGGGCCTGGACCATCGATCCCCATAAGGTCGCGTCGATGCCGCTCCGCTTCAAGCAGGTTCGAGCTTGTCGGCGTCGGAAGGGCGCAGAGTGTGCTCGAGTTCGCGTTCGACGTCGTAGACGTTGTCGATCTTGCCCCCGAGGACGCTGATCAAGCCCGGCAGCGTGGCGTCGCGCCGGAAGAGGATCGGGCGGCTGTCGTCCGATTCGCTCGCGGGCAACAGGGCCTTGAGTTCCCACAGCGAGTCGCGCTGCACGAATTGGCCGGCGAGCGGCATGTATCGCGCGGTGTCGAGCTTCATCTCCTCGAACCGTGATCGCTTCGGCACGCGGTCGAAGTAGGCCAGGGTGTCGCGCTCGCCTTCGTGGCTGAACCACGAGTGGTGAGGGGTGTAGCGCACGTGCGAGAACGTGTGCAGTCCACGCGGTGGAAAGGGCATGAACGAGAAGAACGGGCCGCACATCACGGTGACGCCGACACGTTTCAGCTCCTCGGGGACTTCGACGAGCGCCATCTCGGCGAGTTCGACCTTGAGCGGGATCCGCGCGACCTTCGAGGCGCCGAGCAGCGCATTCAGGTTCGCATAGGTCGAGTTGAACACCCAACTCGTCTCGATCACGCGTTCACGGCCGTCCGCGTCGTGCGTCACGACCGCGAGGCGCCGTGCCGGGTCGGTGCGAGCTTCCACGCGCACAGCTTGGGTCGAGAGCCGCACGTCGACGCGCGCGGCCTCCATCTCGCGGGCCATGCGCTGCGCGAGTGCCTCTGAGTCGAAGGCCCACTCGTCGGTGCTCCACACGTCCGCGATGAGGTCCTTCGAGAACCAACGTTTGACCGAGTCGGGAGCCGGACCGAGTCGGGCTCCGATGCGCTCGCAGAACACCCGGAACTGGGATGCGGTCACGTTCGAACGCACGCGACCCACGGCGTAGTACTTGTCGAAGCGTCGGTCGACGCAGTCGTGGAACTCCTCGAGGAAACGCCCCGAGTTCACGCGCGAACGAAGCCCGGTCAGGATGCTGCGCGGATAGTGATAGCCGTTGTGGACGCGCGCCTGGTTGTTGTACGACGCGCGGCGGAGCAGCGCGGGTTCGCGCTCGAGGAGCACGACGGACAACCGGTGCTCGCGCGCGAGGAGGAGCGCGAGCCACGCGCCGAACAGTCCTCCGCCGACGACGACGGCGTCGGCTCGTTCCGTCGGAGTCGCGCTCATCGCCGGATCGCCACGATGCGCAGGCGTTCGGCCTCGATCGTGCGGCTCGGGTTCCGTCGCATCGCCCACTGGCATCGCGTCGTCATGCAGAGAGCATAGGTGTGCGGCCGCCCGTCGTTCATGGCCGTGAAGCCGAATCGATCGCGATTCGCTGCGCGGACAACGTAGTCGACGACGACGGTTTCCGGATCGTTCGCAATGCGCAGCCGGCGCGCGACGACGTCCTGACATTCGAACGATGGCCTCATGTGCTCGAAGGCGAACCGGGGCGGCGACGGAGTTCTCGGGCCG
>CAZKIY010000305.1:0-3136 GCA_964552875.1 uncultured Planctomycetaceae bacterium
GCGAGGGTGAATTGGCTGACGACGAGAATCGGCAGTCCGAGATCCAGCGCGGAGACGTTCATCTTCCCGGCCTCGTCGTGGAAAACGCGGTAACCCGCGACCCGCTCGGCGAGACGCGCGGCCTCGCGCGTCCCGTCGCCGCGCACCGCGCAGACGAATGCCAGGAGGCCGGGACCGATCTCCCCCACGACCTCGCTCGCGACGACGACACGCGCGGACTCGACGCGCTGGACGAGCGCCTTCATCGGGGTTCGTCGGGGACGCGCGCGGCCGCCGCCGCATCGCGATCGATCCGCTCGATGCGCACGCGGGCACGCAACGTCTCGAACGCACCCAGCAAATCGTCCGAGTTCGCCGCGAGTTCGCGCACCGCCACCCATGCGGCGCGCGCGCGGAACGGATCCGGCTCGGCATCGTCGAAGAGCAGAGCCTCCTGAACGGCGGGCAGGATCTCGCGCGGAGCCGATGCGCGCGCGTCGTCGACGCGACGTCGCGCGCGGACGAAGTCGCCGCGTTCGTGCGCGACGCAGGCCTCGGCCGCAGCGAGTCGCCAGGGCTCGACGAACTGCGGATCGAGCGCTCCGAGCGCCAACTCCGCGTCGTCGACTTCGAGCGTACCGAGTGACAGCAGCGCGAAGTCCAGTTGCGCGTCCGCGAGATCGCGCGGCAGCACTCGCGGGTCGTCCTTCGCGCGCGCGATCCAACCCGCGAGCCGCATGCGCGCCGCTTCAGTAGCGCCGTCGCGCACGAGCAACCTCACTTCGAGCCTCCGCGCGGCCAGGTGTCCCGGATCCGAGGCCAACGCGCGTTCCAGCGCGAGTCGCGCTTCGTCCATGTGGCCTTCGCGCATCGCGAGAAATGCTCTGGCGTGGTGGATCCAAGCACAGTCGGGGTCGCGAACTTCGGCACGCGCGAGCCAGGCTCGGGCGGACATTTCGTCGTCCTGCGCGCGAGCGGCGAGGAGTTCGGCTCCCACGCCCGGACGCAGGACCGCGCGTTCCTCGCTGTGGAACTTCAGCGCGTCGACTCCGCCGAGCGCGGCCTCGCACTCCTGCCACCAGATTCCGAACGGGACGATGTCGGGCGCTTCGTCCAGGAGCCGCTCGAAGTTCGCGCGGGCTTGCGCCACGTCCCCCGCGAGGAATTGCTCGCGTGCATCGAGGAAGCGTGCGCGCGCAGGCCCGTCCAAACGATCGTAGGCACTCGTGGCCTCGGGGACGGAGACGACACGGGAGATGGAGCATCCCGCGGCGAGGACGAGCGCCGGAGCGAGCGTCGCGAGCAGCGCGCGTGCGCTCACCGCGGAATCGGCCCTTCGATGCGAAGGCTCTGCGTGCGCACGGGTTCGGCTTTCGGGCCGTCCGTCCAGAACACGTCGCCGGCCGCGATCACGAGCACGTCCACGGGGCCGGGTCGTTCGAGGATCACGAGCCGACGCAGTGCCGAGATCGCGAGCTGATCGATTTGGGCGCGAATCTCCGCGCCGGGCGTACTCACCGTGATCGTCTGTTGGAAACCGGCCGGGATCGTCTTGACGTCGACCACGTGGAGGCCCGTCTCGGGTCGCGTGACGACGTGCTCGATCAGCGGCGCGGGACCTTCGATGCGAATTTCGTCGGCGACGAGGACACCGGCCTCGAGAAAGCGCTTCGTCCACGGCTTCGGCTTCGCGGCGACGAGGTCTCTGGGCGGCGGAGCGTTCGGATCGGGAGCGGGCGCGAAGGCGTCGCTGGACTTGGATTTCTCACGAGGTGTGCCGCAACTCGCCGGGACGAGTGCGAGCAACGCACACGCGAACGCGACTCCGGCTGTGCAAGTCGAAGAATGTAGGGATCTCGTGGCTCTCATCGATCGGCTCCTCGCGCGCCACGGCGAGGCGCCGTGCACACGACGTTGTGCCACGCTCGCCGTCGCCGCGCCAGCCGTGTCCGAGCACGCGGAGGATTCACGGTCTCTCTCGTACCGGGGCGGTGAGGCGCGCACCTCGGAGTCCGATCAGCGCAAGCCGCAGGCGCGGCGCGCGCGATCGAGCACCAGCACGGCCTTGGCTCGCGCGCGTTCCGCGCCGTCGGCGAGGATCGCATCGACCTCGGCCGGGTTCGCGAGCAGCTCTTCGCGTCGTTTCCGCGCCGGCTCGAAGCGCGCCTCGATCGCTTCGGCGATGCGCACCTTCATGTGCCCGTAGCCGGGCGCCGAGGCGCCGCCGACGCGGACACGATCCTTCCACTCGGCGAGATCCGCCGGTTCGAGGAACAACTCGAGGAAGCGGAAAAGAAGCAGTTTTTCAGGGTCTTTCGGGACTTCGGGCGGCTCGCTGTCCGTCACGATCCGATTGACCGCCTGCCGCAGCTTCTTGCCCGATTCGAAGATCCACAGGTCGTTCCCGTAGCTCTTGCTCATCTTCTCGCCGTCGAGGCCGGGCACTTTCGCCAGGATTTCCTCGCGCGGGATCCGCGGCTCGGGCCGGCGAAAGACAGGGCCGAAAACAGCGTTGAACGAGGCGGCCATGTCCTGGGCCATCTCGACGTGCTGGACCTGATCCTTGCCGACCGGCACGAGGTCCGAGTCGTAGGCCAGGATGTCCGCGGCCATCAGAACCGGGTACGTGAACAGGCCGACGTTCGGGACGATCCCCTTCGCGACCTTGTCCTTGTAGGAGTGCGCGCGCTCGAGCAGCCCCATCCCGGTCACGCAAGCCAGAAGCCACGCGATCTCCTGGACTTCGGGGACGTCGCTCTGACGGAAGAGCGCAGCCTTCTTCGCATCGAGCCCGAGCGCGAGATAGGTCAGCGCGACATCGCGCGTCGAATCCCGCAAGGCGTTCGCGTCGCGGCTCGTGGTGAGCGCGTGGTAATCGGCGATGAAGAAGAGGCAGAGGTCGTCGCCCGCGCCGAGCGCGATGTGAGGCCGAATCGCGCCGAAGTAATTGCCGAGGTGCGGCCGGCCGCTGGGTTGGATGCCGGAGAGAACGGTCTTCATGGCAGTGCGTTCGCGCGCGCACCCTACGGGCCTCGATCGACGAAAGCGAGACCACCGCGCTTGCGGGACGGGGCCGATTTCGCGGATCCTCGGTGCGTGGGGCGCGAGGCAGACGAGATGGGTCACGACGCCGGTCGCGCGAGCTCCACACTCGGAG
>CAZKIY010000305.1:3236-4920 GCA_964552875.1 uncultured Planctomycetaceae bacterium
CTGGCATCGACGCTCGCCGCTCTGGTCACCGGCTGTGCCACGGACGGCACCGAGGTGAACCTCGCACCATTCTGGTCCCAGCACTCGATGGCCGGCGGCGGCGTCGAGGTCGAGGCGGTGGGCGGCGTGTTCCGCAGTCGAGCCCCGAGTCGCGGAGCGGCCTTCTCGCAGATCGCGATGAGACCGCTCGCGATCCGCGACCGCAGCGACGAAGAGGTGCTCGACCACTTCCTGACGCCGTTCGGTTACGCGACGTATCGCCCCGACGAAACGGTCTGGCAACTCCTGCCGATCACCCGCTACGACGCTCGACGTGCCGAGGACGGGAGCGAGGATTGGACGCTCCTCACTCTGCCCGGCATCTACTGGTCGAAACGCGCCGACGGCCGCACCTTGCGCGCGTGGTTCCCGTTCGCGGGCGTCATGGAGACGTTCCTCTCCTACGACCGACTCGAGTGGGTGCTGTTCCCAGTTTGGATGCGCACCGAGCGCGCGGGCCGAGTCACGCAGCACGTCCTCTGGCCGATCTTTTCCTGGACGAGTGGAGCGGGCGGCCCGAGTTGGCGCGTCTGGCCGCTCGTCGGGAACTCGATCTACGAAGGCAAGTACGAACGCTGGTTCCTCTTGTGGCCCTTCTTCCTGTGGCAGCGCAACAACCTGCAGCTCCCGCCCGCGGCGCACGAGACGAAATGGATGGTGTTTCCTTTGTACGGCCGCACGACGGCCGGCGACTACGAAGCGACCACGGTGTTGTGGCCGTTCTTCGGCTGGTCGTCGAACCCATCGACCGGCTATTCGGCCGTCGACGCGCCGTGGCCGATCGTGCGCGTGTTGCGCGATCCGAAGGCCGATCAAGAGCGTACGCGCGCGTGGCCGTTCTGGTCGGAGTACCGCGGCGACGGGCTCGAATCGACGTGGTGGGGCTGGCCGTTCCTCAACGACCGGCGCGAGGTCTACCTGGACGCGGAGCGCGAGGCGACCAACATCGTGCCGTTCGTGCAGCACTGGACGCGCCGCGACGATGCCGGCAACGTCGAGTCTTACGGCAAGTTCTGGCCGCTCTTCCACGTGGAGCGTCGCAATGACGACGAGTTCCACACGGCGTTCCCTGCGCTGAATCCACTGTGGCGCACGCCCGACATCGACGCGATGTACGCCTGGATCTGGGAGCTCTACACGAAGGATGTGCGGCGCGATGTCGTCCGCGAACGCACTTGGCTCGGCCTCTACCGCCGCGAGCGCGACGACATCGAGGATCGTCGCTCTCTCAGCGGCTTGTGGGCGACGCGCGCGGGTGAGCAGGCAACGGACGACTGGCGCGAAACATCGATCCTCTTCGGACTCCTGCGTTGGCGATCGGGGCCCGGCGGATCGTTCCGCTTCCTGATCCCGGCCGTCCCCGGACCGGGGTGGCCGCTGGAGCGCGGTGACGAGGATCGCCCCGCGGCGGTGGAACCGACGCCTCCGCTCGCTACGGTACGCAGCGAATCGCCATGAACGTCCTCACGCCCGTCACCGTCATCGCGCGAAGCCTCGGAGAGCAGCTCGAGCTCTTGTTCGCGGTCATCGTGCGGCTGTACCACGTCCCCGCGCGCGCGCGGCTCGTCGCGGACCACATCTACCAGAGCGCGCTGCAGACGGTCCACGTCGTGCTCGTCGTGGGACTCTTCATCGGGATGATCGT
>CAZKIY010000306.1:0-4904 GCA_964552875.1 uncultured Planctomycetaceae bacterium
TCTCGGGCTCGTAGTTCTCCTGCAACCACTCCATCTCGCGCTTCATTTCGGCCGCTAACTCGGCGGAATTCTTGGAGCCGGCTTCGAGTTCGAGGTCCACGGCCGCGCGCAAGGATTCGAACGCCTGGACCCGCGTGGCCCGCGACGAATCGCGGTACTTGTCCATGTAGTACTGCTTGTCCGCCACCAAAGGCTTCGTACCCACCGCATCCATGGTGACGCCGTCCACGAACGTGGGCTCTTTCGAGGGCTCGGGACCGACGACTTCGGGCGCGGCGACGACCGTGCCGGCACCGGGAAGTGCTGCGGCGGGGGTTGCCTCGCCGGCGGGGGCCGCCGTGCGAGAGACCTCTGTGGGTCCGCGCTCGAGCTCCAGCGGAGCCCGGGCGCCGCTGACCGTTGCCTCTCGGTTGGCCGGTCCCGTTCCCGTCGAGGTGGGTTCGGCGTCCCGTCGGAACGCGAGATAGCCGACGCCCAGGCCGGCGAGGAGGAGGATCGGAATCAGTAGGCGCATGCGGGTGGAGGCAGGGGTCCCGGACGCCGGGAAGACCCTGCCCTTGGAGTGTACCGCGCCCCCTCGTTGCGGGGTCGCGCCAGGGTCTCGACGGGTTTGATGGAATGTTTTTCCGCTCCCGACGCGCGCTTTCCATCTGCGGAACACCTTGCCGGGTTTGCAACTCTCGGGGGATACTTCGAGTTGCCACGGGTTCCCGTCCTCAGGTCCCGGCCCGTTCGAACCGGGCCACGCGGGGATTCCGTGCCACCCTCCCATTTGGAGAATCGCTTCATGGTCCCCCCTCGTTTGTCGTGTACGACGCAACTGCGTCGCACACTCGCCCTCGGCTCGCTGTTCCTGGGACTCGCCGCGTCGGCGAGCGCTCAGGGCTCCGATGACTGTACGACCGCTCAAAACATCGGCAGTGCGTTTGGCACGTTCGCTGTCAACACGACCGCCGCAACAGGCTCGCAGGCGACGACCTGCGCCACGGTTCAAAAGGACGTCTGGTACACATGGCAGTCGCCGGTCAGCGGAACGGTCGTCGTTTCGCTCTGCACGCAGACGACCACCGACACGGTGATGGGCATCTGGGCCTCGGGCGTGTGCCCGCCCACGACGGAGATCGCTTGCAGTGACGACGACTGCGGCACGCAATCGACAGCCTCGTTCGCGGCCGTTTCCGGCACGTCGTACCTGATCCAGCTGGGCGCGTTCAGCGTGAGCGGCAGCTACAACACGAACTTCACGATCAGCGGCCCGCCGGTTCCGCCGGCGAACGACGATTGCGCAGCCGCGACGCCGATCTCGGGCACGGGTCTCTTCCCGTTCACGACCGTGAACGCTTCGACGGGGACCCAGGGCCAAGCGGAAGCAAGCTGCCTCTTCTTCGGCTTCACGGGCATCGCGCGCGACGTCTGGTACAACTGGACCGCGCCGTCGACGGGAATCGCGACGGTCGAGACCTGCGGGCAGACCTCGCTCGACTCGAAGCTCGCGGCCTACACGGGCACCGGCTGCCCGACGGGATCCGCACTAGCCTGCAATGACGACGCTTGCGCCCTTCAATCGCGCATCCAGTTCGCCTGCACGGCCGGACAGGTCTACGCGATCCAGCTCGGCTCGTATCCGGATGGTGGCGGAACCAGCGGCGCGGGCAATCTGAACATCACCGTCGGCGCGCCGCAGGTGAAGCTGAGCCAGATCTACGGTGCGGGCGGCAACGGCCAAGCCCCGATCCTCAACGACTACATCGAGATCTACAACGCCGGTCCCGTGGGTCAGCCGTTGGGTGGATGGTCGGTGCAGTACGCCTCCGCCGCAGGCGCGTTCAACGCGGGCGGCACGGTCGCACTCCCGAACGTCACGCTCGCCCCGGGCAAGTACCTGCTCGTGAACCAAGGCACGGGCGGCACGCTCAACGCGACGCAAGTCGCCGCGAACCCGACCGGCGACGCGACGGGCACCGTCGCGATGTCCGGAACGGACATGAAGGTGGCGCTCGTCAGCTCGACCGCGTTCATCCCGACCGCGCTGGGTCAGCCGACCTACGCCGCCGTGCCCACGCTGATCGACTTCGTCGGCATCGGCACCGCGAACTGGAACGACACGGCCGCGGCCGGTGGTGCGAACCTGGCGGTGAACAACGCTCCGGCGATCACGACGTCGGTTGCTTCTTACCGCCAGACGTGCGGTGCGACGGACACCAACTCGAGCATCCAAGACTGGTCGAACGGTTTCCCGGGTCCGCGCAATAACGCCACGGTCGCCACGACCGGCTTGGGTGTCATCGGCGCGGCTCTGCCGATCACGCCGCAGGCCGGCCAAGCGCTGCGCCTGACGGCCACGCCGTTCCGTTGCACGACGAACGACTTGGCCGCGGGCACGACGATGAGCGCGGATCTCACGCTCATCGGCGGCTCGGCCACCGCGACGCTCTTCGACAACGCCACGAACGGTGACGAACTCGCGAACGACGGTGTCTACACCCTCGTCACGACCGTCGGTGCCGTCGCGAGCGCCAGCTACAGCCTCCCGATCCGCGCCACGAACGGCGCGGCGACCGGTGGCAGCTTCATCAACGTGCTCGTCGCAGCGCCCGCGGGCCCTGCGAACGACAACTGCTCGTCGGCCGCGGCTATCGCGGTTCCGAGCACGACGAGCGGCGTCTTCACCGGCGCCATCGTCGAATCGAACCCGATGGCCAACTCGAACCCGAACCCGACGTCGGGCATGAGCACGCGTCGCGGTCTGTGGTACGCGGTCACGGGAACGGGCAACACGATGACGGCGTCGTTGTGCGCGACGCTCCCGGCACTCGACTCGGTGATGTTCGTCCTCGCCGGCACCTGCGACGGCTTCACGGCCATCGCGGCTGGCGACGACAACGGCCCGGCCTGTGCGGGTACGGCGGCCTCGGCCGCGTGGTGCTCGACGTTGGGTCAGACCTACTGGGTCTGGATCGCGCCGTTCTCGACGGCGGCGTCGACGGCGGCCTTCACCTTGAACATGACCGACAGCGGTACGGCGTGCACGGGAGCGTTCCCGGTCACGGTGTGCACCGGCGTCGCCGGTCCGTACACGGAGAAGGAAGCGGGCTACGGCGCCGCTCAGAACGAAGGCTGCTTCACGAACGCAGCTCGCTTCACCGACATCCCGATGCCCGGCGCGACGCCGGTCGTTCTCCGCGGCCAAGCGCGCGGCTTGATCAACACTCGTGACATCGACGGCTATCGCTTCCAAGCGACGACGACGGGTCCGATCTCGATCACGCTCGACACGTTCGGTTCGGCCGCGCAGGCGCAGTTCGTTTCGCTCGGCGCCGGCGGCATCTGCCCGGCGACCCAGATCGGCCTCACGCCGCTCTTCGTGACGCGCTGCGCGACGGGGATCCAAACCCTGTCGAGCAACGTCATCTCGGGCACTTGGTACGCCATCAACGTCATCGGGGGCATCGGCCTCCATGTGACGCCGCTCGCTACGTTCTTCGGTGGACAGATGCCCGGTGGAACCACGTTCCAGTACGGGCTGACTGTCGCCGTGGGCGGCCCGCCCGCGAATGACAACTGTGCGTCGGCGGCAACGCTGACGGCGGGCCCGACCTACACGGCGGGTCTCCTGACGACCGACGCGACGAACGACGGTACGTCGTCCTGCGACGTGGCCGGTCGTGACGTCTGGTACAGCCTGACGCTGGCCACGACGAGTGATGTCACCATCGACACGTGCACGTCCGCGATCGACACGGTCGTGAGCGTGTACAGCGTGTGCGGCGGTGCCGAGCTCGCTTGCAACGACGACTGCGGTGGCACGCCGTGCGGCGCGACGTCGTCCTGCGTGACCCTCACGGGTCTCGCGGCGGGCAACTACCGGATCCGAGTTTCCGACAAGAACCTCGGCGCCGGCGGCTCCTTCAACATTCGTGCGGTCGTGACGTTGGCGAACGACAACTGCGCGGGCGCTCAGCTCGTGACGTGTGGTTCGACGACGACGGGCACGACGGTCGGAGCGACGCTGGAGAACGTCAGCGTTCCGACGATCTGCACCGGTCCGGGCGCAGCCGAAGGCGGTCAGAACCTGGTCGTGAACTCGGCTGGCGTCTGGTACCGCACCGTCGGTACGGGTGCCACCGTGTACGCGGACACGCTGACGGCGTCCTACGACACGAGCATCACGGTCTACACCGGCACGTGCGCGGCGCTCACGTGTGTCACGGTGAACGACGACGTCCAGGGCACGCCCTTCCACTCGAAGGTCGGGTTCCAGACGGTCCCGGGTCAGGACTACTACATCCTGGTGCACGGCTTCGGTGCGGCGGATGTCGGCACGTTCACGCTCAACGTGACGTGCACGGCGACGCCGTCGAACGATCTGTGCGGCAGCCCGGCGAACCTGCCGGGTACGAGCGGCTCGTTGGCCACCACGAACGCAGGTTCGACCGGTGACAACTCGACGCTCACGTCGGCCGCTCTGGCGACCTGCGCGACGACGTACTCGCACTACGATACGTGGTACTCGTTCACGGCCGTCTGCTCCGGCAGCGCGACGTTCACGACGTGCGGCACCTTCGACACGATCGCGTCGGTGCACACGGCTTGCCCGTCGGGCGCGCTCTCCAACCAGCTGACGCCGACGGCGTCGAGCTGCAACAACGACGGTGGCGTCGGCTGCACGCCGGGCTCGTCGGTGACCGTGGCCGTGGTCGGCGGCTCGACGTATCTCGTCCGTGTCGCCACGGCGGGTGCGCAAACGACGGCAGCGGGCGGCGGACAGCCGTACACGCTGACGTGGAGCTTGCCGCTCGTGGATACGGACTCCGACGGTACGGCGGACTGCCTTGACGGCTGCCCGCTCGATCCGTTGAAGATCGCGCCCGGTATCTGCGGTTGCGGCGTCTCCGACGTCGACA
>CAZKIY010000307.1:0-4874 GCA_964552875.1 uncultured Planctomycetaceae bacterium
GAGACGGGGCTCATGGAGAGCCTCGAGGGCAAGCGCGGTCACCCGCGTCAAAAGCCGCCTTTTCCCGCGCAATCGGGCTTGTGGAACTCCCCCACGACGGTCAACAACGTCGAGACGGTCTTCAACGCGCCGTTCATCATCGAGCGCGGTGCAGCGTGGCACGCCTCCATCGGTACACAGAACAGCAAGGGCAACTTCCTCGTCGGCATCTCGGGTCACGTGAACAAGCCCGGCGTGTACGAACTTCCGTTCGGCGTGACCGCGCACGAGATCCTCGAGGAGAAGGCCGGCGGCGTCTGGAAGGGTCGCAAGCTGAAGGCCTGGTTCCCGGGCGGCAGCTCCTGCGCGCTCCTCCTCGGGCGTGACGTCGACGTCGTGCTCGACCACGATTCGTTGCGCGCGCGCGGCAGCTCACTCGGCACCGCCGCGATGGTGATGATGGACGACCACACGTCGATGGCGCGCGTGATGGAAGTCATCGCGCGCTTCTACGAGCACGAGAGCTGCGGTCAGTGCAGTCAGTGCCGCGAAGGCACGCAGTGGCTCAGCCAGATCTTTCACCGCATCGCGCACGGTCTCGGCCAGGACGACGACGTCGCGACGCTCGAAGCTCTCGCCAAGGGCATGGCACCGGCCAAGACGATTTGCGCGCTGTCCGATGCGGCGGCGATCCCGACGCTGTCGGCCATCAAGCTCTTCAAGGATGAACTCACGCAGTGCATCCGCGATGGTCGCGATCCGCTGGGAATTCCGGCCCCAAAGTACGCCACCGTGGGAGCGCACTGAGTTGGTCAAGATCACCGTGAACGGCCGCGTCGTCGACGCGGATCCGAAGCTTCCGCTCATCCGCGCATGCCATGACAACGACGTGGACGTGCCGATGTACTGCTACCACCCGGGTCTTTCAGCCGTCGGCAGTTGCCGCATCTGCCAAGTCGAGGTCAAGCAGGGCGACACGCCCGGCCGTGTGATGGTCGCGTGCCGCACGACGCCCGTCGAAGGGATGATCGTCGACACGGAGAGCTCGAAAGCGCACGAAACGCGCCGCGAGTGCCTCGAGTTCCTGCTGAAGAACCATCCGCTCGACTGCCCGATCTGCGACAAGGCGGGCGAGTGCGACCTCCAGGACTACGCCTACGACGAAGGCCAATCGACGGGCCGTTCGAACGAGCCGCGTCGTCCGCTGGAGAAGCGCAAGTCGCTCGGCGAAGTCATCGTCCTCGACGAGGAGCGCTGCATCCTGTGCAGCCGCTGCGTGCGCTTCTTCGAGGAAGTGCCCAAGAAGGCGCAGCTCACGATCAGCGACCTCGGTTCGCGCTCGATCATCTCGACGTTCATGGATCGTCCGCTGACGGGCAATTACCAGGGCAACATCGCGGACCTGTGCCCCGTCGGCGCACTCACGCTGAAGAACTTCCGCTTCCAGGCGCGCGTCTGGAACCTCGTGAAGATGGCTTCGACTTGCGTCGAGTGCAGCCGCGGTTGCTCGATCCAGGTCGAGACGCTGCGCAACTCGGACGTGAAGCGCTTCCGTCCGCGCGCGAACCTGAAGGTCAACGGCCACTGGATGTGTGACGTCGGTCGCTTCGCGGTCGAGCACGCGAATGCGGACGGGCGCTTGGAGGGAGCGCGCGTTCTCGAAGGCGTGCAGATGCTCCAGTCGCCGATCGAGGACGGGCTGTGCGTCGTGCGTGATGCGCTCATGGCTTCGAAGGGCGCCCTGCTCGTCCTCTCGCCGTTCTGCACGGTGGAAGAAGGCCGAGCGTTGCAGGAGCTCGCGAAGCGCCACCAAGCGGACATCGCTTTCGTGTCGCCCGCGCCGAATGCGTTGAAGGACGACTTGCTGCACACGGGCGATCCGTGTCCGAACCGGCGCGGCCTGACGGACCTCGGAATCGTCGGTGATTCGCCGGCGAATCTGTTGAAGCGGCTCGCTGCGTCGAAAGTCGCCGTCATCGCCGGCGAGCGCGTCGTCGAACTCCTCGGGACGAGCGGCGTGAAGGACCTGCCGTCGACGCTCGCCTTGTTCGCGTTCGAGTGTCACCCGGTCGAGTCGAAATCCCTGCGCGCCGAGATCGGCATCGCGAACCACGTCGAGCGCATCGGGACGATCGTCAACGTGAACGGCGAACGCGGCCCACTCGCGGCCGCGAAGCCGGCACCGCGCAGCGTGCGCGCGCTGACACGTCACCTCGAGGACCTCGCGCGTCTGTCGCCCAAGAAGGAGACGGCGACGCGATGAGCACGTTCGAGGGCTTCCTGATCGCGCTGGTCAAGACCGTCGTCATCTTCGGCACGGTCGTGCAGGTCGCGGCGCTCATGACGCTCGCCGAGCGCCGCTTCTCGGCCTGGATGCAGTACCGCATCGGACCGAACCGCGTCGGACCGTTCGGCTTGCTGCAACCGCTCGCCGACGGCGTGAAGTTCATCTTCAAGGAAGAGCTCACGCCCGACGGCGCGAACAAGTGGATATTCCGCGCCGCGCCGGTCCTGGCTGCGCTGCCGGCGATGATGACGATCGCCGTCATCCCATTCGCCTCGCACGTGACCATCGGCGGGCGGGACTTCGGGACGCTCTCCGTCACCGATCTCGACGTCGGGATCCTCTACATCCTCGCCCTCGGTGGACTCTCCATCTACGGCGTTATCCTCGGCGGTTGGGCCAGCAACTCGAAGTACTCGCTGATGGGCGCCCTGCGCGCGTCGGCACAGATGATCAGCTACGAGCTCACGCTGATCCTCACGATCCTCGCGATCGTGCTCATGGCGGGTTCGCTCAACCTGCGCGAGATCGTCGAGGCGCAATCCTCGGTCGGCTCTTGGCACATCCTGTCTCAGCCGCTGGCCTTCGTGATGTTCGTCGTCGCGACCTTCGCCGAAACGAACCGCCACCCGTTCGACTTCTCCGAGTGCGAGCCGGAACTCGTCGCCGGCTTCCACACCGAGTACTCGGCGATGAAGTGGGCGATGTTCTACATCGGCGAGTACTCGGCGATGACGATGATGGCCTGCCTCACCGTCGTCCTCTTCCTCGGCGGTTGGTCGGTGCCGTTCTGGGAGAGCGCGCCGTGGTACGTCGGGCTCGCCGCATTCCTGGCGAAGACGAGCTTCTTCCTCTTCCTCTTTGTGTGGGTGCGCTGGTCGCTACCGCGATTCCGCTTCGACCAGCTCATGCGCCTCGGTTGGAAGGTCTTCCTGCCGCTCTCGCTCGTGAACCTGCTCGTGACGGGTGCGTTCAAGACCTTCGGCTGGAACCTGTTCCCATGGTGATCGTCAAACGCAAAGAGCTGTCGCTCCTCGAGCGCCTGTACCTCCCCGCGGTGATGCGCGGCTTGAGCATCACGTTCCTGAAGATGTTCGAGCCGAAGATCACGCGGCAATACCCCGAGGAGCCGCTCGTGAAGACCGACGTGACGCGCGGCCAACCGCGTCTCGTGGTGCTCGAGAACGACGCGATCGCGTGCGTCTCGTGCGGCCTCTGCGAAGCTGCCTGTCCCGCCTATGCGATCACGATCGACGGCCACGAGACGGATCGCACGATCGAGCGCGAGCCGAAGCGGTTCGACATCGACATGCTGCGCTGCATCCTGTGCGGCTTCTGCGAAGAAGCCTGTCCCGCGGACGCGATCTACATGTCGGACGAGCTCGAGCTGGCCGACTACTCGCGCGAGTCGCAGATCTACGACATCGAGAAGTTGAAGCGTCCGAAGGCCGCGCTCCAAAAGCGCATCGACTACGTGAACCGGATCAACCAACGATGGCAGACGCCCTCTTCTACGTGATGGCGATCGCGGCCGTCCTGGCCGCGCTCGGCGTCGTGCTGGCGAAGAACCCGATGCAGTGCGTCTTGTCGCTGCTCGCGTGCTTCTTCGCGCTCGCGATCATCTACCTGCTCGCGGGATTCCAGTTCCTAGCGGCGGCACAGATCCTCGTTTACGCCGGCGCCATCATGGTGCTGTTCCTGTTCGTCATCATGCTCCTGAACCTGGGTGCGCCGGGCGCGGAGGATCCGACGGACACGCGCATGTTCTCGCGCGCCAACTCAGCGCTCATGGTCGTCGTCGCGGCGGCACTGCTCTTCGTGGGAGCTCTCGCGGTCCGCCGCGCCGGCCCGATGCCGGTCACCCGCGAGCTCCCCGCGGAAGGCCTCGATCCCATCCCCGGCCTCGCGGGCGAGATGTTCGGCCGCTACTTGCTGCCGTTCGAAGCGATCTCGGTGCTCTTGCTCGCGACCGCAGTCGCCGTCGTCGTGCTCGCCAAGCGCGACGGCCGCGCGAAGAGCGGAGGTAACGCGTGAGCGTCCCCTCCGAACACCTGTTCATCCTCGCCGTCGTGCTCTTCGCGATCGGTGCGGCAGGTTTCTTCCTGCGCCGCAACGTGATCGTCGTCCTCATGTGCGTCGAGCTCATGCTCAACGCGGCGAACCTGTCGTTCCTCGCCGCGAGTCGCATGCACTCGCTGGCCGCCGGCGCGACGAAGCCGAGCCTCGAAGGCCCGACGTTCGCGATCTTCGTGATCGTCGTGGCCGCGATCGAGGCCGCCGTCGGCCTTGCACTCGTCATCGCGCTCTATCGAACCCGCCAAACGGTCTCGCTCGACGCGGTGACCGACTTGAAGGACTGAGGGACGCATGTTCGAACAAGCCCCCCTGATCCTCGCCGGGTCGTCCGAGTACGACTGGCTGTGGCTGATTCCCGCGCTGCCGCTGGGTGCGGCCGCGTTGGCCGGCGTGCTGCACTTCCTCACGCTGCGTTCGCGCGGCGCGTGGAAGGAGAAGCCCGCGAGTCACGGCCACGATGCGCACGGCCACGCCGATCCGGCGCACGGAGCGCACGGACAAGCGGCGCACGGACAAGCGGCGCACGGTGCGGCAC
>CAZKIY010000308.1:0-3040 GCA_964552875.1 uncultured Planctomycetaceae bacterium
CTCGACTTTGTCGCCGATGGTGCGCGAGGGCAGGAAACCCGTCGTGTTGAAGTCGAGCAGCTTCACTTCGATGCCCGGAGGCGACACGCGCAATACGGACGCGTTCAGTTTCTTGCCGATGTGGGGTTCGAGGTACTGACAGATCTTGAGGTCGTCGACTGCCGTCTCGACCATCTCGGAGATGTCGGCCTGCATCGAGCAGTGCGAGGCGATGTCGTTCAAGTCGGCAAGGTAGTCCTCGGTCTTCAACTGCTTCGACGCCGCCTCGGCCGCGGACAGCACCTCGTGCAGCCAGCGGTGCACCATGAGGTCGGGATAGCGGCGGATCGGCGACGTGAAGTGCAGGTACGCCTGTCGCACGAGCCCGAAGTGCGTCGCCACGTCCTTGTCGTCGTGGACTTCGTACACGGCGCGCTCGATCAGGCCCATGATCCGTTGGATCAATGCTTCCGCGTTGGCTTTCTTGCGCGCCAGCGTGATCAAACGAGCGATGTCGCGGCCGGTGAGGCGATCCTTCTTCGGCACGCGGATGCCGTGTTCTTCCAGGCTCTTCGCGACCTTTTCGATCTCCTCCGCGTCCTTCTCCGGGTGGACGCGATAGATCGTGGGCAGCCCGCGCTCGCGGAAGAAATCGCCGACGGCTTGGTTCGCGGCCAGCGCTGTTTCCTCGATCAAGGTCATCGAGAAGTAGCGCGGCGCATCGACGATCTTCACGACCTCGTGGCGCTCGTCGAAGACGAACTTCTTCTCGATCGAGGCCATCCGCAGCGAACCCTTCGCGTCGCGGATCGCTTGCTGGCGCACGGTCCAGCGTTGGAAGGACTTCAAGCTGGGCTCGAGCCCCCGTGCTTTCATCTCGCGCACCGCGGGCGAGTCGCCGCCGTCGAGCAACTCCTGCACTTCACGGTACGTATTGCGACGGACGCTCCGGATCACGCTCTTCCCGATGCGGTACGACGTGCGCGTGCCCTTCGCGTCGAACTCCATGAACACGGAGAAGGCGAACCGATCGCGTTCGCCGACCAGCGAACACAGGTGGTTCGACAAGCCCTCGGGGAGCATCGGCACGACTTGGTCGGCCAGGTACACGCTCGTGCCGCGCGCGAGCGCTTCGTCGTCCAGCACGGTTCCAGGCCGCACGTAGTGCGAAACGTCCGCGATGTGCACGCCGATCTCACTCGATCCATCCGCTCGATCTTCGATCGAGATCGCGTCGTCGTAGTCCTTCGCGTCCTCGCCGTCGATCGTGTAGATGCACTGCGAACGCAGGTCCCAACGATCGCCGTATTCAGCCGGATCGGGGTCGCGCGGCAGCGCGGCGACGTGTTGCGTCACGTCGCGCGGAAAGAACGTGCGCACGCGGAACGATGCGAGTAGCTGCATCTCCTCCGAGCCCTCGTCCTTGTACGGAGCGGGCCCGTGCTCCATCGGCCCGAACGCGTTCGGGCGTCGCACGATGCGTTGTCGCGCCGTGGCGTCCAACGCTTCGTCGCCGAGCGTGTGGGCGCGCGCGGCGAGCTCGCCGTCGTACGTCACCTCGGGCTCTTTCGTCTCGGATTGCGGCGTCCCGCCGCGCGAGCGCACGAGGTCCTTGAAACTCCTGAGCGGCTGTGCCGGCTCGTCCCTCTTCTTCGTCTTGTCGTCGTTCTTCGTCATGTACGGCGGCAGAGCCTACCCGGGAGCGTCTGGCGCGCGCGCGAGGAGCCGCGGGAAGACCTTGGCGACGAGCCAGGCCGCGCACAAGACGAGCACGGGTTCGATCGGCCAGCGGTAGCGCTCGAACACGTGCGTGACGAGGTAGACGGGCGGCACCACGAACAGAGTCAAGAGGTAGGGTCGCGGCGCCGCGGATGCGCGCGCCCAGAGGAGTGCGCCGAGGATTCCGAGGATCCCGATGCCGCCGTGCAGGATCCACTTCGCCCAGGCTTTCGGATCCTCGCGCGCCGAGACTCCGCGATCGCGGCGCGTGTCCGTGAACGGGTCCTCGCCGATCCACCAAGACGCGGTCCGCCGCAGGGAGAGTACGGCGAAAGTTCCGGGGTTCGCGACGATCCAATCGGTTGCACGGGCGAACGCCTCGGCCGCGTAGCGCGCTTCACCGAGCTCGCGGTAGCGCCGGAATTCCTCGGGCGAATGACTCGGATGTCGATCGCGCGCGTAGCGACCGTCCGCGCCGTCATAGTTCCCGACGAAAAGCTCCACGCCCAAGTTCGTGCGGATGGAGAACGCACCGACCTCGGCGTGATTGCGCAGCATCCAGGGCAGGACGACGGCGCTCGCGGCCAGGGTGAAAGGCACGAACGCGCCGATCCACAGGGAGAAACGCGGCCTCGCGCGCCAAGCGACCCACGCGACGACGGGTACCAGCACGACGGGTGCCGGGTTCACGAGCAACGCGAGTCCGAACAGCAGGCCGAACGTGGACCATGACCGCCGACCATCGCGCTTCTCGCAGGCGGCGAGCCGGGTCAGCACCAACGTGAACGCGAACGCCGCGAACGTCGTGTCCCACACGGTCGACGCTGCATGCCAGATCGCGAGAGGATGGAGTGCGAGCGCCCAGGCCGCGATGCGTCCCGCGCGCGCGCTCCCGAGCCGATTGCCGAGTCCCCACACGAGGACCGCCGTGAAGCTGGAAAGCACGGATTGGATCGCGAACAGCATCCACGCGGTGCTGCGCGTGAGCCCGTCCGTGAGTTCGAGGAGCAGCGCGATGAGCCCCGGATAGACGGGGACGAGCCATCCGGTCGCGCCCGAGCCCGAACTCCAGGGCGCCACGTCGCGCGTCCACGTGTTCGCGAATCCGTGCCCTTCGCGGAGCGACGTCGCGATCGAGCCCGCTTCATACCCCCACTCCCACATCCCGCGTGCGACTTCGCCGGGCGTGTCGAACGCGAGCACGAACGCGAGCCGCAGAGTCAGCGCGACGAGCAGGATCGAGAGGGCCTCGCGTCCGACGAGGGACACGGGTCGAGCGGGGCGCGCATCCACGTGCGCGGACGATAGCGACGGAGCGGGCGCGGAGTCCGTGAAGAAATCA
>CAZKIY010000308.1:3140-4812 GCA_964552875.1 uncultured Planctomycetaceae bacterium
GCGGGCGTCGACACGCGCACGACGAGCGGCGTCTTCGGCTCGTAGGACCCGGATTCGAGGTGGAGCTCGAGCGTGGATCCCGAGACCTGCGTGACGAAGTACTTCACGATGTTGTCGTCACCCAGGACGACGACATCGGTTGTCTTCGCGCCAGCCGTCACCTGGAGTTCGAAGGCCCCGGAAGCGTCGATGGCGTCGAAGGGCGCGACGCTACGCGTGACCCTGGTGCTGACGCCGGAACCGCGCACGGCATGGGTGCCGACGTACGTGCAGGCGGCGAAGAGGAATGGAATGAGGATGGCGAGTCGTTGGATCACGGAGACCTCCGGGGGAAAGTGCGCAGGTCGGGCGGTGACATTCTCAGCCGCGCACGACGAAGTTGACCAGTTTTCCGGGCACGACGACCACCTTGACGACCTCCTTCCCGGTCAAGTGCGCCGCGGCCGCCGTGCGCGCGGCCGCTTCGAGCACCGTGGCGTCGCCGACGCGCGGCACACGCGTGTTCGCGCGCAACTTGCCGTTCACTTGGACCCCGATCTCGATCTCGTCCTCGACGAGCCAGCGAGGTTCGGCGGCAGGAGTGCGGCTCTGACAGCACAGGCCGGGCTCGCCCATGCGGCTCCACAATTCCTCCGCGACGTGCGGCGCGAAGGGCGACACGAGCTCGAGGAAGCGCTTCGCTTGCGAGCGCGTCAGCGCGGACGGGATGCGCGTCGCGTCGTTCACGAACGTCATGAAGCCCGCGATCGCGGTGTTCAGGTTCAACGACTGGAAGCTGTCCGTCGTGCGCTGGATCGCCTTGTGGAGTGAGCGCTCGAGCAGGGCGGTATCGCCCTCGAGCGGCTTTTCGCTCGCCCCGCGCGCGAGCGCAGGCCGAATCGGTGCCTCGCCCTCGGGGTCCACGTACACGCGCCACATGCGCTCGAGGAAACGCCGACAACCGGGGATGTCGCGCGGATTCCAAGGCTTCGAGTCGGCCAGCGGCCCCATGAACATCTCGTAGAGCCGGAACGCGTCGGTGCCGTACTCGGCCACGATGTCGTCGGGGTTGACGACGTTCTTCAAGCTCTTCGCCATCTTGGTGACGATCTGCTTCAGCGGCTCGCCCGTCACGGTGCGCGCGTACGCGTCGCCACGCGTTTCGACTTCGTCGCTCGCGATGAGTCGGCCCGTCGCGTCCTCGTACGCGAACGCCGTGACCATGCCTTGGTTGAACAGGCGCTGGAACGGCTCCTTCGTGTGCACGAGCCCCGCGTCGAAGAACACCTTGTGCCAGAAGCGCGCGTAGAGCAGGTGCATCACCGCGTGCGCCGCGCCGCCGACGTAGAGATCCACGGGAGCCCAGTACTGCTCGGCCTCCTTCGAGAACGGCGCGGACGAGTTCGCGGGATCCATGAAGCGCAACCAGTACCAACACGATCCGGCCCAACCGGGCATCGTGTCCGTGTCGCGACGCGCGGACTGGCCGCTCGTCGGGTCCGTCGTCGCCACCCAGTCCTTCGCCCGCGCGAGCGGCGCGGACCCGTCGCTCGACGGCTTGAAGTCCGTCATTTCCGGCAGGATGACCGGCAACGCGTCGAGCGGAACGGGCACGATCGTGCCGTCCTCGCGATGGAGCAGCGGGAACGGTTCGCCCCAGTAGCGCTGACGCGAGAAGAGCCAGTCGCGCAGC
>CAZKIY010000309.1:0-4776 GCA_964552875.1 uncultured Planctomycetaceae bacterium
GCGAAGTCGGGAAGAAGCCGACCCTCGGCGAGTCGGAGTTCCCTCACGACGTCACCGTTGCCGTCGCGCAGCACGAGCACCTCGTCCGCCGCGAAGACCCCGCCTGGAACGCGGATGCCCTCCGTGTGCAGCGCGATCTCGATCCACTGAGCCGCCGCTTCGCGCAGAGGGACGACCTGCGCGACGGAGGAGCACAGTGCTCCGTTCCTCCGGTCGAAGGCGTAGACGGAGACTGGACCCGGGCTCACGTCGGGCACCCAGAAGTATCCGTCTTCATTGCGGGCCGCGCCCTCCCAGACCCGCCGACCCTGGACGGCGATACCGAGGTGCTCGCGGTCTAGCTGAATCGCGCCCTTTAGCAGGCCGCAGACTGCCATGCTACCCGGGACTGACGCACCCCCTCGCTCG
The DNA here is from genome assembly GCA_964552875.1 of uncultured Planctomycetaceae bacterium. Lineage (GTDB taxonomy): Bacteria > Planctomycetota > UBA1135 > UBA1135 > JAEUHZ01. The sequence continues at coordinate 409 of CAZKIY010000309.1, forward strand.
AACCGCAGGACGTCGTCCTCGCCATCGACGACGATTGCCTGGATGGATCCGGCGCCTCCGTTGCGATCTGCGAACGAATGACCGAGCAGACGTCCGCGCGGCACGCAGACACGCACTTCGGCGAAAGGCCCGGTGAAGCCCTTGAGGAGTGCGCCTTCAGCCGTCTCCAGCACGAACGGGACGAATGGTAAGTACGTGCGGACCGACACTTCGACCCCGCGTGTGGGCGCGATCTGCAAACGGCTTCGTCGCTCGAGCTCGACGCACAGCGGCGCGTACCCAGGGAGCAGAACTGTCAGGGTGCCGGGATCGGGAGAAACGGAGAGCATCAGCGGGTCCTCGCCGCGCGTCGTCCCAATAGATGTCCGTTCTGACGTGCGACTCGTGCAGGCGATGGGGAAGCGCGTCAAGAGAGGCCTCCGCGGCGTGGGCTCCCAGATCCAGTGAAACTCGCCGACCGCCGCTTTAGCGTCGGAGAATTCCAGTTCTAGCCGAGCGCCGTCGCGCGAGATCCGAACCTCAGGCCCAACCACGTCGCTCGAGGGCGAGACGATTTGGGCGAGCTCCGCAGGTGGGGGCATCGCCGGCAAAGTCAACGGAGATGCGATCGATGCCGAGTCGAGGTGGAGCCGTCGAAGGCCGCTTGCGCCGACGTCGGTGTTCAGCGTGATCCAAGGTCCAATCCCGCGAACGCGCACGCGCGGGTATTCGAACCCATCTGCTGTCCAACCCACGGGCAGTCGGACGCGGCCGTACTCGTCCGTGGTGCGCTCGACGATCTCGCGATTTGAGCCGCACGCGTCGACTTCGAGCTCGACATCGACCGCCGCTCGGCCGTCCTCGAAAATCGCGTCGCATTCGACGTGGGTCGACTCCCCGATCACCACGCGTAGTCCCTGCGCACCGTAGCCGTCCGCGTAGGCCACGTGCTCGAGCACCGTGCGGACGCCGCCGCCGTGATCGAGCGAGACGCGCTTCATGCCGTAGGAGAGGTTCGTCAGGAGGAAACGGCCGTCGGCATCGGTGATGGCGCGCGCTTCACGGACCGGACGCGGCCAGTCGAGGCCAGCGAGGGACTCGCTGCCGTAGCTGGCTATCTCCAACTCGAGGTGCGAAGCGGGCCGACCGTCCTCCCAGTAGATGAAGCCCTCGAGCCGAGCGGCGCGATCGCGCAGGAACTCGCGGGCGTCCAAGCTCTTGGCCGCGGCCCTCCGACTCGCGCTGGCGAGGACCACCTCACGGTCGGACAACAGTTCGTGCGCTAGCGTTCCCACCAGCGTGAGCGCGGCGACGGCCAGGCAGATCTCGGCCGCGGTCTCGGTTCGCCATACGACGTGTTGAGGCTTCGTCTCGACGCGAGGAGGAAACGGACGCTGGAACGTGGGGGGGCGTCGCATGCCGGGTTCGCGGCCGTTAGCGGACGGAAAGGTCCATGGTCCGTTGCTCACCCGGGCCGAGATCGACCTCCCTGAGCAGCCCCGAGATCACCAGCGTGTCCAAGTCGAGCCGCGGCGCTTTCGCGAGGTCGGTGTTCGCAAGATCCGCCGGGAGTCGGCTGCGCTCGAACGCTACGGCGGAAGTGACGGAGAGACTCCAGTCACCGTGGGGCAGAGAGCAACTCGCCGCTCCTTTGGGCAACTCTATGCGGAGGCTGCGGCCGAACCACGTCCCGCACACCTCGCCCTTAACGCGCAGGTCCAGTTGTCCGAGCGCCCATTCGCTGTCTGTCGTTCGGATCCTGAGCACTGCGGGCGCGGCGAGCCGGACCACGCGACTTTCGGGTGTGCTGCCTGGATGGAGCTCACCCAAGGCGGTGAACGCCAAGCCCTCGGGCGACTGGCCAACGAGCACCAAGCCACCCACGGCAGGAATTCGCAGTGCGAAGGTCCCATCCGTTTGCGTGAGCGCAGGACGCCAGAGGCCCGCCTGCGCGGACGCGTCGAGCGGCCGGCCCCGCTCGTGCATCGACAAGCGCTGCTCAAGCAAGAACGGAAGCTGATCGACAGGCACGATGCCGACGACCGCAAGGACGCCGCTACCCGTGTCTGGCGCCACGACGCGTCCCTCGATCCGCGCGGACGCTATGCGCCACTCCACGCGCTCGTTCGCGGATCGCAGATCTACTTCCCGCCGAAGTGGCGCGCCGAGGTCCCCGTGCCACGCTTCGAGGATGTACCTCCCGAAAGGCCGCCCGCAGAAGCGCTGAATGCCCTGATGATCGGTCTCGGCCACGAACCCGTCGCGACGCATCGCGCTCCGGTTGCGCGTCCATTCGAGGTCTTCGTCTTGCGCGCGCCAGAGCGACACGGTCGCTCCACGGAGCACGTCCTGGTCCAGGACGATCAGCGCCTCGATGCAGCCTCGGCCGGGTGCCGCGAGCTCGCATGCACTCCTCTCGCCCGCACGGACGGTCACGGCCGTCCACTCCGATTCATCGGGTGGCGTGGGCAAAGCGGCCACCGACAATCGGTACTCGCCCGGCGGCAGTCGATCGAGCTCGAGGTGCCCGTCGTCATCCGTGCGCAACCGACGCAGGTCGCGCGGCCCTGAACGCCGACTCGGATCCGCGGACGGATTGGGCGAACGAAGCCAGATGTCTGCCGCGGCGGCTGCTTCCCCCGAAGGCGGCTGCACCCGGATGCCGAGCTGGCCTCCCGCCGACAGCTCGATCCGCACGGCCTCAGTCTGCGACCCGTCGCGGAAATCGACGTCGATCGGGCCTGCGGGGGCATGGTCGGGATGCAGCACGCGCAGCTTGCCGCGCAGGGGCTCGTCGAGACTTAGCCTCGCCAGCCCGTCGATATCGGTTGTGTCGGTCGTTTCGACTAGGCCGCGCGCGTGGAGCACCGGCGAGCCCTCGAAGGAGCCGCGAACCTCGGCCGCGGCGATCGGCCTCAGGCTACCGGCCTCGACGACCTGCACCAGCAGATGGGCCGCTGGCACCAGCGACACGATCTGCGCACCGGGCCTGGCCAGCGTCGGCCGCACCGCCTCGGAGCGCGCGTATCCCGGTGCGCGCGCCCAGATCGTCAGTCGCGCCGAATCGTCGACCGCCGGGATCTCGACGCGCGTGAGGCCCCCCGGTGCAGCTCGAGGCAGCGAACTCGAAGAGCCTCGTCCCCACTCGAGGCGGACCTCCACCGTCGCGGTCGGGATTCGTCGCCCACTCGCTCGATCCTGGACCTCTATCTCGAGTTCGAACGTGGGCAGCCACCGCAAAACCAGCGCCTCCCCGTCGTGTCCCGACTGAACCGCGTCGGTAAGCGGCAGCGTCGGTTCCGTTGAGGAGTAGCCGCGGACGGTGTACGCCGCGGTGCCAAGGCTGGGCAGCCCTTCGAATTGGAATGAGCCCTGTGCATCGGGCGAAGTCGCCGCCGCCTCGGGGATCGGTCGTGGCGACAAAAATGTGTCCGGTGCGTCGCCAGAGATACGCGCCGTGGGCCAAGCGCGCACGACGCAGTTCGCTGCCTTCTCCGCCGGCAGCCCGTCGATTCGACCGGCGAGCACGACGCGATGATCCAGGGTGAGCACGGCGCTTCGCTCCCACGGTGGACCGTTCGCTTGTCCCTCGAACAGCGTGGGCGTTCGATCCGGCGCGCGCACGAGGAGGAGCACCGGTCCTCGCGCGAGTGCGTCCAGTTGCGCGCGACCGAGCGCGTCGGTACGCGCCCACGGCTCGCCGCGCCGGCTCGGCGGCCCAACAATCTCGCCGATCCCGGCTGGTTCCGTCACCCGCTGGATCTCGGCGGCCGCGATCGGAGCGCCGGCGGCGTCCACGACGCTCACGCTCAGAGCGAGTCCCTCCTCGAGTCGCAGATCGCCGAGATCGATTGAACCGGTCGGGTCTGGTTCGGGCAGCGGATCGAGCTCCAGCGGCGCGAGCCGGGCGTCCCGCGAGCGGAGTCGCGAAGGGATCGGGGATTCGAGAGAGAGCGAGAACTCACCGTCCGCCCCGCTGCTCGCCAAGGGAGCCCCGAGCGGGTCTCGGGACGGATCGTGGATCCGGACTCCAGCGACGACCCCGCCGTGCGCGTCCACGAACCTCCCGCGGATTGGAACACGTCGGTCGCTCGAAGCCGATGAATCGAGCGGATCGCGACCGGCGGACACCTGCGCACTCGGCACCGAGATAGCGGATCGGCCGCCTACGGGCGGCATCCCAGCGTCGGAGGAGGCCGGCGCGAGGCGGATCGACTCCACCTCTCGGGTCGACCCGGTGGGCGCATCGACCGAGGTCGAAGCAGAATCCCGCCAGACGAGAAAAAGCAGCAGCGTCGCGCCGACGGCGCCTGCGCACAGCATCCAGATACCGGTCGACGGTCTGGCTAGCGGGGCCACTGAGATGATCCTTCGAGTTGCACGTAGGGT
>CAZKIY010000310.1:0-4769 GCA_964552875.1 uncultured Planctomycetaceae bacterium
CCTGGTTCTCGTCGCGCCCCTCGTGTGCGCAGGCTTCGTCCTCGGTTCCGCGCGCGGCCAGCAAGAAGTTCCGCGTGCCGTCGACGGCACGACGCCGGCACCGGCGCCGCACCCGCTCGACGACACGGCGCGTTTGCGAAACATCGCGCGCATGATGGTCAACGTCGAGGAGCGCCATCGCGCACAGGTCGCGGAGCTCGAGCGCATCGCACGCGTCGCGGACGATGCTCGCCTCGACGACGTGTACCGGAGCGCCGTGCGCACCCGTCACGAAGAGCAAGCGGCCTACGACGCGCGCATGACGGGTTTCGCGCGCGACCTCGGCGCGGAACTTTTCGCGCGACTGCGCACTGCCATGGACAACGGCGCGGGAACTCCGCCGCCGCTGCGTCCGATCCCGCCGGAACCTCCGTCGCCTCCTCCGCCGCTCCCGCACGAGGAAGAAGCGCAGAACGCTGAAAAACGTGCACGTACCGAAGAGGACGGCGGAGGATGAAGTTCGTCCTCCTCACGATGTGTCTCTTGCTCGCCGGCTGTGACGGGGCCGAACCCGCGACGCCGTCGTCGGGCGTGGCTCCCGATTCCGCACCGAGGTCCTCCACGGTCACCCGCCCGGCCGTCGAACTCTCGGAACCGCTCGAACCGACGCCGACCGAGACCAGCGAACCGGCACCTGCGGCTCCGATTCCGGCGCCCAGAATCGCCTTCGAGATCGAGCCTCTCGGCCGTTTCGAGGTGATCACCTGGGACGAAGCGGCACGGCGCGCGGAACTCCGGGTCACTCCGGAAACCGCCCAGGCAACCTTGCGCGGGCTGCGCCAGGACCTGTTGGGACGCCGCCGCTGAAGGTCGGGGAGCCGGGGATCGGCCCGCAGAGGCCGCAAGGGGTTCCAAGCCGGAGCTCGTTCCGCCCTGGCGGGACACCCCCGACCAGAAGGGAATTCACGTCGTCCGCCGATTCGCGCTGGGCATGTTAGCTTTGGACTTACCCTTCCCGAGGTCCGAGTTCCAGCAGTCGTGAACTGGGCTTCGCCGCGAAGGGCTGTCCCCTCCTTGCCGGCGCACCCGTCGGCGCCCTCATTCACCGCTTCGAGCTTCCATCACCATGTCCAACCACCTTCTCCTCGCGGGCGCCGTCGCGGCTCTCGCCACGGGCGCCTTCGCCCAGATCACGCCCGAGATCGAGCCCAACGAGACCAAGGCGCAAGCCACGGCGAACGGCATCGTCACGATGGTCGCGGGCGACAGCCTGACCGGCACGACGACAGGCACGTCGACGACGGTTCCGGGTGGCGCTAGCGCCGACACGTTCCACATCAAGACGGGTTCGCTCGCGGCGGGGATCTACCGTCACACGATGGCGATCACCACGACCGGGGCGGCCGGAAACATCGGCGGCATCCTCGGCCTGACGCAAACGGCCGGCGCGGTCAACCCGGCGTCGTACAGCGTCTTCCAGACGTCCTCGACGACCTCACTCGTCCCGCGCTCCAACACGTGGTACGGCTTCGGCCGCGGCGAAGAGCTCTACTACCGCGTCACCGGGACCGCCACGACGACCGGCGTTTACTCGGCCACCCTCTCGACGGCATCGGTGACGCCGATCGTCGTTCCGGGCACGTTCGCGCCGGGTGTGATCGTGCTCTCGACCGAGGGTCAGACCGCGACCGACACGGACATCCACCTGTTCGATAGCACGCTGACGATCATCGACGACGCCAGCAACGACGACAACTCGATCGCCGAAGGCGGCACGGGCGCCGGGCTCCAATCGCGACTCACGCGCACCCTCGCGGCCGGCACGTACTACCTCGCCATCGGCCGCTTCAACGTGGCGACGAACGACGATTCGCCGCAGACCGACGACTTCCTCACGGGTGGAGTCGTGGACTTCCCGAACCTGATCGCGTGCTCCACGAGCACGGTCGCCGCCGGTGGCACCGACTTGGACGTGCTGATCACGGACACCGCCGGTTCCGTCCCGGTGACGGTGCTCGCGCCGGCCACCCAGGCCTACTCGGTCATGTTCGTCTGTTTCACGGTCGGCAGCCCGACGCCCCCGCCGGTCGCTTACTGCTTCGGTGACGGCTCGACCACGGCCTGCCCGTGCGGCAACGTCGGCACGGCGGGCAACGGCTGCCCGAGCTCGGTGAACCCGAACGGTGGCAACCTGGCCTCCTCGGGCACGTCGAGCATCGCCGCGGACACGCTGACCCTCCTCGGCACGGGCATGGCGAGCAGCTCGGTCCTCTACTTCCAGGGCACGACGCAAATCGCGACGGTCTTCGGTGACGGCCTGCGCTGCGCGGGCGGCACGGTCATCCGCCTCGGCACGAAGACGAACGTCGCCGGCGCGAGCCAGTACCCCGAGCTCGGCGACCTGTCGGTCTCCGTGCGCGGTTCGTGCGTCGCCGGCGACATCCGCAACTACCAGGCTTGGTACCGCAACGCGGCCGCGTTCTGCACGGCCTCGACGTTCAACCTGACGAACGGTCTGAACGTCACTTGGGGCGCGTGAGCGCCTAGATCTCGTCCACGCGAGTGGACGGGTTCGTCGTTTCGACTCGCGCGAGGCTGGCCGATCGTGGCCAGCCTCGCGCGCATTTCTGGACCTGAGTCGGGCCTTCAGCCCCCCGCATGCAGATCGAAGTCGAGCAGCTCGAGCCAAGCGCTGTTCGACGGTTTGCCGACGGCTTCGACGCGCAGCGCGAGCTGGCGACCGCGCGACACGATCGCGGAAGCTTCCGAGATTACCTGTCCACCAACCGGAAGGCCGGGCCACGGGGAGATAGAGGGCATCGCGCCCGTCACTGAAACCTCCCAACCGAGCTACTCCGATGACCGTCACTCGAACTGTCCTCCAACTCACGCCTCTGGCGCTCGTCGCATCCGCGGCGGCGCAGAGTCCCGGCCTCCCCGTTTTCAGCGTCGACTGGCGCGGACCGACCGTGTCCGCGATCGACTCGTTCTCCTTCACGCCGATCACGGAAGGCGACCTGCTCATGCCGCAGGCGCTCGTGCCCGCGTTCGGCCCGCTGCCCACGCCGGGGATCGTCGAGAGCGGCGGTTTCCTCGCGCCTGCCGGGCTGAACGTCGCCACGCACCTCGGGTGCGTCGGTCACCCGGGCGGCACGCCGTGCGCGATCGAGGTCGACGCGCTCTCGCATGCGCTCGATCGCATGGTGAATTGCTCGTCGCTGCCGAGCACGCCGAACCCGACGTGGGTGTTCTCCGTTTCCTACCGCGGCCTCGGCCAGCCCGGCTTCGCGCCCGACCTCGCCAGCGAAGGCGCGTGCGCCGATGAAACGGCCGATGTCTTCGCGGGCATCTTCGTTCCGTGCGGTCCCGTCGCGCCGGGACCGGTGATCGGCAACTACGCCTACATCGACGGCGATGGGCTCGTGAACGCGTGTGGGACGAGCGTGTACCCGGGCCTCGGCCTCGTCGAGCCCTCGCCCTTCGGTGACAACCTCGACGCGCTCGACGACGACGTGCCCGACCGGTACTTGCCGCGCTCGACCTGCACGTACTTCTCGCTCGACGCTGGGTTCATCGATCCGATCTTCACCACGCCCAACTCGGGGTCCGCGGTCGCGAACGGATTCGTCGGCGGCGACGTGCTCGTCTCGTGCCCGAGCTGCGCACCGGCCGTCTACGCCAGCGCAGCGAGCCTCGGCCTCGACGCCAGCGGCCCCGACACGGATGACCTCGATGCGCTCGTGCTGCGCGAGAACGGCATCGCGGGCTACCAACGTTCGACCACGCCGTACGACTGGACGACGGGTGCCTCGGACATGCTCTTCTTCTCCGTGCGCCGCGGATCGGCGCTGATCGGCACGCCCGACGCGTTCTTCGGCGTCCCGATCGAGCAGGGTGACGTCCTCGTGCCCACGGGTGCCTTCGGTTCCGTCCCGGGCATCTGGATCGCGGGCGAGACCTTGGGCCTCATGATGAGTCGGAACCTCGCGGGCTACATCGGCGACGACGTCGACGCGCTCGACGTCCTGCACGATCCGGAGCCGGGCACGCGCTTCTGCTTCGGCGACGGCACCGGCACCGCCTGCCCGTGCGCGAACTTCGGCGCGCCCGGCCGCGGCTGCGCGAACAGCGTGAACCCCGACGGCGCTCTCTTGTGGGCCAACGGCTTCGCGTCGATCTCGAACGACACGATGCAACTGACCGCGTCGGGTATGCCCGGCTCGACGAACGCGATGCTCTTCCAAGGCACGGGGACCGTCAACGCTGGGCTCGGCGCGGTGTTCGGCGACGGATTGCGCTGCGCGGGCGGCAGCGTGGTCCGGTTGCTCCTGCGCAACGCGAATTGCGGCAACCGTTCCTGGGGCTACGCCGTGCCGGGTGATCCGACCATCAGCGTCGCGGGTGGAGTCACCACGCCGGGCGTGCGCGTCTACCAAGCGTGGTATCGCAACGCGGCGGCATTCTGCACGCCGAACGTGTTCAACGTGAGCAACGGGTACCGCGTCGCGTGGGGCCCGTGATGCCGCGTTGAATCGAGTTCGCGGCGGGACCGTTCCTGCCCTCGAACGAATGAGTCGGCCGCGAGACGGGAGGTCTCGCGGCCGACGCTGTACGGAGTCAGACTCTCCTCCGCCGTTCTCGAGCCCGCTCGAACCCCACAGCTCGATCCCGCACGTTGCGAGAGACCCAAGCTCTCGCGGCCAGAACTCACTTCGGCGAGCCGCCGCCTTCGGGACGGGTGTACGGAGTCAGACTCTCCTCCGCCGCTCTCGAGCCCGCTCGAACCCCAC
>CAZKIY010000311.1:0-2258 GCA_964552875.1 uncultured Planctomycetaceae bacterium
AGCAGTACCGCCAGGCCGAGATCATCCTGCGCTACAACCCGCTCATCGCGACGGATGCGCTGGACGTCAAGCTCGTCCAGGGTGAACTCGAAACCGCCGTGCGCCTCGCCGAGGAAGCCCAGGCCGACACCGCCCGCAACGCCGCGGCCGCCGCGGACGAAGAGCGACGACGAGCCGAGGACGAGACGCGTCAGCGGCGCGAAGACCGTTTGAACGAGCTGTTCGCCCAGGCGAAGGCGGCGTTCCTGGCCGAGGACTACACGCGCGCCGAAGCCGTGACGGGTCAGATCCTCCTCGAGGAGCCCAACAACGGCGCGGCGAAGGATCTGCGCGAGGTGGCCGCCGAGATGCGCCACGGGAAGGCCGACGAGACCATCCGCCGCGACTACCGCGAACAGTGGATCCGCACGTTCGACGAGCTCGACACGATGGACGTGCCGCAGATCGCGACGCTCGAGTTCGACGACCTGAAGCGCTGGCGCGAAGTCCAGAAGCGCACGCCGCTCGAGTTCAGCAAGCTCGACGTGGCCGTCGCGCAGGACAAGCAAGTCGTCCTCGACATCCTCGACCAGCGCACGATCGAGCCGAAGTTCCTCGGACCTGACGGCAACGGCTCGCCGCTGGAAGAAGTCGCGAGCTTCCTCCAGACCGTCACGGGCGTGAACTTCTTGATCAGCCCGAAGGTCAAGGAAGAGCTCGACGAGGAGCAGCGCACGATCAAGCTCGACCTGAACACGCGCAGCGTGCTGAAGGTTCTCGACCTGATCGCCGACGTCAGCGAGAGCCTGCGCTGGAAGATCGAGAACGGCGTCGTGATGTTCGTCACGAAGGACGAACTCAAGGGCGGCCAGATCCTGCGCACCTACGGCGTCCAGGACCTCACCCGTCCGATCCCCGATTTCCCCGGCCGCGAGATGAACGTGTCGCCGACTGGCGGCACGCAGCTCCCCGAAGAGGAAAAGGTCGAGCGCGTCGCCAACGTCATCGAGGGTGACGCCCTCGACACGCTGATCCGGAACAACGTCGCGCCGAGTTCCTGGGAGGCCGACCCGCAGAACTCGCTGCGCATCAGCAACGGCACGATGGTCGTCCACCAGACGCCCGAAGTGCACATCCAGATCGAGAAGCTCCTGCGCGACCTGCGCGAGGCGACCGGACTCCTGGTCGACATCCAAGCGCGCTTCCTGACGGTCGAGGACAACTTCCTCGAGGACATCGGCGTCGACTTCCGCGGCCTGGGTCAGCCCGGCCTCGGCTCGAACGACTTCTTCAACGACTTCGGCAATGCCTCGACCCAGCAGGACCTCGGCCAGGAAATCGGCCAGGGGACGGACTCGGGCGCGTTCTACGACGGCTCCGCGAACCAGCAAATGCGTGCTCGCGTCGAGGAGCTCTACGACACCGGCCTCAACGACGGCAACATCGGCGGCGTCGGGGACGAGGAAGCCACCGGACTCGGGGACCGCGACGTCCTGACCGGTTCGGGCGGCCTGTCGTTCCAGTGGACGTACCTGAACGACATCCAGCTCGAGATGATCCTGCGCGCCGTCAGCAAGTCGGAGCGCGTCGAGCTCGTGACGAGCCCGCGGATCAGCCTCCACAACACGGCGCGCGGAAACCTGGCGGTCGTCAACCACGTCGCGTACGTGCAGGACTTCAACGTCGAGATCGCGCAAGCCGCCTCGATCGGTGACCCGATCGTCGGCATCGTCCAGGACGGCGTCGTCCTCGACGTGCGCCCCGTCATCTCGGCCGACCGCCGGTTTATCAGGCTCGAGCTGCGACCGACGGTCGCCGAACTCAAGCGCCCGATCCGCGAGGTCGTGACGACCCTCGGCTCCCAGAACTCGGTGACGATCCAGTTGCCCGAGGTCGAGTACCAACGCGTCCGCACCTCGATCCCGATGCCGGACGGCGGCACGGTGCTCCTGGGCGGACTGAAGATCTCGGACAAGCAGGAGAAGGCGTCCGGCGTCCCCTTCCTGAACAAGATTCCCCTGGTGAGCTTCTTCTTCAATCGCCAGGGCAAGTACGTCTCGAACCGCAAGATTCTGATCCTGCTCAAGGCGAACATCGTCATCCCGCAGGAGTCCGAACCCACACCGGTGCAAATCGTGCCCCCGACGGCGGGTCAGTGAAGCCGAACTGAGCCCCAACGGAACCGAATCCAACGCCCCCCCTGACGAGCACGAAACGATGACGACGCACACGAACGTTTGGACGCTGGGTCTCCTTCTCGCGGTCACGGCCTGCCGGAG
>CAZKIY010000311.1:2358-4768 GCA_964552875.1 uncultured Planctomycetaceae bacterium
GCGAAGCAACGCAATGCGTTCTTGCTGGAGGTCCACCTGACCAACGGCGAACGCTTCCTCCAGGAACTGCGTCTCGACGATGCGATCCGTGAGGCGGATGCCGCACTCGCGGTCGATCCGGAAAGCCCGAAGGCCCGCAACTTGCGCTCGCGCGTCCTGTCGCTGCAAGGCAATCTCGTCGCCTCGAACGAGACGACCGGCCAAGACATGACGGCCGAGTACGCCCTGCGCGTGCAACAGCTCCAGGCCGAGGTGCAAGACGCGCTCGCCACGGCGCGCATGAACGTCGCGCGCGGCGACTACCAGGGCGCGATCGCCGAACTCGAAGTGGCCAACAACGCGGTCCGCTTCGCCCCCTACTCGATCGACTGGAAGGGTCTCGACGTCGAGGCCAAGGCGATGCTGGATCAGGTTCGCGCGCAGCGACTGGAGGCCGAGAAGGCCACGGTGGACGCGGCGCGCCAACGCGCGACCGAGGAACTGCGCACCCGCGAGGCGGCGCAGGTCGGCCAGCGCTCCCAGATCGTCGACGCCGTCCTCGAGCAGTCGATCGACGCCTTCGAGCGCGGTGACTACGAAGAGGCCGAGCGCCTGGCCGGCGAGGCCCTCCGACTGGACGCGCGCAGCGAGCGCGCGCGGGAGCTCAAGGACGCGGCCTTCCGTGCCGGTCGCACGCAGGTGCGAGCCGACTACCTCGAGCGCAAGTCGGAGCAGTTCCGACGCTGGCGCGAGTCGATGAAGGAACTCCAGGTCCCCTACACGGACGTCATCACGCTGCCCGACTCCGATCGCTGGAACGCGATGACGGCGCTGCGGGCGCGTCGACCCGGACTCGACCTGGCCGCGAAGCTCGATCCGGGCGAGGCCAAGCTGCGCGAGTCCCTGCGCGAGACGACCCTCTCGATCACCGGCATCAAGGACCTCGAGAGCCTCTCCGCGGTGATCGATGTCGTCCGTGTCCAAACCGGCGCGCCTCTCGTCGTCGATCCCGCCGCCGAGGCCGCGGCCAGCGAGGCCAGCACCGTGTTCACGTTCTCGTTCGAGAACAAGATCACGCTCGAGCAGGCGCTGAACCTGATCACGAAGATGGCTGGTGAAACGGTCACGTGGACCGTGCGCCACGAAGCCGTGATCATCACGACCAAGGAGAAGGCCCGCAGCCGTCCGATCGTCGTGAACCACGACGTCCAGGACCTCGTGATGTCGCTGACGGACTTCATCGGGCCGCGCATCGATCGGATCCGCCTGCTCGACGAGCTCGCGGACGACGACGGCGGTGGTCCGTTCGGTGGCATCGGTGAGAAGCCGCGGATCCTCGAGCCGGCCGACCTGGCGGTCCTCATCACCGAGAACGTCGCCGTCGGCACGTGGCAGGACGAGGGCATCACGAGCGACGTCGGCGACGGCTTCATCGTGATCAACCACACGCCGGAGGTTCAGGAACAGATCCGCTTGTTCCTCGAGGACCTGCGCCGCTTCAGCTCGTCGCTCGTGACGATCGAATCGAAGTTCTTGATGGTCGCGCAGAACTGGATCCAGGAGATCGGCGTCGACTTCCGCGGTCTCGACAGCGTCACCGTGACGGACGTCACGAACGGCCTCGAAGACCAGGCCAGCCGCGGTCTCGACAACGGCGGCACGGGCACGGAAGGCACGAACGCCGCCGGCGCTCCCTCCGCGGGCGCGTTCTACGACGACGGTCAAGACGGTGATTTCCGCTCGACGACGCAGAACTTCTTCGGGTCCGCTCTGGGTGACCAACTCGCGACCGTGGGCGGGCTCACGTACCAGCTCACGTTCCTCGAGGACCTGCAGCTGTCCACCATCCTGCGCGCGGTCGAGAAGAGCTCGGACATCCAGCTCGTGAACGACCAAGTGCTCTCGGTTCACAACACGCAACGTGCTTACGTCGCGGTCGTCAACCAGCGTGCCTACATCCAGGACTTCGACGTCGAGGTGGCGCAGTTCCAGGCGGTCGCCGATCCGCAGATCAACATCCTGCAGGAGGGCATCGTCCTCGACGTCCGCCCGACGATCCACCACGACCGCAAGTACCTGACCCTCGAGGTCCAGCCGACCGTCGCCAAGGTCGTCGCGCTGCGCAACTTCAGCTCGACCCTCGGCGGCAACACGTCGCCGATCACGTTCCAGCTCCCCGAGCTGGAAGTGCAGAGCGTGTTCACGACCGCGACGATCCCGGACGGCGGCTCGCTCATGTTGGGCGGCCTCTCGCGCGTCCGCAGCATCGAACGCCGCGCGGAAGTGCCTTGGATCGCGAAGATTCCGATCATCGGGTTCTTCTTCAAGTCCGAAGGCTACAGCGACGAGAACAACTCGCTCGTGATCCTGATTCGCGCGCGCATCACGGACGTGCGCGACGAGTTGCGACGCATCGAGACGCGCTGAGCCG
>CAZKIY010000312.1:0-4744 GCA_964552875.1 uncultured Planctomycetaceae bacterium
GGCCCGGATTGCCCCCGTTGATCGTGTGCGTGAACGAACCACGGGTAACGAGAGGAACGTGCCGTCCCGGTGTTGACCGACGCCGGCCCGGATTGCCCCCGTGATCGTGAGCGTCGTCATCACCGGGATCCCCATCATCGTCGCGCCGACCAACGTCGCCGCACCGGCCGTTTCCGCCGCGAATCCGAAGAGCGCGACGGATCAGGACTCGACGAGTGCGTGGAGCTCCGCCTGCAAAGCGAGAAAACGCTGGGTGAGATCCTCGTTGCCAGCCGTTCCGACGATAGGAAAGAGATCGTCCTCCGGCCGCTCCAAGTATCCCGGCAGCCCACTCTCCGGCCGCGCGCTCGAGTCGATGCGGTACATCTCGGTCGACGTCGGACGCTCGATGATCTTGTGCTTGCCGTCCGTGTAGGTGCGAATCCAGCGCGACGGATCGATCGGCACCGGGCCGTCGCGCGTGCCGTTGAGCGGCAGGAAGAGTTCGTTGTACACGTGGTCACGCCCCGGTCGCGTCGCGGCATCGCGCAGAATTCCCGCGATCGATCGTCCGCGGATCACGCGAGATCCCTCCGGGTTCCACAGCTCTGGATCGCAGCGCGTGATCTCGAGCACGGTCGGCAGCAGGTCGACGATGTGCACGAGATGATCGCTCGTGCGCCCCGGCGCCCCGACGATGTCGGGCGGCCCCCACGCGACGCAAGGAACGCGCGCGCCCATCTCGTAGGGCGTGCGCTTCGCACGCCCCGCGTCGTACGGCGCGTCGACGACGTTCGAGACCGTGCCGTTGTCACCGATCACGAGGAACACGGTGCGAGCGCGAAGCACGGGATCGAGGCGATCCCACATCGTCCCGATCAACGTGTCGATCGCTTCGAGATTCGCGCGGTAGATCGCGCGCCTCTCGTCGACGTACACGTCGGGCACGGGAAACGGCGGAACCCAACCCGGACCTTTGCCGCCGCCGTCGAGTTCGAGCATGCGGGCTCGCGTCTCGCGCGAAATGACCGCGAACCTCCCGCCACTGGCTCCGTGACCGACGTCGTCGGGCGCGTCGAACGGCGGCACTTCGAACGGCGCATGCGGCGGATTGAAGTTCACGAGCGCGAGGAACGGCTTCGTGCGCGCGTTCATCCACTGCACGGCGTTGCGGTAGACGGTGTACGCGTCCCAGCCCGCGTCCGGTGCGACGCTCGTGTCGTACGCGATGTACGGCCCGCCGTTCGGCCACACGCCCGGAGCACCCCAGACCTTGACGCTCGGCGCACCGCCCGCGCTGTGGGTGACTTCCGCGAACTGGAAGTGCCCCTTCTGCGTCTGGGCCTGCGGCAACTTGCCCGCGTTGGGCTGGCAACCGACGTAGCGCAGGAGACCGTGGTCGATCGGCCACGTTTCGCGCCCTTCGTCGCTGTGCAAGTGCGACTTGCCGAACGACGCCGATGCGTAACTCTGCTCGGCCGGCGGCAGTTCGTCCGACCCGTCGCGCCCGATGCGCAGAAGTCGCGGAAGGAGACGCGCCGTGATCGGCGGCGGGTTCTGCCAGTTCGCGATCGAGGCGCCGCCTCCGCAGAACGCGTAGTCGTCGAACGTCGCCGGATTCCCGGCGAGCCCGAGATCGAAGCCGTACGAGCCCGACCACAAACGTGCGCGGGACGGGGCACAGATCGGGCACGCATACGCGCGCGTGAACGTGACGCCCCGCGCGCGCAGCTCGGAGAGTCGCGGGTGCTTCACGAACCCCGCCGCGGGCTCGAGCAATCCGCTCCAGTCGAACCACTCCGCGCCGCCGTCGTCGAGGACGACGATCACGATGTTCGGATCGACGGGTTGACGCCCGTCGTGGAGAACGAGCGGCGGAATGCGCTTCGCGGGGGCCATGGGGAATTCCTCGCGCCGACTCCGAGAGGAACGCGGGCGACGGCTCGCAAGATCGATGAAACTCGGCGGTTCGACGCCTTTCGACGCCGGACGAAGACGGGGCGGAGGCTCTTTCCTCAGCGCACGGCGCCCACGCGGATAGATGTCGGCTGCGCCAGCGCGCGCTCGCCCTCGGTGAGTCGCTCGGGATCTACCGCGACTTCCCCGTGTCGAAGGGCTGCACGTCGCCGTTCGCTTCGATCTGGATTCGCGAGAGGGTTCGCCGGCAGTCTCGAGCCGCCGGCGTCGCAAGGAGGACTCTTCGTTTCGGCGCCGCGTCAGCGCTTCGGCTTCGGCACGTGCTGATCGACGAGGATCGGATTGCCGTCGGGGTCGACGAGCGCGAAGAAAGCCGGTCCGTCGCTGGCGTCGTCGGCTTCGGTCTGCAACGCGAGGCCGCGCTGCTTCAGCGTCCGCTGGAGTTCGCGCACGTCCTGGAAGTCCTTCAGCGTCTTCTTCTCGGAGTCCCAGCCCGGGTTGAACGTCAGGCTGTTCTTCTCGAACATCCCCTGGAAGAGGCCGATCGTCGTCGTGCCGTTCTGGAGGACGACCCACTTCTGCTCGAGCTTGCCGCCGACTTGCACGAAGTCGAGCTTCTCGTAGAAGGCCTTCGAGGCCTGGATGTCCTTCACGGTGAGGCTGACGGAGAAGTTGCCGAGCTTCACGGTGTCTTCCTTCTTGACTGGTGCTTGCTCGAGGCCCG
This sequence comes from uncultured Planctomycetaceae bacterium, assembly GCA_964552875.1. Classification (GTDB taxonomy): domain Bacteria; phylum Planctomycetota; class UBA1135; order UBA1135; genus JAEUHZ01. The sequence goes on from CAZKIY010000312.1 coordinate 2,621, forward strand.
TCGTGGCGAGCAGCACGGCGACGAGACTCCAGGCGAGTGAGTTCGGAACGAGTGAGTTCATGGGTGGGCTTCCTTCGGTTCGACACGACCGACTTCGGGCGCGTCGGCGGCTACCATGACATCGGCGCAGGGCCTCGGCTTGCCAGTTCTCGCTGACCGACGAATTTCTGAAGCGAGTTCCCCGTGGATCACGTCCAGCGCGTCACCCGGGGGCCCTCGACTGTCTCATCGGGACGTGGGGGCGGCCGCGGCAGCCGACCGACGGGACAGCGAGAACACGGGGTCCGGCTCGAGGCGGCGCAATCGTCGGCAAACGCGGACACCGGAGCCGGCACATGGCCGAACTCGCCGGGCATCGATGCGTTGCACCGTGGTCCTCTCCACAGGGACGGTCAGCCTGCGGCTTCGAACTCCGTTCCCTCGAGCCAGAGGAACCCGCCCGGCACGTTCCGGTACATCGCCCGGGCTGCGGCCTCCGTGCGATCGCGGTCCCGCGGCCACGGCATCTGCTTCGCGATCGCCTCCAACTCGGTTGACTGGGCGCTCCCGCGTTCGAGCCAGCGCTCCCGATGCTTCACTCCCGCGAGGAAGTTCCTCTTCGCGAGATTGCAGCGCCCGTCGGCCACGACGAGGTTGTCGAGGCCGTCGTCCGCATGTCGAGACCACGGAATGAAGTGATCGACGTGCGGAGCAGCGCCCACGCGCTTCTGGCAATAGAAGCACCGCCCGGACTGGAGATCGAGGAGCGGAGGGAGCACGCGCGTGAGCGTGATCCGGTTCACTCCGAAGAGGAACGTCTCCAGCTCGTCGCTCTCGAGGCCGTTGAGCTCCGCGACCTTCGCCGCCCACTTCCGCTGGATGAGCGGAAGCAGCAGGCTGGAGAGGCGCACGAGGTTCTGAGCGGCGCCCTCGACGAATGCGATACGGTTGTCGAACCCGCGAGTCTCCGACCAAGTCCCCTTGCGTACGTGGTCGTCCCAGCTGATTTCGTACAGGAATCGCTGGTCGATTCGCCCCATGCGCTGGAGCTTGGGCAGCGGCATCTCGATGAGCGTCTTCTCGACTTCGCGCACGACGGACTCGAACGTCTGCCCGTGTCTTGCGCGCACCTCGTGCAGCGTGAGGCCGGCGTGCACGGCACGGAGCTTCGCGATGGAGCCCACGATCCTCGCGCTCACCGGCCCTCCACGGTGGAGAGCCGGGCCCTGATTCTGCTCCAGCACCCGCCCGAGGCGCCGGTACGGAATGGCCTGCCCCCAGTAGATCTCGACGACCTTGCACGCCAACTCCCGAGTCGTGACGAAGTTCGGCGGTGCTCCGTCGGGCTTCGTCTTCTCGACGCAGAGTTCGACGAGTGCGAGCAGCGTCGCGAACTTGTAGGTCGAGCTGCGCTGGCCCTCTTCGAGCAACGCGAGGACTTTCTCGGCGAACGCGACCGTGCCCAGCGGTGAGTCACTCACGATGAATGTCCGCGACGAGTGTAGGTCTCGCGACTGCCGAGTACACATGGTGCGTTCCCAGCGCGGCTCGATCTGCGCTGAATGGGCGAGCCAAGGTCCGCCTCGGTGCGAGTGGCCCGAGAACAAGGGCCGAGGTCCAATGACTCGTCGCCGTGACAGAGTCCATCGACCGGCTTGGGACTGAGCGCGCCGACCGTCCTCGGCCCACGAATCCGGCGCGAGCGTTCGAGCCACGCCGAGACTTCGTGCGGCGAATACGGGCCGCAATCGCCGCAACTCCTGCGGTGATTGGCGCGCCCGTCGCCCGCGGACGTGGCACGATTCGGATGTTGAGCGGCTTCGAGGGCGCGCTGACGACCTCGAAGTACGCCAAGCTCGCGAAATGCTCGACCGACACGGCGCTGCGGGACATCCATGAACTCGCGACCGGCGGGAACCTCGTCCAGAACGACGGCGGCGGGAGAAGCACGAGCTACGCGCTCGCGGATCCGGACTCGATCCGCGGGTGATCGAGCGCACGGAAGCGTGCGATCTCGACGTCCTCGCGCAGGCCGCTGATGTGTGGCAGCGGGAGTGATTCTCGATCGGACTCACTCGCTCGAGTCCCACCGCGCGGTCCATCGCGCGAAGTTGCGAGCGTGCGGGCGCTGACTCGAAGCGCGCC
>CAZKIY010000313.1:0-4696 GCA_964552875.1 uncultured Planctomycetaceae bacterium
GGTGATGTGCTGCCCTGGCCGAACATCACGGACGGAGTCGGCGGCGCGGACGGCATCGTCCAGGACGCGGGCGACGAGGCCATCGTCGTCTACCAGCGCACTTCGGGCATCAACACGCACCACGTCTCGCTCGACGGGAACGGCGACGTCTGGGTCGGCGGATTCCCCTTCATCTCCGACGACTTCGACAAGCTCGACGGACAGACCGGCGCGATCCTCACGACGTTCGCGAACCCGACGTGCGGCGCGTACGGCGGCATCATCGATCCGAACGGTGTCTTGTGGTCGACCACGGGCGAGGGCGGCACGGAGCTCCTGCGCTACGTCATCAGCACGCAGACGGAGACGTGCATCGACCTCACGCAGTTCGGCATGAACAACACGGGTGAGAACCACGGGCTCGGCATCGGACCGGACGGATCGATCTGGGTCACGCAGTTCGACCTCGACCAGATCCTCAAGTTCACGCCGGCGGGAACGATCGTTCCGGGTTTCCCGAAGCCCACGTTCGGCGACAACCGCGATCGCTCGGTCGCGATCTCGCCGGTCGACGGCCACGCGTGGGTCGACGGCAGCCTCGGCAACAGCGTCTCGCGCCTCGACGCGAACGGAAACTTCCTGAAGGCGATCAGCCTCGGTGCGAACGGTCAGAGCCCGCGCGGTATCGCCGTCGACAGCTTCGGCAAGATCTGGGTCGCATGCACGCTGTCCGACACGGCGAAGCGCATCGATCCGAATGCCGGCATCGACGGATTGGGCGAGGTCGATCTCACGGTGCCGCTCGGACGCAGCGCGCGTCCGTTCAACTTCAGCGAGATGACCGGCACCAACGTCGGGGGCGTCGTGCAGAACGACGGTCGCTGGGAAGTGCTCTACGACAGCCAAGTCGCGAACAACGAGTACGGGCGCATCGCTTGGAACGCCGCGGTCCCGGCTGGAACGACCTTCGCGGTCGAGTACCGCGTATCGGACGATCCGGTCGCGATCGGGAGCCTGCCCTTCGTCGCCGCGCAGAACGGCGTGGCCTTCACGGGCGTCTTCGGTCGCTACGTCGGCGTGCGCGCGACGTTCACGCGCCCGTCGAACTCGACACTGTCTCCGCTGCTCTTCGATCTCACGATCGAAGGTCTCGCCGGCCAGGGCGAAATCGATTGTCCGGTCGGCATCCGCAAGCCCGCCAGCTTGCTCGTCTTCCCGGAATTCGACAGTCGCGCGATGTCGACGACGTTGATCACGGTCACGAACACGAACGACAACTTCGCGCAGATCGGCAACCTCTTCGAGGGCACCGTCGACGTCGAGTACGTCTACATCGGCAAGCTCAACGCCGCTGGGCAGACGATTCCGTGCCTCGAGACGAACTTCACGCGTCGACTGACGCCGAACGACACGTTGACCGTCATCGCCGGGGTCCAGAACCCGAATCAGGCATTGGGATTCCTGTACGTGTTCGCGAAGAGTCCGATCACGGGCGAGGCCATCGTGTTCAATCACCTCGTCGGCAGCGGGCTCATCCTCGACAACTTCACGGGCGCCGACTACTCGTTCGAGCCCTACGCGTATCTCGGTGTCGGCGTCGCGGGCACCACGACGGACGACGACGGTGATGGCGTGCGAGATCTCAACAATCTCGAGTACACGTGTGCGCCGGACGTGCTCTTGTTCCCGCGGTTCCTCGGGCAGAGCAATGCGCTACCCCCCACCGCGCAGCTAGGCGGCATCGCAGTCGTCGGATACGAGTCCGACCTCGTGCTCCTGAACCTCTCGGGGGGCAAGGACTTCGAGGCCATCGTCGACTACCTGATCTACAACGACGACGAGGAAGTGTTCTCCGCGCAATCGAGCTTCGTGTGCTGGGAGAAGCGCACGCTGCTCGAGATCAACAGCGCGTTCGGTCAAGCGTTCCTGGCGACCACGAGCCAGGATCCGAACGAGGTGTTCGGCGCGCCGGGTCTCGAGTCGGGTTGGTTCCGGTTGGACGGACGGATCGCCACTTCCGTCGCGGACGTCCTGCAGGATCCGGCCATCCTGGCGCTCCTCATGGAACGCCTGCCGGGCGGACGCGCGGCGTGCGACTTGCCCTTCGAATCCGGCGCGCAGACGAACGGCGACTTGCTGCTCATCGGCGTGTTCGGCGACTCGACGCCCTGAGTGCAGTTTCCCTGAGACGGATGGGTGTCCGCCTGGTGCATCGAGAGTCGGCGACGCACCGCGACGCCCGAGGCCCGGCCGCGAACAGCGGTCGGGCCTCCTTGTTTCCGGGCCGCGCGCCGGAGCCGACGTCACCTTCCTCGTGGATCACGCACAAGAGCGAAGCGCGGGGCGGCCTTGGTCGAGTACGGGCTGATCGTCGCCGGCGTCGCACTGGTCTCCCTCGTCCCCGTGTCCGTTTTCGGCGGCAAGACGTCGAAGCTGTTCGGCGTTGCGGCCGGCGCAATTCCGGGAGCGACCGAAGTCATCCCAACGGAACAGCGTCGGTTCGACGTCGACCCACGAGCTGGCGCTGGGGCCATCGACGAGCTCGGCGACAAGGCTGCCTGTCCGATGGCGAGGCCGCGCGCGATGTCAGCGCCCGTCGCGCCGAATCCGGCGCGATTCAGCAAGTGCTCGACGGCGCGCGCATCCCAACGCACGACTTCGTCACCGGAGTGCGCCGACGGATTCGCATGCGCGACGAACGCAACGCACGAGATCGCGATCGCGGTGAACATCGAGGGCGAAGTCGGGGAGGGACTGAGGCTCTTGCACGGGGCGGTCCGTGCCCGTCCTCAGGATAAATCCTGGCCCGAATCGCGTGATCCTCGGGTCTCGGCGCCCACAGGTCCTGGTCGCGTGCCTGGCCTGCTTGTGCGCACCGCGGCGCCGGAGGGCTTTCGATCGTCCTCAGCCCGAGCGAACGCGAGGCGGCGTGCGCGACAAAGATCGGTCAACCGTCCCCCACGACCGCGCGATGCGCATCGTCGAGCGCCGCGAGGAGCTTCTCGCCCATCTCGCGATCGAAGACCCGCCCGGCCGCTTCGCGTTCGCACTCGAGAATCACGGCCGCCACGCGCGAACGCGCGTCTGGCGGACCGCCGAGCTGAGCCAAGTACCCCGCGCGATTCTTCGCCACGGCCTGCGCGATCTGGGCGCGAAACTCCTCCACGTCGACCGTCAACGCCTTGCGCGCGGCCTCGTCGCCTCGCTGCCTCTCGTACTCGGCGCGCCACGCCTGGAAGAACTCCGTCGTGCCGGAGGTGATCTTCTCCGACCATGGCGCGCACAACTCGGGTATGAGCTCGGCGTGAGCGAGTTCAGCGACACGAATCAGCTTCTCGCGCAGCACGGTGGATTCGAATCGATCCTCGAATCCATTCTCGTTCGCCAACTCGTGCAATCGACGGCACAGGAGGCGAGCGCCATGCACGGTCAGTTGTCGCCTGTACTCCTCGGAGCGATCTGCGACTCCCTCGCGGCGTTTCGGAATCGAGAACGCGTCCTTGGGAAGGCTCTCGTCGACGACGAGGTTCTCGAGCTTCACGGCGACGGGGCCGTGCTCGCCCGGGAAGCGCATCTCCAGCATGAACCCGCTCTCGATGGACAGCGCGATCGATGCATTCGCGGAGGGTTCCAACACGAGTCGGTCTGCATCCCGGCGCGCTTCCTGCCAGAAATGGGGTTCGCGAGCCAGCCGAGGAGGGCGGTGCGACGCCCGTGGTAGCTCAGGCGGACGGCGAGCGAGTTCTCGCTGGATCCCTCCGACGACGGTTCGAAGGCGACTTGGATGACCGGCCCCGGTCCGAGGTTCTCGGCACCGATATTACGCGGCGGGAATTCGTCGTCCAACGCGCGCTCCCACTCGCTGAACGGTCCGAAATCGACGTCAGCATGGCTGTCGTTTCCCGCCAAATTCCCGCGGATCGACATCTGCTCCCCGACGAGCCACGTCGAGATGTCCATGTCGTCGCTCTGCATCCGTAGGCAAGTGCGATCCGGCGACTCGTAGATGAGTGTGAGGACGCCCTTTCGCTTCGGGGACTCGACGGTGTAGGTCGCGACGAAGCTGTAGTGCGCGTCCGTCCGGTCTCTCATCGCCTGCATGAGTTCGGCCACGTCCTCCGTCGTCGGCAGGCTGAGCGAACAGGTCCAAGCGAGGATCGGTGCGAGCACGTCGAACTCCTGGTTGCGGCAAGCGGTGTCGTCGCTCGTGAGTGCGCTGCGATTGTGTGCGCCCCGGGCACGGGCGTCCCACTCAATGGAATTCGCTCGCGGACCCGGACGAGACTCGCGTCTCGCTCATCGACGACCGGCCCATAACGAACGACGCGGATCGAACTCGCGGGGAGTCCGATCCGCGTGCGCGGAGATCGAGCAGATCTAGATCTCAGCCGATCTCAGCCACCCGTCGTCGGGTCAACGACGAGCTCTGCCATGTCTTCCTCGCTGATGCCGAGGTTGTTCACGAGGTTGTTCTCAGCGCCGCTGTCGAGCGTGATGAGACCACCTTCGTTCTTCACCGCAGCCACCTTGCCGCTGACGATCGTGCCGTTGTCGGCTTCGGTCGCTCCCGGAATTGCGCCGGCCGCAACGCCGAACAGCTTCGACGTCTTGCCGCCGAAGACGGAGACGGCGACGAGGGAGACCAGTGCGACGCCGGCGACAATCAGGCCGTACTCGACCAAGGCCGCCCCGCGCTTCGCGCTCTTCGTGTTCTTCA
>CAZKIY010000314.1:0-4694 GCA_964552875.1 uncultured Planctomycetaceae bacterium
TGGTCGCCGACTGCGCCGGATTCCTCGTGAATCGGCTGCTCGGGCCGTATCTCGACGAAGCGTTGCGTCTCGTCGCGGCCGGCATCGCACCGGCGCGAGTCGATGCCGCGTTGCTCGAGTTCGGCATGCCCATGGGGCCGTTGCGACTGCTCGATGAAGTCGGTTTCGACGTCGCGCAGCACGCGGCAGCATCGCTGCATGCGGCGTATGGGGCGCGAATGGCGCCGTGCGACGTGCTCGACGCCGTATCGAAGGACGGCCGGCTCGGGAAGAAGTCGGGCCGCGGCTTCTACCTGCACGGCGGGAAAAAGGCGGAACTCGATCCTGCGCTCGGGAACCTCGTTCCACAGGCAGCCGCGCGCGCGCGAGCACTCACGGACGCCGAGATCGCCGAGCGAACCGTGCTCGCGATGTTGGCCGAGGCCGCGCGTGCTCTCGACGAACGCATCGTCGCCGGTCCGCGCGAACTCGACCTCGCGACCGTGTTCGGCATGGGATTTCCGCCGTTCCGCGGTGGATTGACGCGCTGGGCGGACGCCGAGGGCCTCGCGAGCCTCGTCGCGAAGCTCGATCGCATCGTGACGGAGCCCGACGTCGCCACGCGCGTCGGCGGACCGGAGCGTTTCTCGACCGGCGCGCAACTGCGCGAGCTGGCGCGCACGAACGGACGTTTCCACGCATGATTCGTGGTGATTACAGCGAGGCCGGAAGCCTAATGTCCCGTCATGCATGTCTCTTGGACATGCGGGACGGGACACTAGCCGTCTTCGATCGCCTACCGTGTCGATCGATCCGCGTGACTTCGACATCTACGTGAGTCAGGCCCCCGCGCCTCCCTTGTCCGAAAAGGTCCAGAGCGACGTCGTGTGGAACGTCGGGAGTCTCGCGATCCTCGGCGTCGCAGGCCTCGCGCTCAACGTGCTCATCGGCGAGCACTGGGACGAGTCCACGCTCGGCGTCTTCAACCAGGGTCTCGCGGCCTACACGTTCTTCTCGATGGCCGCGGTCGGCGGCATCGATCGATCGGCATTGCGATCCGTCGCCGAAGCCGGAGCTGATCGAGCACGCGCTGCGGCGGCCGCGTGGGCGACGTTGGTGCCGACCGTCTTGCTCGCTGCCGTCGTCACCGCGCTCTACTGGTTCGCGCGTTGGCCGATCGCGCGCTTGCTCGAGAGCGACGGCGTCGCGCTCGCCATCGAAGCGAGCGCGCCCGGACTCTTCTTCTTCGCTCTGAACAAAGTCCTGCTCGCGATCGTGAACGGCGAACGCCGGATGAAAACGTTCGCCGTCTATCAGTCGCTGCGTTACGTCGGGATCCTCGCCGCGCTGTTCGTCGCCATGTCCGAAGGCTGGAGCGGAGATCGCCTGCTCGTCGTCTTCACCATCAGCGAAGGCGTCCTCTTCATGGTGGCGGGCATCGACGTCGCGCGACTCCTGCGCTTCGCGCCGAGCGGCTGGTCCGGCGAAGTGCGTCATCACGTCGTCTTCGGAGCACGCAGCGCCGTCAGCGGAGTCCTGCTCGAACTCAACGCGAAGGTGGACGTGTGGATGATCGGTGCGACCATGTCGGACGCGGCCGTCGGCGTCTACACGTACGCATCCATGCTCGCGGAGGGGCTCTATCAGCTCGTCGTCGTGCTGCAAAACGTGTGGAATCCGATCCTCGCGCGGCACTTGGCCGCGGGTGAGCGCGATGCCGCCCGCGACGTCGTGCTGCGCGCGCGAACGAAGTGCTGGCTCGGGATCGGCGCTGTCGCGCTCGTCGCGGTCCTCTTGTTCCCCGTCGCGTTGTCGCTCATCGGCGCGCGACCCGAGTTCCAAGCGGCGCACGTGCCGTTCGCCATCCTCGCCGGCGGCATCGCGCTCGCAGCGGGGTACTTGCCGTTCGGTCAGCTCCTCTTGATGGGCGGTCGACCGGCCACGCACACGTTGCTCATGACGCTCACGGTGCTGGCCAACGTAGTGGCCAACTGGATCCTCATCCCGCGCATCGGTCTCGCGGGCGCTGCTCTGGCCACGGCGGTCTCGATGGTGATTTCGGTCGTTTTGCTGCGGCTTTTCGCGCGATCGCAACTTGGCGTTCGCATCTGACCCACGCGGTCAACGCAAGCGGTAGATCTCGACCGAGGGTCCCACGCAACGTGCGCCGAGGATCCGCAGCGCCCACGGCGTCGTGTAGGGCAACTCGTCGTCTTGGTGAACGAGCGGCACGTCCTCGCCGACGTCGGGATCGTCGGGATTGAAGCGCGCGACGAGCTCGTACTGTCCGGCCAGACCTTCGCGTACGGCGCGCAACGCCGGGCGAGAACCCTCGGGCCACGCCGTCACGACCGCGAAGCGACCGGTGAGTGCGCGCGCGAACCCGTACGCCTCGGAATGCGCGCGCTCGCGTTCCTCCGCCGTGATGAGGTTCATCCAGGCTATGTCGTACTGCGGAGCGTCGATCGGCGGAGTGCGCGCATCGCAGAGGTGTCGGTACCAAGGCGCGTTCTGCTCGTCTTTCTGTCGCGCGTCGCGCTCGATCGAGGCCGGCGTCCGCACGAGAGGCAAGTCGAGCCCGGGCATGACGTCGATGCGATCCTTCACGGGGTTCGCGTTCACTGCGAGCCACGCAGCCGCCTCCTCGATCGTGTCCTGTGCTGCGCGGACGGTGCCCAATCGGTAGCTCCACGCGAACTGCGCCGAAGCGAGAGCGACAGCGAAGACCCCGACAATCCAAGCGAATCGGCGTCCGAAGAGCCGCGCTGTCGCGAACAAGCCGAAGGTCGCCAGGATCGCGAGGAACGGCACGAGGGGCAGCACGAAACGCTGGTACGTGCGTTGGTAGAGCCCGATCACGACGAGATAGGGCAGCACGTAGGCCAGCACGATCGCGAGATCCGCGGATCGCTCGGGTCCCAGGCGCTTCCGTCCCACGACGATCGCGATTCCACCCACGCAAATGCCGAACAACGCGCTCGCGCTGAGCAAAGGGTCGTACTCCTCCAACGACTTCCACACGACCTCGAACCCACGACCGTTGAAGAGCTTGAGGAACACCTGATGCCGCGATAGCGCCAGCGTGCCCTCGCCATCGACACCCACGCCGTCCTTCGCGTGACCTTCGAACAGGAACGGGTAGAGACGCGCGACGAACGCGGCGAGGACGAGCACGATCGCGAGTGCGCCGACCAGCATCCGCGGGCCGTCCTTCTTCCAGCGCAGGATCAGCGCGATCCCGATCGGTCCGAGCGCCGCGATGCCGTTCTGCAGCGATCCGACGGCGAGGCCCGCCGCGAGCGCGACGGCGGCGTACGCGCGCCAACCGCCGTTCCGTCTGAGCTCGATCGCGGCGCATGTCGCGAGTAGGACGAACGGCACGGCCGCAGCGTGCGGGCGCGCCTGTTGCGCGAACCAGACGACGAACGGACTCGCGGCCGCGAGCGCCGCCGCGAGGAGCGGCCATGGATCCCTCAAGAACACGCGCGCGAGCCACCAAGTGAGCGGTATCGCTAGCAAGGACAGCAGTGCGACGGCGATCCGACCGCGAAGGCGGAACGAACCTGCGGCGCTCAAGTGATCCGGCAACGTCCGCGGGTCGCTCGGCGCGACCCACGACTCCGGGACGACCGACGCGACGCGCGCGACGAGGTGTGGGTAGTACGCGTGCAGAGGATGCGTCGCGACCTCGGGCCCCCGGCCGTCGAGCACGCGGATCTGGTAGTCGATGACGACGCCATCGGGCTCCATGAGGTGCGGCGCGAGGAACCCGATGCCGTGCAGTCGAATCAGGAGCCCGAGGACGACGATCACCGCGAGCAGCGCCCAGGATCGAGGGCCGGCCCGCGTCGGTTCCGGTCGGAGGATCGTTGTTTCGGGCGGGCTCACTGCGCGGGTCTGGGGGCGCGGCAGAGCCTACTCGACGCCCCGTGGGGGTCCGAAGGTCGGTGAGACCCGAGTCCGCGCGGAGTGCGCTGGATTCACGCTCCTGTGCACGCCCTCCGCCCGCCGAATAGACTGACTCTCCGAATTCGCCCACCGCGGCAATCCACCATGATCCAGACACGCTCGCGACCGGCCGTGTCCGTGATCTTCTTCGAGCTCAACGAAGCGGAGCGGCACTTCCTCGACAAGTTCGTCGCCGCGGGACGGCTGCCGAACTTCGCGCGTGCTCTCCGGAGCGGCGCGATCGTCCGCACGCGCGTTCCGGGTTGGGATGCGAGCGAGGACAAAGCTTGGCGGAAGATCAGCCCGTGGATCATCTGGCCGTCGATCTACACCGGGCTCGCGCCGGAAGAACACGGGCTCGTCGGCTTCGGGCAAGATCCAACGCCGATCCGCGGCAAGTGCGTGTGGGACGTCCTCGACGCACACGGGATCCCGGTCGGCGTGCTCGGCAGCTTGATGAGCTATCCGCCACGAACGAACGGAGCGGCGAGCTTCTACGTCCCGGAATCCCTGGCCGACACGGCCGAGTGTTTCCCGGAAGAGGCACGAGCACTGCAGGACTTTTGCGTGTTCGCCGCGCGCAACTACAGCGAGAGCTTCGGCAAGTCGGCTGCGACCGCGATCAAGCTGTTGCTGCGGACTCCGAAGAGCGGCGTGAGCGCGAGAACGGTGCTGCGCACACTGCGACAAGTGCCGGTCGAGGTCCTGCGCGGCGCAGCCGTCGCGCCGGAGCGCGCGATGCTGCACAGCTACATGACGCGCGATGC
>CAZKIY010000315.1:0-2877 GCA_964552875.1 uncultured Planctomycetaceae bacterium
CCTTGTCCTTGGCCAGGCAGTAACGCGCACCGAGTCGCTTCACCGCATCCAGCGAACGACCGAAGATCGCCGCGAGGTCTTCGTCCGTCCGCGTGCCATAGAGCCGCTTGAACTCGACGATTTCCTCCTGCGTCCAGCGTCCGGATTGCTGTACGCGCCGCAGTTCCTCGACCTCGCGCTCGACCTCTTCTACGGTGCGGCCGAGGACGCGCGCGATCGTTTCGTAGTTCACGCCGCCGAGGAACTTGCGCAGGTCGTCGACCTCGCGCGCGCTCCACGGTCCGGTGCGCGTGGCGAGCTGGAAGATCTGCTCGGCCATCTTCCGCACGCTCGCGACCGGGCGGTTCAGGAGCTTCGCGATGCTCTCGTCGTCGCGGAATCCGTACAGCTCCTTGAGCCGCGCGATCTCGGGCGCGGTCCAACGACCGCGCCGCGGACCGCCCGAATGATCCGTTCCCCAGGTGACGCGTCTCACGGGATCTCCAACTTGGTCTGGAGACTATCAATGTGGGAACACGCAGCTCGTGAAGAATTCACGGGCGACGCGACGCGCAGCGGCGCAACAAGTTTCTGAGAGGCCGTAGGCTCGATTTCTTCACACGCTCTCCGTGCATGCATCTCGGAGGAGGATCTCATCGCGCGTCCCTCTTCCGGGAATCCGCGGCGAGGTCGGTGCCCTCGGAGACTTGCCGGGCGTGGAGGCGTTCGCGACAGCGCGTGAGCACGGCTCGGACGCCCTCCGAGGTCGACTGCTGGAGCGCGAGGTCGGCCAGCTCGCGCGCTTCGACGAGCGAAGTCTCCCGGACGGCGTACTTCACTTCGGGCAGGAGCATGGGCACGACGCTGACCGCGTCGTAGCCGAGGCCGAGGAGGAGCAGCGCCGTGGCATAGTCTCCGGCCATCTCGCCGCACACGGCCGCGTGTTTCCCCGCGAGCTTCGTCGCGCGCGCGACCTGCGCCAACGCGGCGAGAACCGCCGGGTGATGGACCTCGTAGAGCTTCGCGACGAGCGGATTGTCGCGATCGACGGCCAAGAGGTACTGCACGAGGTCGTTCGTGCCGACGCTCACGAAGTCGACTTCGGCGAGCAGCGCCGGCAGCACGAACAAGGTCGAGGGGACCTCGATCATGATCCCTACGGACACTTCCGCGGGCACGTCGTAGCCGCCGTCGACGAGCGAGCGGCGCACTTCGTCGAAGATCCGGTGCACTTCGCGCACTTCTTCGAGCGACGTGACCATCGGCAGGAGGATGCGCAGGTCGCCGTGAGCGCTGGCGCGCAGCGCGGCACGCAGTTGCACGCGCAAAAGATCCTGCCACTCGATGGAAATGCGCAATCCGCGCCATCCGAGCGCTGGATTCGCTTCGCGCGGCGTCTTGAAGTACGGCAGTTGCTTGTCGTTGCCGATGTCGAGCGTGCGCAGCGTCACCGGTCGACCGGCCATCTTTTCCAGCACACGCCGATAGAGCCGGTACTGCTCTTCCTCGGACGGGAACTGCTGACGTTCCATGTAGAGGAACTCGGTGCGCAACAAGCCGACACCGTCGGCGTGCGTCGGCGGAAACGTGTCGAGGTCGCGCAAGCTCTCGACGTTGACCATCACCGAGAAGCGATGACCGTCCGTCGTGACCGGCTCGAGGCTGGCGTGCAGGCCGAGCTTCTTCTCGCGCGCCTTGCGTCGCTCGAGTCGGACGAGGAACTGATCGACGTCGTCCTGATCCGGCCGCAGTTGCACGGTGCCCGCATCGCCGTCGACGAGGACGCGCATGCCCTGCTCCAAGCGCGAGAGCAGGTTCGAGACGCCGACCACGCACGGGATGCCGAACGATCGCGCGAGGACGGCGCCGTGCGAGAAACGGCCGCCGGACTCGGTGACGATCGCGAGAACGCGTTCGCGCGCGACGAACGTGACGACTTGCGGCGTGAGTTCGGCCGCCGCGAGGATCACTTGCTCGTCGCCTTGCACGATCGACTCGCGATCGTGCTGCATGAGCACGTCGAGCACCGCGCGCCACGGATCGCTGAAGTCCGCCGACCAACCGCGCGCGCCTTCGGCGGCCGTCGCGCCGAGACGCTTCGTGACGCGATCGATGAGCCCCTGCACCGCGGCTTCGGCGTTGATGCGCTGCTCGCGGATCGTCGACTCGACGTCCTTCTGCGTGACCGGATCCGTGAGGATCGTGCGATGCAGCGCGAAGATGCCTGCGTCGCGCTCGCCGATCTGCGCGGCGACGGCACGTTGACGTCGTCGCAACTCCTCGGCGGTCTGGTCGACGGCCTCCCGCAAGCGATCGATCTCGCGCGCGATATCCTCTTCGGAAACGCACCAGGTCGGCACGGCGTGCGGACGCGCGAGGACGACATGGGCAGGCCCCAGCGCGAGGCCCGGCGCCACTGAAACCCCCTTCACGATCCTGTGATGCGCCATCGTCCTGAAGTCCGCGGAATCGGAAGGGTCGAAGCAAGACCGGGCGAGCGGCGCAGACCTCGGCGGCGGGGGGCGCGCGCGCTCGCCCGGGGGTTTTCTCACCACCCGGATTAGGAAGTCTCAATCTACAGGGGGAAGCCGTTCTGAGGAAGCCTTCAGATCGTCGGAGTCCAGATCTCGCCGCGGTCGACCACTTTCGGCGGACCGCACGCGATCCGGGATGGTCTCAAGACCCTGGACCCAGCAGCCCGAAGGTCGAGGGAATGCCCGACGGGCAGCTCCGCGATGGTCTTGGCAACACGCCGAATCCGCGGACGACCATCAGGCCACAACTGGGTCCCGACTCCTCATGGCGACGTACGACGGATCCTCGGACGAAGGCGTGCTGAATACGCGCAAGGCCGCCTTGGGCGGAGGACGCTGGATCGGCTACGCGAGCGCGCTGATG
>CAZKIY010000315.1:2977-4682 GCA_964552875.1 uncultured Planctomycetaceae bacterium
GCGCAAGGCCGCCTTGGGCGGAGGACGCTGGATCGGCTACGCGAGCGCGCTGATGCTCCTCGGCGGGATCGCAGCCTTGTTGCTGCCGCGTTTCGTGCCGGCCACGGCGAGCCTGTTCGCGTCGCTGGCACGACACGGCGTCGATGGCGCGCTCGTGTGCGGATTCGGACTCGTCCTCGCCGCGGTGGCAGCGGTCGCCGCGGGCACGCGCGGATCGCCAGGTCAAGGACCGCTCGATGCGCCGATCTCGATGCCCGAGCGCGAAGTCGCGCCAAGTCTCGCGGACGATCCGTGGGCTCGGGAGATGTCCTCCGAGCTCGCGCGACTGCGCGGCGGCGTCCACGACCTGCGGGTCGATTTCGTGTACGTGAAGGACGCACTGGGCCGACTGCAACAGTCGGTCGCGCAGTCCGAATCCGGTTCGGGCCGCGACACGGAGGCGGCCATTTTCCGTCTCGCCGCGAGCCTCGATCAGCTCGGCGGCCGCATCGAGCACGAGATCTTCTCGCAGCGGGCGTGGTTCGCTGACGCGCTCGAACGCGATGCACGGCGGCCCATGGCCGAGACGGCACCGCTGCCGCGCTTCGCCGATCCGTACTTCCAAGCCTTCGAAGGCGTCGGTCACGAGATCCACGTCGACGACGGGTTCGTGTCGGCCGAGGACGACCTCCACGTCGAGGTCTCCCTCGACGACGACACGACGTGGAGCGCAGGGCTCGGTGTGCTCGACGAAATCGACGAGCCGCGCGCGCCGCTCGCGAACAGCAAGACTTCGCCGAGTGGACGCCCGATGTCGAGCGGTGGACTGCTCGACGAACTCGAGTCCGGCGCCGCGGACATCGAGGGCAAGATGGCGCAATTGCGCTATCTGTTGTCGGACCCGGGCGTGCAGCACGCGCTCGAGGCGCGGACACGCTGAGGATCCGTCGCAGTCTCGGATCCCGTGGAGCACTCACGGTTTCTCGCCTCGCAGCGCGACGCAGCCGGCCTTCGAGACGGCTTGGTCGCGACACCTTCACGCGCTCTCGAAGCCGGCGCAGAACTCCCCGGCTCGAGGTCGCCGCGCGGCGGCGGAACTCGTCACTTCACCGGGGCGAGGTCGCTGCGCAGGCGCGACTCGTCCCACAGCACACGTAGGCTCGATTTCTTTGGCTTCGGGAAGTCGTGTGGGCCGTCACGTGTGGGCCTCAGCAGCAGCGCGAGGTACTCGCCACCGAAGTTCGGTCGCGCTGGAAACGTCCGCCCTCGGTCGCGCTCACGTCGCGGGCAGCGTCTGCGATCTCCGAAGTCCGTCCGGCGTGGTGGGCTGCACTGCGAACCGACGCTCGAGTCGAGAACGGGGCTGGACGGAGGAGGGACCGGCATCGGGTCGCCTACGCCCTCGAACGTCCGAGGCGGCGGCGATGTCCGGGTGATCGGCTCGAAGCTCACGTGGGCGGCTCGAGGTCTCCGTGAGCAGGGATCCGAGTGTTCGGCACGTCCTTCCGGCCCGCGTTCGGCCGCGAGGCGACACGTGGAGCGAATGTGCGCGGAATCATCGGCGCGCCTGAACTGTGCGTGCGCACCGGACCTCGCGACCTCGGTTGCGCCGTCCTCGGTCGATCGCTCGAGACGAACGGGTTTCGGAATGTTTCCGCCGGTCTGACGGTGCGATTGTGCGACGGCCGAGGTCGAGGGCCGAAGCTGAGTGCTGAGTGCTGAGTGC
>CAZKIY010000316.1:0-4678 GCA_964552875.1 uncultured Planctomycetaceae bacterium
CGGCGGGGATCGACGCCGAGACCGAAAACCACGAAGTGCAGAGCTTGCTCGAAAAGCACGCCGAACCCTTGGCCGCGGCGCTCGGATCACGCGCGGGGCGCGAGCATGCGGCCCTGCTCGATTCCGCGTGGCAGGACTTGCTGCTCGCGCATGCACGTCACGGCTCCGCCGACGACGGCCGATATCGACTGCGCCGAGCGCGCGAAACGGCGCAGAGCATCGTCGAGGACGCGCTGAGGGTGCTGGCCCTGCGCTCGGGATTCTCACGGAAGGACGGCGTCGAAGTCCTCGCCGTCCACAATCCGCACCTCGAGGCCTGGAGCGGCACCGTGTCGTGCATCGTCGAGTGGCCGTCCGCCCTCGACGACGACGCACTCGATGCGCTGGCCTTGCACGATCCCGATGGAAAGCCCGTGCGTGTCCAGGTCGAGTCGATCGATCCGGCCGGACAGCAGAGCGGAACACTCCTATCGGTCGAGTTCGCCGCGAAACTCCCGCCGTGCGGCGTCGCGTTCTATCAACTCGTCCAAGGCGGCGCGGGGCCGCAAGGGTTCGACGAGGTCGTCGCCGGCGGGCAACTCGAGAACGAGCATCTGCTCGTGCAAGCGCGGCACGACGGGAGCCTCTCGATCCTGCACAAGGCGAGCGGACGCAAGTTCGAAGGCGCGCTGGCCTACGAGTCGCGCTCGTATCAAGGCGATCTCGACGCGGCTTGGTCCACGACGAAGGGCAGCGCGAAAGTGCAGGCTTGGCGCAGCGCGACCGCGGCGCACATGTCGATCTCGATCGTGTGGAAGTTGCCCTGGATCGAACCGAAGGAGCGAGAGCGTCTCGCGCTGCACCTCGACACCATCGTGCGCCTCGAAGACGGCTCGTCGCGGCTCGAATTCGAGACCGTGCTCGACACCGACTTGATCGACCACCGACTGCGCGTGCTCTTGCCGCTGCCCATGGGGACGACCTCCCTGACGACGGATCAACCGTTTGCTTTGGTTCGGCGCGAGCGCGCGAGGGATTCGGCGGCCGATGCCGCGACGCAGTTCTCCTCGACGTTCGTGCACGCCGCAGACCCCGAAGCGGCCGTGCTCGTTTCACATCGCGGACTCCACGAGTACGAGATCGTCGATGCTCCCACAGGATCGATTGCGAAGGGGCCTTTCCTCGCGCTGACCCTCTGGCGCGGAGTCGATGCGCAGAATCTGCCCGACGGCCTCGTCCTCCGGACCGCTTTCGAAGTCGTGCCCGGGCAGGAATCGTCGGCGCATTCGGCGGCTCGAGCGGCCACGTTCGCATTCCCGCCGCGGGCGGAACAGGTGCGGTTCGGTGCAGAGGAACGCGGCGCGGCCGAGCGCGTTCCCGCACGCCGCTCGTTCCTGCGCTGCGATGATCCGCGAGTCGCGCTGTCCGCTCTGCGCGTCGAGGCCGACGGCCGTATCGTCGTGCGTGTCTGGAATCGCGGTGATACATCTGTGCGCGTGACCCTGCAGCTCGGCCACGACCTCGTCGGTGCGAAGCCACCGAGTTCCGCGCGTCGGATGCGGCTCGATCTCGCGGACGTCGGGCCCGTCGAGCTCACGGGCACCATTGCACGGTTCGAATTGCGGCCCTCCGCGATCGAGACCATCGTGTTCTACTTCGAGGCGAACCCATGATCACCGGCACGTTCCTGGATGAAATCTCGCGCGACATCGCTTCGGCGAACTGGGGTCCGGACGAGTGGCGCCGCGACTTCGGGTCGATGAAGGCCGACGGGATCGACACCGTCGTCCTGACCCGCGCCGGCTACAAGGATCGCGCGACGTTCGACTCGCGCGTCCTGCGCAAGCAGCACCGACACTTGATCGTGCAGGAAGACCTCGTTGCGCTCTTCCTCGCGCTCGCGGCCGAGAACGGGATCGCGCTCTGGTTCGGCATGTACGATTCGGGCGAGTTCTCTCAGCAAGGGAAGCACCAGAAGGAAGCGGACATCAATCGCGCGTTCGCCGATGAAGTCTGGGAACGTTACGGCCGCTCGTCCGCGTTCCGCGGTTGGTATCTATCCCACGAAATCGATGCTTTCGACGACGGGGCCCTGCGCGTCTACGAAGAGCTCTGTGCGCACCTCAAGGCGACGAGCGGACTCCCGATCTTGTTCTCGCCGGACTTGCGCAGTCCGAAGCAGGTTCCCGGGACACCGTCCGTGCAACAGGTCTTCGCGCGCTTGGCCGGCAAGGTGGACGTCGTCGCTTTCCGGGACGGGAGCGTGCCTCTCGCCGAACTCCCGGACCTGCTCGCAGTGCATGCGGACCTCGCGAAGGCTCACGGGATCGCGTGCTGGGCGAACGTCGAAACCTTCGATCGGGACGTGCACGTGAAGTACCCGCCGATTGCCTGGCCGAAGCTGCGCTACAAGATGGAGAGCGCGCTCGGCGCCCGCATCTCGAAGCTGATAACCTTCGAATACAGCCATTTCTTGTCACCGCATTCGATGTACAGCTCGGCGCACGCGCTCCACCGTCGTTATCGAGAGTGGTTGGCGACGCAGCGATGAGCGAGCGATCGACGGGCCGAGTCGCGCTCGTGTTCGTCGTTTCGATCATCCTGGCCGGAGCCGCGTTGCGCATCGTCGCCAGCTTCGACGCGTTCTGGCTCGACGAGATCTGGTCGTGGAGGCTCGCGCAACTCGCGGGCTCGTTCGGCGGAGTGCTGCGACTCGCGCACGACAACAATCACCAGCTGAACACGCTGTGGATTCGACTCCTCGGGCCCGATGCTCCCTGGCCTCTCTATCGTTTGCTCGCGCTGGTTTCGAGTTTAGGCACGATCGCGCTTGCCGCACGATTGGCCGGCCCACGCATCGACGTCGAGGCCGTATTCGCGAGCGCGCTCGTGGCGTTCTCACTGTACTTCACCGCCTTCGGATCCGAGGCGCGTGGATACGCTCCGATGCTCTTCTTCGCGCTGCTCGCATTCTGGAGTCTGCGACGGGCTCTCGAACGGCCGACTCCGTGGGGCTGCGCGCTGTTCGCGGGGTGCGTGATCCTCGGGACGAGTGCGCACCTCGCGTTCACGCATGCCTACGGCGCATTCGTGGTCTGGAGTGCCGTACGTTCGGCGCGCCCCGACTTCCGTGTCGTGCCGTGGACGAGGCGCATGCTCGCGCTACACGCGATTCCTGTCGCGTTCTTGATGGCGGAGTACGTGTTCTTCGTCTCGGACATGAAAATCGGCGGGGGACCGATCTTGCCGCTCGCTTCCGTGTTGTCGGAAACCTTGACGCAGGGATTCGGTGCCCCCGACGGAACCTGGAGCGCGATCGTCGTCGGCGCCGGTCTGACCGCGGTCTTGGTGGCCGACGTCGTCCTCGCGCGGCGTGCTGGATCCGACGAGTGGATCGTGACGCTCTGCGCTGTTGTCGTGATTCCCGCGCTGACCCTCGCCGCGTTCCAGCCGCAGTTCTTGGCTCCGCGCTACTTCCTCGTGAGCCTAGCCTTTGCCAGCCTGGCCGTCGCGCGTGTGTGCGCCAACCTAGCGCGAGGAGCTCGAGTTCATGCAGCCATTGCGAGCGCGATCATCCTCGCCATGGTCATCGGGAACAGTGTGCGGATCGCCAAGTTCCTGCAGATCGGCCGCGGCCACTACCTCGAAGCGCTCGAACGCATCGTCGCCGGAACGCATAGCGATACGGCGACCGTCACGGGGCCGGACCTCTTCCACTTGAAGCTCATGCTCCCGTTCTACGGACGCATGCTGGCCGCGACTCCGAAGATCGAGCTCCACGAGCCGAACGCGCTTCCCGCAGGCGGAACGGAGTGGGTTCTCGTCGTGGATCCAGCCCAAGTCCCCGATCCACCTCATGACCTGCGCGTCGGCGGAATCGAGTACGACCTGGTCGAGGTGTTCGTCCGCTACGGCCCCTCGGGTTGGAACTGGATCCTGTACCGCCGTGCGGGGTGAAGTCGCGAACGCGCGAGCGATCAACGCCACAGCGCGTCCGGTGACCGCACCCGATCCAGGATGAGCACGGCGTCGCCGGCGACCAACCGTCCGAGCTCGGCGGAGTTCGTCGCGAGTCGCATCTCGACGGGCCCGCGACCGTCCAGTCGAACACTCGCGACCTCGACGAGTCCGCGGGTCGGAACGACGACGGCCTTCGCGTCGATATCCGTCGAAACGGAGCTCTCGATGCGTGACGGCAGCTCGACTCCGCTCGGGAACTCGACGTGCACGCGATACCAGCCGGCGGTCGGTGCCTCGAGCGTGTAGACAATTTCCGCTAGGCCCGCGCTCCGAGCGCGCAGATAGCTGCCTTCCTTCTCGAACGCTTCGGGAGTCGTTCGAGGTCGCGGCGCGATCGTCGGAGCGATCGGTCTGCGGATGGAAGAGCGATGGGGCACACGCGCGACATCGGCGTACGGGCCGGCCAGGAGCGCGCGCGCCAAGCGTCCATCGTTCGCGCGCAGTCCCGCGTAGTGGAAGAGAACTTCACCGCCATATCCGCGCTCTCGACCGTACACGACCATTTTCACGAGCGCTTCCGGTTCGATGAGCCATGCGCCCGATTGGATCAGGATCCCCGGCGCGTAGATCAAGCGCGCACCAGCCGGAAGGAGCGCGAACTGCTCGTCCGCGATCTTGGCGTAGTTCACGAAATCGCGGCGATAGCACTGCGGATGGAACAGGTCCACGAGACCGCGGT
>CAZKIY010000317.1:0-2737 GCA_964552875.1 uncultured Planctomycetaceae bacterium
TTCCCGACGCCGTGGAGCACGGTCACGGGCATGCAGCAACCGATCCGGGACGGCACGCTGCTGCGGTACACGATCGCGAGCGTCTATCGCGTCGCCGTCGGCTTCGCCATCGCGGCGGGGATCGGCATTCCGCTCGGACTGTGGGCCGGCTGGAATCTGCGCGGTTTCCAGGCCCTGAACCCGCTCGTTCAGGCGCTGCGACCGATCTCGCCGATCGCGTGGATCCCGATCGCGATCCTGTGGTTCGGAGTGAAGGACTCGGCCGCGATCTTCCTCATCGCGCTGGCTTCTTTCTTCCCGATCGTCACCGGCGCCATGACGGCCGTGCGATCGATGCCCGTGGTCTACGTGCACTCGGCGCAGAACTTCGGCCTATCCGGGATCGAGCTTTTCCGTCGCGTCGTGTTCCCCGCGTGCCTGCCGCAGATCATCACGAGCTGCCGCCTCGCGCTCGGGATCGCGTGGATGGTCATCGTCGCGGCCGAGATGATCGCCGTGGATTCCGGCCTCGGTTACCTCGTGATGGACGCGCGCAACGGCAACTACTACGACCGCGTCGTCGGCGCGATGATCTCGATCGGCATCATCGGAATCGGGCTCGATGCTCTGATGCGCCGCCTCGAGCTACTCGACGAAGTGCGTTGGGGATTCCCGAAGCACCGCAGCGAAGTCGACGAGACGAGCGCGCAGGGCCGGCTGGATCTCGAGCGTGCGCGCGGCGGGAGGTCGGCATGAAACCGAACCGACCCGGCCGCGAAGTCGCAGCATCGACGAAGATCTCCGTCCGCGGGCTGAACAAGGTCTTCCACCGCAAGCACGACGAACTGCAAGTGCTGTCCGACGTCGATCTCGATGTCCGAACGGGCGAGTTCGTGTGCTTGCTGGGCCCATCCGGTTGCGGCAAGTCCACGTTCCTGAACATCGTCGGCGGCTTCGAGGTCCCGACGAGCGGCACGGTCGAAGTGGACGGTGCACGCGTATCCGGCCCCGACAAGAAGCGTGTCTTCGTCTTCCAGGAGTACGGCATCTTCCCGTGGGCGACCGCGTGGGACAACGTCGCACTCGGACTCCACGATCGACCGAAGGCCGAGCAGGAGCGCATCACACGGCACTACGTCGAGCTCGTCGGGCTGAACGGCTTCGAGACGAGTTTTCCCCACGAATTGTCGGGCGGAATGCGCCAGCGCGTGGCGCTGGCGCGCGCGCTCGCGGTGTCCCCGGACATCGTGTTGATGGACGAGCCGCTCGGTGCGCTCGACTCGCTCACGCGACTCCAGATGCGCGCCGAACTGCTTCGGCTGTGGCGCAGCGAGCGGATGACGATCCTCTTCGTCACGCACGACGTCGACGAGTCGATCCAGCTCGCTGACCGCATCGTCGTGATGACGGCGCGTCCCGGCCGCATCGCCGAGATCGTGACCGTGCCGATGGAGCACCCACGCGACGTCGGCAGCGCCGAGTACGGTCGCATCAAGAACCGGCTCTACGACTTGCTCGGTGTGAACCACGCGGTGTGAGCGGACTCGCTAGGATCCAAGGATCCCATGCGAACACTGGTCCTGGTTCTCCTGTCGATCTGCTTCGGTTGCCAGACCTCGGTCGTCCTTCCGAGCGGCGGAACGGCACAGCCATCGACGCCGATCGCTTCGAGTCCGGCCGCCGCACCGGCTCGCGCCGAACGCATCCGTGCGCTCTACGCGAAGCGCGAAGTCCGCATCCCGATGCGCGACGGCGTCGAGCTCTTCACGGCGATCTACACGCCGAGGAACGTCGTGCGGCCGTTTCCGATCCTCTTGCGTCGCACGCCCTATTCGTGCCGACCTTACGGAGCGGATGCGTTCCCGGACATGCCCGGACCGAGCGACTTGTTCACCGATGCCGGCTACGGCTTCGCCATCCAGGACGTGCGCGGTGCGTACATGTCGGGCGGCGAATTCGTGGACATGCGACCGCACGATCCCGACAAGAGCTCGGCTCGGGAGATCGACGAATCCACCGATGCGTTCGACACGATCGATTGGCTCGTCAAGAACGTCGCGCAGTGCAACGGCGCCGTCGGCATGTGGGGGATCAGCTATCCGGGCTTCTATGCCGCGGCGGGAATGATCGACGCGCATCCGTCGTTGAGGGCGGTGTCGCCGCAAGCGCCGATCGCGGACTGGTGGTGGGACGACTTCCACCACAACGGTGCCTTGTTCCTGCCGCACGCGTTCCTGTTCCTGGCGGGGTTCGGCGTGCCGCGTCCCGCACCGACGACGGAGCACGGCGGTCGCTTCGACGCCGGGACGCCCGACGGCTACGAGTTCTTCGGGCGCGACAGCGTCGCCGAACTCGGGCGCCGCCACTTGAAAGGGAACGTGCGCTTCTGGGACGACCTGATGGCGCACCCGACGTACGACGACTTCTGGAAGGCGCGCAACCTGCTGCCCCATCTGGACCGCGTCGCGCCGGCGGTCATGACGGTCGGTGGGCTGTTCGACGCCGAGAACCTCTACGGTCCGCTCGCGATCTACCGTGAGGTCGAGGAGCGCAATCCGGGCATCACGAACACGCTCGTGATGGGCCCGTGGGTGCACGGCGGTTGGTCGCGCACGGACGGGGATCAGCTCGGACAGGCGCGGTTCGGCTCGAAAACAGGCGTTTTCTATCGCGAGCAGATCGAGAAGCCGTTCTTCGACCACCACTTGCTGGGCGCGCCCGATCCGAAGTTGCCCGAGGCGTTCGTGTTCGACACGGG
>CAZKIY010000317.1:2837-4670 GCA_964552875.1 uncultured Planctomycetaceae bacterium
TGTTATCATGATCCGCACCCAGATCAGCTTGAGCGAGGCCGAGTACGCGGCCGCGAAGCGCGAGGCACGCCGCCAGGGCTTGTCCCTGGCCGAGCTGCTGCGACGATCCTTGCGCACCATGCTGCCTGGAGACGCGACGAAGCCCTGGATGCGGTACGCGGGCATGGTTCACACCGAGGATCCGAAGTCGAGCCAGCGCATCGACGAGATCGTCTATGGTCAAAAGAGCTGACGTCTACGCGGACACGTCGGCGTTCATCGCGTTCCTCGACCGATCCGATTCGCACCACGCTCTGTTTCGGCGGCTCTTCTCGGATCCGCCGGGCATCGTGACGACGGCGCTCGTCGTGGCGGAGGGTCACGCCTGGTTCCTGCGTCGGTACGACCGGAACAAGGCTCTCCAGTTCCTCGCCTTCATCGAGGATCTGAAGCCGCTCCAAATCGTCTCGGTCGGCGAGACCGAGCAGTCCGGGGGCGCGAAGGTCCTGCGGAAGTACTCGGATCAGGACCTGACTCTCGTGGATGCGATCGGGCTGCACATGATGCGGGTGCGCAAGATCACACGCTGCTGGTCCACCGACTTCCACTTGTCGTTGGGCGGAGCCCGCCTCGTCGTGAACGACTCCGAGTGAAGTCCTCTCGGCGCCCGTAGATCAACACAACAGCCCGAACGTGCCGGAACTCCCCGAGGTCGAGACCACCGTCCGCTTGATCCGCCCGAGCCTCGTCGGTCGCACGATCACGGGCGCGAGCGTCGCGTGGCGTCGCACGGTGGGGGAGCGGTCGTTCGAAGCGCGTGTCACCGGCGCGCGCATCGTGAGCGTGTGGCGGCGGGCGAAGTACTTCGTGATCCAACTCGAGCGCGACGGGTCGCCCGCTGGGTCACTCGTTGGTCACCTGCGCATGACCGGGCGCGTGATCGTCGAGCCGGCGAGCCAGGCACCGCCCGACTACGGGAAGGTCGCTCTCGCTCTAAACGACCACCACGTCATGCATTTCGTCGACGTCCGCAAGTTCGGGCGGCTCGTGTGGCACGCCGACGCGGCCGCGGAACTGGCGGACCTCGGGCCCGAGCCGCTCGGCGACGAATTCACGGCGGCGTGGCTCGGCGAAGCGTTGCGCGAAAGGCGACGGGTACTGAAGCCGCTGCTCCTCGATCAGACCTTCGTCGCTGGGCTCGGCAACATCTACGTCGACGAGTCCCTGCATCGCGCCGGTCTGCACCCGCTGTCGAAGTCGGAGCGCGTGAAGCCCGCGCAGGCCGATGTCCTCCACCGCGAGATCCGCGCGGTGCTCGCCGATGCGATCGAGCGCGAGGGCTCGAGCTTCGACACGTTCTATCGGACGCCCGAGGGCAATCCGGGCTCGTATCAGGACCAGTTCCGCGTTTACGGCCGCGACGGGAAACCCTGTCTCGCGTGCGGCGCGACGATCACGCGGCTTGTCGTCGGTCAGCGCGGAACGCACGTTTGCCCGCGCTGCCAGCCGAAGCCGCGCGCCCGCTGATCCAGGGGCCCAACGCCTAAAAGTTCCCCTCGTTCGCCCATTATCCGCGTTTCGCGTAGGGCTTCGAGGACGGACCGCATTATTCGCAAGCGTCGCTCCCACCCTCGGCGCCGACCGGTACGATCGATCGAGTACCTGCACGCTCGACGACCAAAACACTCCCAGCACGAGCCGGCACTTGGACGCGACTCCCGCGGATCCTCGTCCTGGTCTCGACTAGAAACCTCTCCAGGTCCCATGCACGCGAGCCTCCGCTCTCTCGTCGTTTGCTTCCTCACGCTCCCTGTCGCTGCACAGTCCACGGCACAGCCGGATCCCGTGCGCGGC
>CAZKIY010000318.1:0-4655 GCA_964552875.1 uncultured Planctomycetaceae bacterium
GGGGCCGAGGACTTTTTCGGGCCGAGGACTTTTTGGGGACCGCATTCGGGTGGGTTCGCGCCTCTCGAGCGCCAACCCTGCACGGCTGAACATCGTCCGGTCGAATGACGATTCTCCACCACGGAACCCGCGCCGGTCCGCGTCCCCGCGTTGAGTTGGGATCAGGCCGTCCCGGCCTCGGCGAACTGCAAGCGGTGCAACCGCGCGTAGATCCCGTCCTGGGCGAGCAGCTCGTCGTGCGTGCCCGACTCGCGCAAAGTCCCGCGGTGCATGACGAGGATGCGATCCGCGCGGCGCACGGTCGACAGCCGGTGCGCGACGACGAGCGCGCTGCGACCGTAGAGGAGTTGATCGGTCGCCTCTTCGATGCGCGACTCCGTGTTCGAATCGACGCTGGCCGTCGCCTCGTCGAGGATCACGATGCGCGGTTTGCCGGCCAGCGCGCGCGCCATCGCGAGCAGTTGGCGTTCGCCGGTCGAGAAAGTCGCGCCGCGTTCGGCGACGGGCGCCGACAGGCCGCCCGGCAGTCGATCGACGAGTTCGCTCGCGCGGCTCGCGTCGAGCGCGATCTCGAGCGAATCCTCGTCGACGTCGAGACGATCCATGACGAGATTCTCGCGCACCGTGCCTGCGAACAGGAAATCCTCCTGCAGCACGAGTCCGAAGATGGATCGCAACCGTTCGAGGTCGAGCTCGCGTAGGTCGATGCCATCGAGCGTGATGCGGCCGGACGTCGGCTCGTAGAAGCGCAGTAACAGGTTCACGATCGTCGACTTGCCTGCGCCCGTCGCACCGACGACCGCGACCGTTTCGCCCGGGCGGATCTCGAAGGAGACGTGGGAGAGGACTTCGGTCGTGCCGTCGTAGGCGAACGAGACGTCCTCGAAGCGCACGTGGCCCTTCACGGCGCCGGGCTCGATCACGCGCGGGCCGCCGATGACCTTCGGAGCCGTGTCGAGGACCTGGAAGATGCGCTCGGCCGAGGCGAACGCGCTCTGCAGCACGTTGTAGCGCTCGCCGAGCTCGCGGATCGGGGCGACCAGCATCGCGACGTAGAACCAGAACTGGACGAACTCGCCGTAAGAAAGTTCACGCCCGACGATCGCGACGCCGCCCACAGAGAGCGTCGCGGCTTGGATGCCCGTGACGGCGAAATCGATCGCGGGGAAGAACAGCGCGAAGAGGAAGATCGTGCGCAGATTCGCGGTGAGGTAGTGCGCGAGGTGATCGGCGAAACGCTCGGACACGCGCTTCTCGCGGCGGAACACTTGAACGACGCGGACGCCCTGCAGCACCTCTTGCAAGTAGCCGTTCAACCGCGCGAGCCGCGCTCGCACGGCGCGGTGCGCGTCGCGCGCTCCGCCGCGGAAGTACAGGCTGATCCCGATCAAGACGGGCGTGCCGCAGAGCACCACGACGGCCAAGTGCCAGTCGAGCCAGAACAGCAACGCGAGGAGCAGCACGACCTTCAGCAGGTCGAACAGCAGGACGACGATGCCCGACGTGAACATCTCGTTCAGGTTCTCGACGTCGCTCGTGACGCGCGTGACGAGCGAACCCGTCGGACGTCCGTCGAAGAACGTCAGGTCGAGGGACTGGATGTGCCGGAACAGCTTCGTGCGCAGGTCGGCGATCACGACCTGCCCCGTGTGGTTCAGTTGCGAGATCTCGAAGTAGCGCAGCACGATCGAGCCGAGGACGAGTGCGAGGTAGCCGCCGATCCAGAGCCAGAAGGACCGCATGAAGATCGACGTGTCGGCGTTCGGATCCAGCGCGCGCGCGTCCATCGCGGCTTGCACCGGACCGTCCAACACGTGCCGCCACATCCAGGGTCCGAGGACGTCGAGTGCGAACACTCCCGCCAGCACCACGAAGCTCCACCCGAAGAGTCGCGCATGCGGCCGCGCATAGCGCACGAGCCGCATCATCAAGCGGTTGTCCCACGACTTCGCCGTCACGAGCTCGTCGTGCGGGTCCAAGTCGTCGGCCTTCTTCTTGGCGGCATTTTTCACAGGACCGAGAGCTCCTCGCGCGCCTGTTGCCGTTGCCACGTCTCGCGATACCAACCCTCGCGATTCACGAGTTCGTGGTGTCGGCCGACTGTTTCCACGCGGCCGTCGCGGCCGAGCACGACGATGAGATCGGCCGCGACGACGGAGCTCAGTCGGTGCGCCGCGATCACGACCGTTCGTCCCCGTCCCGCGGCGCGCAGGTTCCCGATCAACCGCGCTTCCGTTTCCGTGTCCACGGCGCTCAGCGCATCGTCGAGGACGAGGATGCGCGGATCACGCGCCAGCGCGCGCGCGATGCACGTGCGCTGGCGTTGACCACCGGAGAGCGTCACACCGCGCTCGCCGATGCGCTGATCGAGGCCCTTCGGGAAGCGCGCGATCTCTTCGGTCATGCACACCGCGTCGGCGAGCTCGCGCAAGCGCGCGTCGTCGAGTGGCGCATCGAGCCCGAACGACACGTTGTCACGCCACGTGTCCGAGAAGAGGAAGCTGTCCTGCGGCACGTAACCGATCGCGGCGCGAATGCTCGCGATGGACGTCTCGCGCAGGTCCACGCCGTCGAGGTGCACGGCGCCCTGCGTCGGGTCCATCATCCGCGCGAGGAGGAGCAGCGCCGTCGTCTTGCCGCTGCCCGTCGGCCCGACGATGCCCAGCACGCTGCCGGGCACGATCTCGACGGAGAGCCCGGAAATCGCGGGCTTTTCGGCCAACGGGTACGCATAGGCCACATCGCGCAAACCGAGTGCGCCGCGCACCGGCTCGATCGACTTCGGCGACGTCGGCTCGAGGAGGTCCGACTTCCGTTCGAGCAATTCGTCGATGCGCACCGCGCTCGCCAAAGCGCGCGGGTACATGCCCGCGATCCAACCGACGGCGATGATCGGCCAGAACACCTTGAACGTGAGGTCGATGAACTGGAACAGGTCGCCGGCCGCCAGACGCCGGTCGATCATCGCCATCCCGCCGACGACGAGGATCACGACGAACGTGAAATCGTTCGCGCCATGCGTCAACGCGTGCGTGATGCCGCGCGATCGTCCGAGCAGGATCTGGTTGTCGCGATTCACAGCCGACGCCTTCTCGAAACGTGCGACTTGCGACTCCTCGCGCCCATAGCCCTTCACGACGCGGATGCCGCCGAAGTTCTCCTGCGCGCGGTGACCGATCTCGGCCAGTGATTCCTGAACAGCTTGGCTCCACTTGTGGATGCGCGGCGTGAAGGCCTTCATGCCGAGGCCCATCAAGACGAGCGGCACGAGCATCGTCGCTGCGAGCGTGGCATCGATCGAGAAGAGCAGTCCCATACTGACCGGGACCATCACGATGGCGCCGAGCGTGTACATCATCCCCGGCCCGAGGAACATGCGCACGTTCTCGACGTCGCTCGTGACGCGGCTCACGGTGTCGCCCGACCGACTCGTCGAGTGGTACGAGAGCGGCAGCGACACGAGCTTGTCGAACAGTTCCTGCTTGAGTTCGTTCTCGACCCAGCGCGAAACGACGACGATCCACCAACGCTGCAAGTAGCGGAAAACGCCGCGCACGAGCGACAGGCTCATGATGATCGCGACGATCCCGTACAGGAACTCGGTGTCGGTCGCGCTGCGCAATCGGTCGAGCGTCTTGCCGATCACGACCGTGATGCCGACATCGAGCAGTTGCGCGGCCGGGATGCACAAGAACCCAGCGACGAGTTGGCGCCGGTGGCGCAGGAAGCGCTGGAAATGGACCCACAGACGCTTCACGGTGTGCTCAACGCGCGGCCGCCGCACGGATGCGCGCGAGCCCTTGGAAGAGGGGCGCTGCGGCCGCGCGCAGGCGCTCTTCACCGCCACCACGCGCTGCGCGCAGAGCGGGGAACGTCTCCGCGCCGTAGCCGTCCTCGAGGCCGGATGTCCACATCACGTTCTTGTGCCACTCGCGGCCGGGGACACCGGCGGCGGAGGCCATGTCGCGCAGCCAAGTGCGCCCGGCCTCCGGTCGTCCGGCGAGGACGTCCGCCGTCGTCCCGAACTCCGCCGCGAGTGCCGTCGCGACGTTCGCGAGCGCGATGTCGTCACCGGCCTTCGCAGCCAAGTCCGCGGCTTCGCGCTGCATGCGTCGCGCCGCTTCCGCGCCGTCGAACGATCCGTGTCCGCGTGTCGCGAGTTCGGTGAGCAACTCGACGTGCGTGCGTGCGCTGAGTTCGTGACCGACGAACCCCGGATCGATGTAGCGCTCGACGATCGCGACGTCGTCGAAGTCGGTGTGGTACTGACCGCTGCTGCTCCCGCCGAAGGAGAGCTCGACGTAAGGCACGCCCAAGTGGTGCACGAACACGGCGAAGTCCGATCCCGAGCCGGGAAGCGACAGGCTCGGGTTCGACTTCTGCGCGAGCCACGTATCCCACAGCGACTTCGCGTCGACCCCGGCGACGCGTCGCAGGACGGGCTCGAGTGCGCCGAGCATCCCCGGCGTTCCGCTGGCTCCGCCGAAGTTCGGGCCCGACACGGAAGCGTCCGAGTTCACGTAGGCGACGCACTTCGAGCGCACGAAGTCGGCGTGGGCCTCGGCCCATTCCGTGCTGCCGATCAGGCCGAATTCTTCCGCGTCCCAGAACGCGAGCTTCAGCGTGCGCGGCGGCAACCACCCCGTGGCGGCGCG
>CAZKIY010000319.1:0-4648 GCA_964552875.1 uncultured Planctomycetaceae bacterium
TGCGCGGCGCGCAACCGGAAGCCACCGACGCCGCCCGCATGGACGTACCATCGCGATTCACCCAACCGGCCCACCGTCATCGCGAAGCTGGCGCCCGTCGGCTTGCCGTCCGCCGTGACCGCCGACTTCGTCAGCGCCTCCGTGGTCGCCTCCCCGAACGCGTTCTCGTCGCAAACGGCGTGCATCCACAGAGCGAGGTCACTCGCGGTCGAGCACAGCGCCTGGTTGCCCGCGTACGGCGAGTCCGGCAGCGCCACCTGGAGGTCGCGGTCGTCCACGATCTCCTTGCAGTCCTCCGCGTAGCCCACGGGACGCGACTCGACCGGGCACACGTCCGTGTTCGTCATGCCGATCGGCCCGGTCACGTGCTTTTTCAGGTGCTCCGCCAGCGCTTCGCCCGAAGCGCGCGTGACGATCATTCCGAGCAGCACGTACCCGGTGTTGTCCAGCGAGTACGCGGTACCCGGTTCGAAGTCGAAGGGCACGTCCGCGTACAGGGCCAGGAACTCCTTCCCCCCGAGCTTGCCCGTCTCGACCTCGGGATGTTTCGCCTGCAGCTTGCGCCAGCCGGGCACGCCCGACGTGTTCGTGAGGAGGTGGCGCAGCGTCACATCCTTCGGCTTCACCGGGAACTCGGGCAAGAGCTGCGCGAGGTCGTCCTCGAGCCCGAGCTTGCCGCTCTCCACGAGTCGCATCACGGCCACGGCCGTGATGGGGTGCGCGAACGATCCGATCGGCCAGCGCGTGTCCGCGGTCGCGCGGTCGGCGCCGGCGAAGCCGAACCCACGGCAGGTCAGGAGCCCGCCGTCCTTCGCCACGGCGATCGTCAGTCCGGGCACGCCGTCCTCATCGATCGCGCGCAGACCGACTGCGGCGACGAGATTGTCGAGCGCGTCGCGTGGCGCGGGCGGAGTCGCCGCGCGCGGCGCTTGGACAGCGGGCGCGGAGTGAGCGGGGGGATCGAGGGGAGCGAGGAGGGAGAAGACCGCGGCAATCCAGGAGAAGGTCGTCATGGCACGCTCATTCTCATCCTCGTCGAGCCCGCTCGTCCATGCCGACTGCTACGCACCACGCCGTAGAGCGGCCGGAAGGAGAGCGCAGCGGATCGGGGCGCTCGGCGCGTCGAGCGGCTCGCGCGACCGCGCGACGGCTCCCGTCCGACGGCGGATCGGGGCCGCTCCCGACCTGCGTCCCATTGCGTATGGCTGCGGGCCGCCGTGCGTGGACCATGCGTGCATGCACACCTTGGCCGCCCACCGCCGACCGAGAACCCGCCGGGCGTTCGCGAAGTTCTCGACCACTCCGCGTCCGGATCGCGCGATCGCCAGGGCGGGAGCGGCGTACGCCCCGCGCACCGTGGCACGCGCGGGCGAGCCTCGAACGGGCGCGAGGGCACAGCCTCGGTTCGCAGAGCGGCTCAACAACCTACGTACTGCGGTGGGTCTCTGCGTAAGCTGTAGGAAGCCGCAACGTCTCCTCGTTGGGCACTCACGGCCCATGGAACTCCCGCAGGAGCGCTCGCCCCGCAGTCCGCTCGGCGACTCCGCCCAACCGGCTCACGTGCCGCGCGCCGCGGCCGTGCCGCCCCGCCAATCGCGGATCCATGGTGAAGCCGAGCCCGGAGCGGTGCTGCCCGGGTGGACGGAGGACCAGGTCCTGCGCCGCTTCCGCGATGTGACCGAGGACATCGGACTCGTACTGGATCACGACGGGCGCATCGTCTGGTCGAATCCGGCGGCGAACTGGCTCTCCACCTCCCACGAGGGGACCGCCGGCCCGTCGCGCACCCTCCTCGAGGGAGTGCTCGCCGAGGATCGGCCGCTCGTCGCCGCGGCCCTCGGCCGCATCGCGGCGCGTACAACTTTGGAGTCCGAGCGCATCGAGGTTCGCCACACGGGCGGCGAAGGCCGGATCCGAAGCGTGCAGTGGGCCCTCCACTCGTTGTGCGACGAGCAGGGGCGGATGGTCGGCTACTCCGGCTGCGGGCGCGAGGTGACCGAGCAACGGCGCATCGAAACAGCGATCCAGCGCAGTGACGCGCGCACGAGCGCGGTCCTGGCATCCGTGCTCGACCCGATGGTCTCGATCGACGCCTTCGGGACGATCTCGTCGGCCAGCGATTCGGTCGAGCGCGTGTTCGGGTACACGCCCGCGGAACTGGTCGGGCAGAACATCCGGGTCCTCATGACCGAGCCGCACCGCTCGGCCCACGACGGATACCTGGCGAAGTACCGGCGCACGAACGAGGCCGGCATCATCGGCCGCACGCGCGAGTTCGAGGTCGTACGCAAGGACGGCCAAATCCTCGTGTGCGCCCTGTCGGTGTCGCGCGCGGATCCCTGCGACGGTCAGGACGCGATCTTCACCGGTATCTTCCGCGACGTCACCGACCTGAAGCGCGCCACCCAGGCCCTCGTCGAGAGCGAGCGGCGCTTTCACGCGATCTTCGACGGGGCGTTCCAGTTGACCGGTCTGCTCGCGCCGGACGGGGTGGTCCTCGAGGTGAACCGACCCGCGCTGGAGGCGATCGGCGTTCGCCGCGAGGACGTCGTCGGCGTGCCGTTCGCCGATACGCTCTGGTGGTCCCGCTCGCCCGAGATGCGGGCGCGCATGCAGGCCGCCATCATGGCCGCGGCGCGCGGCGAGTTCGTGCGGTTCGAGGCGCGCAGCGTCGCGCACGACGGCTCGCTGCGCGACATCGACTTCTCCTTGAAGCCCGTGAAGGACGAGAACGGCCGGGTCGTGCTCCTCATCCCCGAGGGGCGCGACATCAGCGAGCTCAAGCGCGCCCAGCGCGCCGAGATGGCGATGTTGCGTGCGTTCGCCGCGATCGGCGAGTCGGCGGCGCTCCTCGCCCACGAGATCAAGAACCCGATCACGGCGGTGAACGTCGCGCTGCGTGCGGTCGCGTCGGAACTCGGCGAGGACCACCGCGTCATCCTCGAGGAGCTCGTGACGCGCATGCAGCGCATCGAGCAGATGATGCGTCGCACGCTGTCGTTCACGAAACCGCTGGACCTGCGGGTGTGCCATTGCGGCGCGTCCGAGCTGCTCCCCGCGGTGGAGAAGCACTTGCACGACGCCATCGCGCGCGCGGACGCCGTGATCCGCATCGAGGTGCCGCGCGACGACGTGGACATCCTGTGCGATCGCCAACTCCTGCACGACGTCCTCGCCAACATCGTGACCAACGCGCTGGAGGCGAAGGGACGCGGCGTGACCGTCACCATGTCCGCTGTTCGCGGTCAAGACGGCGGCGCGGTGATCGCAGTCGAGGACGACGGCCCGGGCATCCCCGACTCCCTGATCGAGGCCCTGTTCCGGCCCTTCGTCACCACGAAGCGCAACGGCAACGGTCTCGGCCTGGCGATCTGCCGCAAGATCGTCGAAGAGCATGGCGGCACGATCGCCGCCGAGCGCGGGCGGGCGAGCGGCGCGCGCTTCGAGATCCGACTGCCCCCTGAACAGAAGTTGGCGTGAACGCAACGATGGAAACAGCAGCCCCGATCCGTGTCTTCCTGGTGGACGACCAGACCATGATCCGTGCCGGCTTCAGGAGCCTGCTCGGCCGCGACCCGCGCTTCACCGTCCTGGGCGACATGGGGGATCCGCGCGAGGCGATCGCCGTGATCGCCGAACTCAAGCCGGACGTCGTCCTGCTCGACATCTCGATGCCGGGGCTCTCGGGTATCGACGCGCTCCCGCTGATCCGCAAGGGGCATCCGCGGGTCAAGGTCGTGATGTTGACGCACCACGAGGGCGAAACGTTCGTGGAGCAGGCGCTGCGCGCGGGGGCCGACGGATACCTCTCCAAGGATTCCGATCCCGTGGAACTCGTCCTGGCGCTGCAGTCGGTGCACCAGGGCAAGATGTACCTGTCGCCGCGCGTCGCCGGGACCGTGCTGCAGCGCAATCGCGCGAGCGGGCTGGCGGCCGCCACCGGGGCCCAGATGCTGCAGGGCAAGCTCGAGTCCCTGACGCCGCGCGAGCGAGAAGTCTTCCAGCTCCTCGCGCTCGGGAAGTGCAACAAGGAGATCGCGCGCACCCTCGCGATCACGCTCGGGACCACCAAGAAGCACCGCGAGAACCTGCAGCGGAAACTCGACTGCCACTCCGCCGCCGAGATGGCGCTGCTCGCCATCCGCGAGGGGCTGATGGTGCCCTGATTCGCGACCTCGTCGCGCCGGGCGACCGCCTGCAACTCGCCGACCCGCACTTCCGCCGGGAGCTCGCGATCGAGACTGCATGAGCGTGTGCGTGTGCTCCATCGAATCCCTCCTTCCGATAGGACGCGCGGTGAACGGTCGGGTCGTCGAAAATCACGAGGAAACAAGCATCGATCGACGACTGTCCCCAACGCGGGATTCGATTCCACGGTTATTCGAAGCGCTGTGCAACACACGTCGCGGCCGACCGACGTGCTCGAGTGCGAGGAGTCGAGGCCGGAGGGCTCGGCTCGAGCACCCGCGAGACCGCGCGATGATTCCGCGCACATTCCGTGAGAGTGTCCGGTGAGGTCGGCGTCGGTTCGTCCGACGAGCAACGTTCGTTCGATGGCTGGTTGCGTCGATCGGACGTGGATCGAGAACGTTCGTGAGGACGAGCTGGGTCTTGTGCAGGGCATTCCGCCTCGCACTCGCGCTCGCAC
>CAZKIY010000320.1:0-4645 GCA_964552875.1 uncultured Planctomycetaceae bacterium
TGCAACGGGCGACGGAGAAGCCGTTGAACGCGGGCGAACTGTCGGGCGCCGTGCAAGAAGCCGGGGCGTCGCTGCAAGGTGCGCTGTCGATCGCCGAGGGACTGATGGAGGCCTACCGCGCGAGCCAGATGCCGCCGGCGGAGAGCGTCGGATCGATCGCGAACAGCGGCTGATCCGCGCTCGAATTCGAGCCGGCGTGCACCGTTTCGCAGCCGCGCGGTGTCTAGGCGGCGTGGGATTCGACATCACTGCCTTCCTGAGCTTCCTGGGTCTCGCGCTGTTGCCGACCCTCTGAATCACGACGTTCCTGATAGCGAGCGAGGTGCGGCATGGGCGCGTCGAGTTCCGATCGCGCACCGCCGCGTGCCTGCACGGGCTCGCCTTTGCGCTCGCGTGGATACCGGCGCGGTCGCTCGCTGGATTCGTCACGCTCGTGGCGACGGCCTGGATCGACTGCGGGGAGCCTCCGAGTCCGGTCCGCATGGATCCCCGCCGGTTCCTCGAGTTCATCGGCGGCCCGCAAGCCTCCACGTACGACCCCGCGCGCATGTGGCTCGCTTGCCTGTGGGCGGCGAGTGCGCTCGGGATCCTGGTAACGCCGGGCCTCCTCGTGCTCTCGAGCGCTGTGTGACGCCCGATCGTAAGAGGAACGGTGATCGCGTACTCCCTGACCTCGGCGAGCCTGATCGTGCTGACCATCACGGATCCGTGGGGATTCGTCTCCTGGGTGTTCGGCGACTGATAGCGAGGGCTCCCACGATTCTCGGATCCCGGTGAGGAATCGCGTGCCCGTGTTGATATGGCTGCGATGTCCGATCGTAGGCTCGAGTTCCTCTTCGAACGGTTCCGCGTCCAGGGCGACGTGGACGCGCTCGGCGCGGTGTTCGACGAGACGGCGCCGGCGTTGCGACGTGTCGCGCGGCACCTGAGGCGCGACGCGTCCGAGGCGGAGGACCTCGTCCAGGCGACGTTCCTCGCGGCGATCGAGAAGCGCGCGACGTTCGACGCGACGCGCGAGCTGTCTCCGTGGCTGACCGGGATCCTGCTCGTGCAGGCGAGCGTCGCGCGGCGTGCACGTGCGCGAATCATCGAGCCGGACCGGCTCGAAGCGCGTGCGGTCGAGGATCCGTCCGACGCCGTCGCGGCGCGCGAGCTGTCCGAGGCGTTGACGCGTGCGCTCGCGCGGCTGTCCGCGTCCGATCGCGACGTGCTCGTGCCACTGCTGCTCGACGGCCGACGCGCGGTCGAGATCGCGCGCGAGCTCGGTCGCCGGCCCGACACCGTGCACATGCGAATCCATCGGGGATTGCAGCGGTTGCGGCGCTTGCTGCCGGCAGGGTTCGCGCTCGGCGCCCTCGCGCAGCTCGCCGGCACGCGCGGGCTCGGCGCGGTCCGGGCCGAGGTCGTGCGCCATGCCGGCCGGGAAGTCCGAGTCGCGTCCGCCGGCGCGCTGACCGTGGGGGTCGTGATGTCGACGAAGAAGATCGCTGTCCTCCTCGCGCTGCTGGTCGTCCTCGGGATCGGAGTCGGGGTCGCGACGAGCGGTCGCGACGACTCGCGCCTCGACTCGGCGGAGATCGGGAGCTCGCTCTCGATGTCGGACGTCCGTGGCGTTCCGGACTCGCCGGCCGACGAGCGCGCGCGCATGGCCGCGGTCGGTCTCGTCGAGTCGCGCGACGCGTCGGTGCGAACCGACCGACTCCTCCTCCAGGTCGTGCGCGAAGCCGAAGGGCCGGCCGCCGGCGTGCTCGTCGCGTTGCTCGGCGCGGACGGCAAGGTGACCAGTACGCGCACCGACGCCGATGGACGCTGCGAGCTCGCACCGATCGCGAGCGTCGGCGACCTCTTCGTCCGCGACGAAGCCGCATGGCCGCAGCACTTCATGCTCGAGCCCGGCCCGGGCGAGCGCACGCTCGAACTCGCGCGCGGCGGCGAGCTGTCCGGCCGGGTCTCGATGGAGGACGGCGAACCCGCCTCGCGCGTCGAGCTGGAGCTGAAGGCCGACAGCGCGCCGGCTGGACTGTCGCGAGCAACCGCCGACGTGTTTCGCGCGCTCGACATGATCGAAAACGACGTGCCTTCGATCTCCGCGCGCGCGACGTCGAGCCCGGACGGCTCGTTCCGGTTCCGCACGCCGGACGAGCGCTGGAGCGGGTCGATGCGCCTGCCGGACGGAATGGAGTTCGTCGACACCAGACCGTGGTCGATGGTCCGGAGTGAGAGGCGATTCGCTCGCAACGCGACATTGGTCGAGCTGCGGGTCCGGTACGGGCAGCGCATCGTGGGACGCCTCGTCGACGCGAACGGACTCGTGCCGATCGGCCGCTCCCGCTTCGAGTGCACGGTCCTCGATTCACACGGCAGCAGCGGGATGACCGGCGGTGTCAGCGGCGAAGACGGGCGGTTCTCGCTCCCGGTCTACGGCATCCGCGCGAGCCGGCTGCAGGTCGACCTCGTGAAGCTCGCCGACGGGCGGACTGCGCGGGTGCCCGAGATCGCGACATGGTCCGGTCTCGTCGAACCCATCGACGCGGGCGACGTCGAGTGCGCGATCGTTCCTACGTATGCGTTGGTCGTCCGCGTCACCGATCCGGAAGGGCGCGCCGTCCGGAGGTCGCGCCTGGTCGTCCGCGACCTCGATGCCGTCGTCACGGACGAGGATGGCGTCGGGACGATCACGGCACTTCCCTTGGAAGCGCGCGAGCTGCGCGTCGCCGCGCCGGGTCACGCGATCGCCGTCGTTGAGCTCGGCGACGACGTCGCGTCACCGCTCGACGTCGTGCTCTCGCGGACGAACCGGCTGACGATCCTCCTGCCGCCCGAGGCCGCGGCGCGAAGCGATCTGAGCGTCCAACTCATCAGCCGCGCTCTGCTCTTCGGAGGGACCTCGCGCATGTATCCGCAATACGTGCGCGGAAGAATGGTCGGTCGCTGCCTCTCCGCGGACGGTGATGCGGGGACGCGAGAGGGCAAGGTCTCGCTCGACTTCGCTCCCGGCGGCCGGCTCGAGCTCGAGGGGATCGTGCCCGGCGCCCCGTTCCGGATCCGACTCGTCGGCGGCCGCGACGGCGACCCGCGCAAGGGCAACCTCGGAGAGTTCGCCGTCGAGCCGATGAGCGCCGAGGAGCAACGGACCTTCGTGATCCCTCTCGACGACGCCGTCTCCCGGGTGCTGCGAACCCTCTACGGGAGGATCGTCGACGAGCGCGGACGTCCGATCCACGGCGCCTACATCGGGGTCGGCGGAGCCGGATCCGGAGTAGCGCGCAGCGAGCTCGACGGCACGTACCGGGTCGACTTCCTCGACGCCGACAGATTCGACGTCACAGTCCAGATGCGCGGCTACGTCACCTTCGAATCGCTGGATCGCGCGACGTCCGACGGAGCGCTCGACGTCGTCCTCGAGCGCGGGCGCGACGTGCGCGTCGATGTCGTCGACACGAAGGGTAGTCCGATCGAGGCCGCGCTCCTCGGAGCGCGCGTCGAGGGCGTCGAATCCTGGTGGTGGCCCCGAAATGCTCCGTTCAGCACATTCACGTTGATCGACATCCCGCCCGGTCGCATCGAGCTCTCGATCGTGGTCGGCGGTGCACGGCACACACGCGAGTTCGACGGCGCCGTCGAGTTCGCGCGCGTCGTCCTGCCGGAGCACGGTCGACTCGAGATCACGCGGGCGCTCGTTCCGGCGATCGATAAGAGCAGCGCGCATCGGGCGTTTCGCATCGCGCTGCGGACGACCGGCGGCGCGGGAGCGTCCCAGACCGCGGATGCGTCCGAAGACGACAGCTCCTTCACGTTCGAGAACGTCCAGCCCGGCGACTACGAGGTCGGGCTCGAATGCGACGCGAACGCCACGGACGACATCACAGACTACGCGCTCGTCGGCGAAGCGAAGCGCGTGACGATCGTCGGCGGCGAGACCGGGCGGGTCGATCTCTAGAGCGGGAGTCCGGTCCGACTGCGGTCACGCTGCCGTCGCCGAGCTGGTCGAGAATTCGGGAAGGCCTGGTCCTAGAAGTCCCGCCGGTGCGGAATCATCGCGCCATCACTACACGCTTCGCCCTCGCGGTTCTCCTCGCCTCGCACCTTCCTCGCCTGCGCCGAGCCGTCGAAGCCGACTGCGTCCGACGAGAGGGGCGCCGGGTCGAAGACTGCGGCCGCGACGAACGAAATGGAGACTCCCGTGAAGACCGACGAACAATGGAAGCGGGACCTGACGCCGGAGCAGTACTCCGTGCTCCGCCAGAAGGGCACCGAGCGCGCCTTCTCGGGCAAGTACTGGAACACGAAAGCGGACGGCACCTACGTGTGTGCCGGTTGCGGCGCCGAGCTCTTCACCTCGACCGACAAGTACGACTCGGGCTGCGGCTGGCCGTCGTACACGAAGGCGCTCGACGACGGACGCATCACCGAGCACGTCGACACGAGTCACGGCATGGAGCGTACCGAGGTCGTCTGCGCCCGTTGCGGCGGCCACCTCGGCCACCTGTTCGACGACGGCCCGGCGCCGACGGGCAAGCGCTACTGCATCAACTCGGCGAGCATCGACCTGAAGCCCGCCGCCGGATCGAAATGACGGTCGGCAACGGGCGACGCGCCTACTGCATCAACAACTGCCCGCGATAGATCCGTCGCACGTGCCCCG
>CAZKIY010000321.1:0-4642 GCA_964552875.1 uncultured Planctomycetaceae bacterium
GCGCGCATCACGGACGTGCGCGACGAGTTGCGACGCATCGAGACGCGCTGAGCCGGAGAGTCGAGCGCCCCCGAGGAGCATCTCGAATCCGCTCGATCGAGCACGGCTCGCCAGCTTTCCGAAGCTGGCGAGCCGGCTTCACTTCCGCGGACAGGGGCCGCCCTGGTGCCCACAGATCTCGGTCCGTGCCGTTGGATTCCTGGGCGCACAGCTCGCGATTCCTGAGCCGCGCGAGACCGCATCGGGGATGCGCGTTCGAGAAGGCGCGGCGACGGACCACGGGGCAGGTCCCTGTGACTTCGGGTCGAGGCCGACACTTGACCGGGCTCGCACCATGGGCGGGCACAGTCGCGACGCAGTCCCCGCTGGACAGGCACCCGCGCGACGCTAGAGTCTTCGATGTTCGAGAGCCTCGCTCGCAACGCTGGCATTCCGAATCGCGCTACCGATCCCCATCCCGAATCTCGGTCCTGGTCCTTCCCCATGCCCCACGACGACCGCGCCTTCGTTTCAACACGCTGGAGCTTGGTCGCGCTCGCGGCCTCTGAAGATCCGAGAGAAGCGCGAGAGGCCCTCGAGAAACTTTGTCGCGACTATTGGTGGCCGCTCTATGCCTACCTGCGTCGACGCGGCCTGACGTGCGAAGACTCGGCGGACACGGTCCAAGGTCTCTTCGCCGAGATCATCGCCAAGGGTCGGCTGGCCCAAGCGGATCCGAACCGGGGCCGGTTCCGGTCCTGGCTCCTCTCCGCGCTGAAGTTCCACCTCTCCCACGAACGCGACCGGAACGCCGCGCAGAAGCGCGGAGGCGGGCGCGAGATGGTGCGGATCGACGAGGTCGATGCCGAACGACGTTGGGCCCTTCTCGATCATCGGGAGCAATCGCCCGAACGACTCTTCGAGCGGGCTTGGGCGATCGCTGTTCTGGAGCGCGCGCTGCGTTCGCTCGACACCACCTATGCCGAGGAAGGTCAGTCTGAGTTGCTCGCGGCACTCAAGCCGAGCCTCCTCTTCGCACCCGGACCCGACGACTTGCGCACGATCGCCGTTCGACTCGGCATGACCGTCTCCGCCGTGAAATCAGCGGCATTTCGGCTCCGCAAGGCGCTCCGAGACGCCATCCGCTCCGAGATCTCGTCGTTGCTGGCCACCGACGGCAAGTCGACTCTCGACGAAGAGGTCCGTGCGATGCTCGCAGCCTTGTCCAAGAACTGACGCCGGATTTCGCGCAACCCGATCTAGCCATTCCGTGATCTTCCAACGGAGAACCCACTATGAAGCCTGCTCACTGCCCCCGCTGTGATGATCCCCTTCCCACGGACGCTCCTCAGGGCAACTGCCCGCGATGCCTCCTCGAGCTCACGATGAGCACGCCCGAAATCGTTTTCACCGGAGTGAGCGAACCGCACCCTCCGCCGCCGACTCCGGCCGAAATCCAACCGCTGTTCCCGCAGTTGGAGATCGTGCGTCTGATCGGTCGTGGCGGGATGGGCGCTGTCTACGAGGCCAAGCAGCGCGGACTTCAGCGCACCGTGGCGCTGAAACTCCTGTGGGCCCCGCAGATTCCCGAGGCCGGCTTCGAAGAGCGCTTCCTGCGCGAGGGACGCGCGCTGGCGCATCTCTCCCACGACAACGTCGTGGGGATCCACGACGCGGGCAAGGCGGGCAACTACTACTGGCTCCTGATGGAGTACGTCGACGGCCAGAACCTCCGTGAGTTGCTGCAAGCCGGCGTCGTCGACCCCATGCACGCGCTCACGATCGTGAAGCAGATGTGCGCCGCGCTCGAATACGCGCACAAAGCGGGAGTCGTGCACCGCGACATCAAGCCCGAGAACGTGCTCATCTCGAAGAACGGTCGCGTGAAGATCGCGGACTTCGGACTGGCAAAGGTGATGTCGCGCAGCCGGGGAAACTTCGCCCTCACGGGGAGTTACCAGGCGATGGGAACGCCCCACTACATGGCGCCCGAGCAGATCGAGCATCCGAAGGACGTCGATCACCGCGCCGACATCTATTCGCTCGGTGTCGTCTTCTACGAGATCCTCACGGGTGAGCTTCCGCTCGGTCGGTTCGCGATGCCGTCGCGCACAGCCAGGATGGATGCGCGCTTGGACGATATCGTCGCGAAGGCGTTGCAGAAGGAGCCGGGGCGGCGCTATCAGGCCGCGTCGGAGATCGGCTCGGCGATCGAGCTCATCACGACTCCGCGGCCGCGGAGCACCCGGACCTCCGCAGTCCGCACGCATCGGTCCAAGTCCGGATCCTGGCTCGTGGTGGCGGCTGGCTTCGCCGTGATGCTCCTCGCGGGCTTCGGTGCACACAGGTTGGGCCTGCTCCAAGACCTGGGTGCCCCGAGCGAGCCGACGACGCAGCAGCTTTTCGTCGACTCGAAGGCCCTGTTGGCGAATCCGGACACCTTCTTGGCTGGAATCGCTGGCCTCGAACAGGTCGAAGCGCTTGAGCCTGAAACGGAGGGACTGCGCGCCGAACTCGCCCGGGTAAGACCGCAAGGAGTCGAGAAGTTGCAGCGCTTGGGTCGCGCCGGCGAGGCCTACGCGATGGCGCGGCGCGCCCAACTCGCGGAACCGGGTCCCGCGAACAACGCTCTCGTGGAGGAAGCGGAGAAGCAGGCCTGCAAGGAGTTCGAGAAGTACGTGCAGATCGAGATGCCGACCGCGGAGAAGCCCGTGCATACGCGCCGGGTGCCCGTATCGGTCACGGTTCTCCCGGAGCGAAACGTCCTCACGCTCAAGATCGGAGACGAGACCGTGACGCGACGGAACGGGAAGTACGACCATGTGCTCGAGTTCACCGAGGACGGCGCGAAGGTCGTCCCGATCGAGGTGACGGAGGCCCATGGGTTCCCGCTGACGCTGAAGCGCAGCATCCTCGTCGATACGCAGCCTCCCGTGCTCACGGTGAGCGAGCCCAAGAATGGCGACTATGTGCAAGGGACGTTCAAGGTCGCAGGTACTTGCAAGGATGTGAGCCACCGCTGGATCGAATGGGACGGTCGAAAGATCGACGTGGACCAGAACGATCGGTGGGAGTTCGAGGCGGAACTCGGGGAAGGTCAGCGCACCCTCGAGATCGTCGCGCGGGACGCTGCGGACAAGACCGACACGAGCTCGGTCAAGGTGATCGTGGACACGACGCCGCCGGTGCTGGATCTACTCGGGAAAGGCCCTGACTTCTACGCGTCGACTCCGACGAAGAACATCGAAGTGAAAGTGACGGACGATCACAAAGTGAAGCACGTTCTGCTGAACGGGGCGCCCCTCCCGAACAGTGCGGGCGAGAGCGTCCCGATCCCGCTCACGTTCGAGAAGGCCAGCTCGAAGCCGCGGACTTACGAGCTTCAAGCCGTCGACATGGCCGGGAATCCCTCGGAGCGGATCACGGTCACGACGTGGTTCGACGAAACTCCGCCGCAGATCATCGCGTACGAGGAAAAAGGTCGGGCGATTTCCGGGCGGTCCCACAAGCTCGAAGTGACCTACAAGGATCGCTGCCCGACCATTCTCGTCTACAAAGGTAAATCGTACGCGTCCACAGACGGCGAGAAGTTCGAGGTTTCCATCGAAGTGCCGGCCGATCGGGGGGCCGGGCAGACTTTCGAGCACACGTTCTTGCTGCGGGACGCCGCGGAGAACGAGACCACAGTCTGCCAACTTGTTCTCACGATCGCGGACGCATGCCTGACCTGCAAAGGCGATAAGAACTGCACCGTTTGCAACGGCGGCAACGAAGGCGAGTGCGGGAGGTCCGGTTGCGAACGGGGTCTTCGAAAGATCAAGTGTGATAAATGTAGTGGCTCAGGCCTGAGCGACTGCACAACATGTGAAGGGAAGGGCAAGCTGTCGAAGCCCTGCGGCTGTGACAAGGGTTGGATTCCATGCCGGAAGTGCGATGCAAACCAACTATCAAAAGCACCGTGCATACCCTGCAGTGGGACAGGAAAGGTGAGATATGCTAGCGGAGTGGACAAGTGCATCCCGTGCAACGGCAAGAAGCATGCTTACTGTCCCGACAAGTTCCAGGAATGCGAGGCTGGCTGCAAGAATGGCCAGATCACGGAGCCATGCCCGATGACGTGCACGGATGGCAAGAGCGGCAAGATGTGTCTGCCCTGCAGTCAAACGGGGAAGGAGGAAGTGGAGTGCGAGCGCTGCGATGGTGGAAGAAGAAAGCAGCCCTGCAAAGCAATCTCGTGCGACGGAGGTCGCTGCAAGCCCTGCTCCGGTTCAGGCTTCGCCGACGGTCCCCTCAAAACGTTGACGAAATGAATGGCTGATGCGGACTGGGGCCGGCCACGTGTCTTGGAAACGTGACCGGCGTTCCCGTTCTCCGCCGAGTGGGATGTTGCGTGCCACCGCACCTCCGCCGACCCACATCCGCGCAGCAGCGTGGGGAGGCTTGCTGCTTCGACCCATCGGTCGTGTTCAAATAGCGGTTCGCCAGGCCGCCGCTTGTGCCCTGAGAAGTTGT
This sequence comes from uncultured Planctomycetaceae bacterium, assembly GCA_964552875.1. Taxonomy (GTDB): domain Bacteria; phylum Planctomycetota; class UBA1135; order UBA1135; genus JAEUHZ01. The sequence continues at coordinate 4,492 of CAZKIY010000321.1, forward strand.
TTCCAAGCCTCCAACCGTGGCGCGACCTCCATGCCCCAGCCCTGCAAGTCCGAATGCAATTTCCAAGGAATCCCGCTCCGGCTAAGGAACCGACCCCCCCTCTCCCGATCCGGTCTCCAACCCCGGGTGGCAGCCCGGACCCACAACGAGA
>CAZKIY010000322.1:0-4624 GCA_964552875.1 uncultured Planctomycetaceae bacterium
GACCCTGCCGGCCCCGCTACCCCGCAGTCTAGCCGGGTTCGCGCGCGCTGGGGAGCCTGACTCCGTACTCACAGCGGCGGATCTGTCGGATCGCGCGGTGGGGCCACGTCCAACGGTGCCGGGACCCGCCGCCGATGCCGGATCCAGCGCCACGCAAGGAACCCGAGAACGATCGCCGCGACGGCGAACAAGACGATGTGGTTGAACTCCGAGACGGCCTTCGCGGCGCCCTTGAGGTCCTCGCCGAAACTCTCGAAGAAGATCCGCGCGACCCAGATCGACGTCGGCACCGACACGAGCACGCCCAAGCCGTCGAGGAGGATGAACCGCGTGTAGCTCATCCCGAGCGTGCCCGCTGTGAAGTATCCCGGGATGCGCAATCCCGGCAGGAAGCGGCACGTGAAGATGGCCCAGTTGCCGTTGTCCGCGAACTTGCGCTCGAGTTGCGCGAAGCGCTCGGGGTGGAGAACTCGTGCGACCCAACGCGTCTTCAGGGCCGCGAGTCCAAAGCGTCGTCCGAGCCAGAAAGGGAGAGAGTCGCCGAGCAGGATCGCGGCCGAGCACACGCCCGTGATCTCCCAGAAGCCGACGTGACCGTGCGCGACGAGCAGCCCGCAACCGATCAGCGTGATCTCCTCGGGGAGAGGCAGTCCGAGACCGCACAGCATCAAGACCGTGAACGGCGCGAGGTAATGGAACCTCGTGAACCACGTCGTCAGGTACTCGAGAGAGTCCGCGAAGAATCCGCCCAGCAGGAACACGGCGCGAGATCGTAGCGAGCGCACCGCCCTCGCGCCGGGTCCCGATCAGCGCGCAGCGTCCGCTTCTTCGCGGGCGAGACGCGCGGCTTCGGCGGCGACCGGCTCGCCGGCCGCTGCGGCGCGCTCGAAAGCCTCGGCGGCGCGCGACCAGGCATCTCGGCGCGAGATCGGGATCGAACGCTCGTCGTCGTCCTGGTTGGCGAGCGAGATGTGCACGATCGCGGCCTTGAACGCGACCGGTCCCGGATCGCGTGCTTCGCGCTCGCCGCGAGCGAGGATCGCGAGTCCGAGCAGGACGGCGCGACGTCGCTCGGCCGGGTCGGCGGTTCGGCGCGGTGAGCCGAGTTCGTAGACCGCGTGGTGGGCGAGAAATGTCCATCCGCCGGGGTTCTCCGGATCGAGGAACAGCGCGCGGTCGGCGTGCTTCCACGCGCGGGCTTCGTCGCCCGCGGTCGCGGCGGCGTCGAAGCGGCCCCACTCGATCCCGGCGGCGAGAGACGCGAACGGACCGAGCAGGCGGCTCGCGAAGGTGCCGCGCGCGGTCTTGCGCTCGGGCGGCGCGCTGTGGATCGTCCACCACGCGAGGACGCCGCCGATAGCGAGGAGCGCGATGCGCACCGACGACTTCACGGCCGTCCCTCCGCGCCGCGCCGCGCGAGATGGAGTGCGATGAAGGCGACCAGGGCGAGGCCGAGGTATTCCAGTACGCCTAGTGGTGCGGGCGCGCGTCCCTCGGCGGCGATCGTGAGATTCTCCGCCAGCTTCGCGCCCGGGAACGTACGCGGCGCCGAGTCGCTGAGCTGGATCGCGAGCGCGTACGCGGCGACGACTCCCGAAGCGAGCCACGGTCGGAGCCACGCACCGAGTCCGAACGCGAGGAGCGACCACGCGAGGACCGCGATCGCGACGCGCGTGGCCAGGCGCTCGCGCGCCGAGCCGGCGGGCACGACGCGCCACAGCTCGACGTGCTCGGACGTGACGAATCCGCGCGCGCCCGTTTCGGGGAGAAAAAGTTCGAACTCGACCAATCCCGACCCGCGTGGGATTTCGACTTCGACGCGGCCACGCGGGAGCACGCGTGCGGAGCCTTCGTTCACCGACTGAAATCCGGAGACGGAATCGCCGTGCGTCGACGCCGACCCGGCGTCGGAAACTCCGCGGGGCGACGCCGAATCCACGCGGCGGCGGGCGCGCAGTCGGACTTCACCGCCCGCTCCCGCCGTGATGGACAACGAGACGTCGATCGAGGCGTAGAGGCCGACGTCCTCGGCGATGTTCGTCGACCACGCGAGCGGCGCGCCGTGCTCGACGAGCGCTGTGTCTGGGCCTGGCGCGTTCGCGACGAACCCGTGCACGGGGCCGGCGTGAGCCGGTCCGAATGCGACGAACGCGCTGAAACAGGCCAGGATCAGCGCGATCGCGGTCGTAGCGCCGATCGCGCGCGACAATTCGCTCTGCGCGATGCCGGTGCGCGAGACGGATACCCAACCGACTTCGCCGCGCGTGCGCAACGACGCGGCGCGGAAGACGATGCACGGGACGACGAGGACGAGAAACGCAGTCCAGGTCGATTCGATCCACCTTCCGGCGAGTTCCGGCTCGGGGCGTATCCCGTTGGCGTCGGCGAGTGCGCTGGCATCGCCGTCTCGATACGCGAGGAACCCCGCGGCTACGAGGGCCAGGAGAACGCTCCCGTGCGCCATGCGACGCAGCGCGTGGACAGCGAGTCGCGTGTTCAAGTCGTCGCGCGCGCCAGTCGCCGATAGACCTCGAGCAGTCCGCCGTGCGCGAAGACCTCCGCGGGCGGCGCCTGCTCGGCGATGCGGCCGCTGTGGAGGATCGCGACTTCGTCGCAGCGACTCGCGAGATCACTCGCGGCGTGCGAAGCGATCACGACCGTCGTTCCGACAGCGCGCGCCGCGTCGAGCACGTCGCCGAGCACGACGAAACCCTCGGCGTCGAGGCCCGCGGTCGGCTCGTCGAGAAGCACGAGCTCGGGATCGTGGATCCAAGCCTGAGCGATGCCGAATCGTCGCAGCATGCCGCGTGAGGCGCGACCGAGATATTGACCTCGGTGCGCCGTGAGACCGACGCGTTCGAGGCGTTCGTCCGCGCGGCGTTCGAGATCGCGGCCGCGCAAACCATGGATCGCGCCCGCGAGCCGCAGCGCCGCGCGGATCGACATGTCGCGGGGGAAGAGCGTGTCGTCGGAGAGCCAGCCGATGCGGTCCTCGCTCGCAGCTCGCGACGGTTCTTGCCCGAGTACACGCAGCGTGCCCGTGTCCGGCTGCTCGACGCCGGCGATCAGGCGCAAGAGCGTCGACTTGCCCGAACCGTTCGGGCCCGCGAGCCCGAGGGTCGAGCCGCGTGCCAGCGTGAGGTCGACGCGGGAGAGAACCGGCGTGCGCCGGAATCCGAGCGCGCGCGCGTACGACTTCGCGACACCGGCGATCTCGAGGGCCTGTTGCGTCACCGCGAGGAGAGTAGCGGCACGCGCGGCTTCGCGGCGAGTCCGCCGCGGAACGTCTCCGGCCCACGTCCGTGGCGGATTCGCCGCGGACGTGGGCCGGAGAGGTTCGCGTCAGATCTAGTGGGGTGATTCCGAAGTTCACGGCATAACTCAGGTTTCCTCGATGACGATCGGATCACCCGCACCCGGATGCAGATCCCAGAACGTGACGCGCGTTCGCGCCGGGTCGGTGCCCGTGGCCTGAATGATCGACAACGAAATCGCGTGCCGGTCGGACACCGCGACGCTGTCCGTGTCGAACGAGTAGGGCCTGGTGTCGGAGAAGTCGTAGAGCGGCGTCGCGCCGGCTCGGAACCCGATCTGCGCGCTGTCGGAAAGGCGGAAGATGTACGTACCCGCGGTGGCGTTCGCGTCCGTGCTCCCACCGTGCACGACTGCGATCGTTCCGTCCGGGGTCATTGCGACGTCGTTCGGTCGGTATCCAACGAACGGTTGCGCGATGAGTGGGATCGCCGCGTTCGTGAGGTCGAGGATCGGTGCGCGTCGTCCGCCCAGGACGATCGCGCGCGTGTTGCCGACAGCCACTGCGTCGAGGATCGGTCCGCACACGTCATAGAAGGTGCCCAGGGTAGGTGCCGCAGCGAGCTGGCCCGTCGCGAGGTCGTACACGCGGGCCTAGGAGATCGAGTTGTTCTGCCGTACGACCGCGTAGCGCTCATCGGGGAGTGATCTCGACGTCGTCGATGGCGAGGACGTTGGTCCAGTTCGCTTGGAGGCTCTGGGCCCCAGCATCCAGTCCGAGGACGAGGAGGCCGGCCAGTGCGGCAGGTGTGCGCGGGAGGATCATGTTCGAACTCCGGAGACGGGCGGCCACTTCAGCGCGCCAGGAATGCCAGTTCCGGCGACGCGAGAGGACGACCTCCGCGGGGTCACTCTGCGGCAACGTGTTTCTCCAGGAAGCCTCGGACGACTCCGATCCACTCCGCGCGCTGCAGGAATCCACCGTCGCCGTGACCGCCGCCGGTTTCGAGCAACGCCTTCGGTCCGGGATGCGCGGCGAGGAGTCGGCGGCCGTGGTCGAACGGCACGAGCTGATCCTCAGGGCTGTGGACGACGAGGAAGGGCACGCGCAGCTCGCCGACCTTCTCGATCGAGGCGTATTTCGTGCGGCTGATCCAGCGCACGGGCAGCCACGGGTAGACCGCCGCGCCGACATCGGCGAGGGACGTGAACGTGTCCTCGACGACGACGGCGGCGCAAGGACGGCGCCGTGCCAGCTCGATCGCGACAGCGCCTCCGAGCGATTCGCCGTAGAGCACGATCCGCGACGGATCGAACCCGCGCGCGACCGCGTGGTCGAGCGCGGCGATGCCGTCCAAGTACGTGCCTTCCT
>CAZKIY010000323.1:0-4604 GCA_964552875.1 uncultured Planctomycetaceae bacterium
CGTCCTCCCTCGGAGCCCGCACTCATGATCGGCCTCGCACTGCTCGTCGGCCTCGCCGCCTCGTGGCTCGAGGATCCGCTCTCGCCCGCCGTCGCGCCGCCGAAGGATCCCAAGGTCCGGATCGAGAGGCTCTTCGAGCTCGATCCATTCGTCACGAAGACGCAGCTCGAAGCGGACCAGATCGCGCGCGAGCTGGCGCTCGTCCCGATCCCATCCGCCGCCGACGAGAAACGCTGGACCGCCGCGTCGCTCGCGATCGCCGCCAAGCGACCGAAGCTCCCGAAGAAGTCGGGACGTCACTTCACGTGGGAGAAGGAGGAGAAAGGGATGTTCATCCTCGGCGGCGAGCTCGGGAAACCGAAGGGTCTCCTCGTCGCGATGCACGGCGGCGGCCAGGGTTCGGGCGACGCCTGGAGCGCACACGGCGTCTACCAAGGCAGTGCGAGCAAGCTCGACTGGCTCATGATCGCGCCCGAAGTCCTCCAGAAGACCGAGCACGGTTGGACCGACTCAGGCACGGAAGAGTGGGTGCTCGGCCTCGTCGAATCCGCGTTGCGCACGTGGAAGATCGATCCCGACCGCGTGTTCCTGTCCGGGCATTCGATGGGCGGCTACGGCACGTGGTCGCTCGGTGCTCACCATGCCGATCGCGTCGCCGGTCTCGCGGCTTCGGCGGGCGCGCCATCACCGATCTTCGATGGTGCCGGGAACGTGACCGACATCCAGTCGGGGATCGTGCCCAACCTGCGGAACGTCCCGTTCATCATCTACCAGAGCGACGACGATCCGAACGTGCCGCCCGCTGCGAATCGCGCTGCGGCGAAGAAGCTCGGCGAAGCGCGCGAGCGCTGGGGTGGATTCCCGTTCGAGTACTGGGAGGTCCCGAGCCGTCAGCACGATCTCCCGCCCGGCGGCATGACGGCGCTACTCACGAAAATCGCGGACAGCGTGCGCGATCCACGCCCGGCGAAAGTCGTGTGGCAGCCTGCGCTGCGCTGGAAACGGCAGTGCTACTGGCTGTGGTGGGAGATGCCGAACCTGTCCGCACTCGTGGAGGCCGAGGTCGATCGCACGACGAACGAGGTGCGCGTGAAGTGCGACGCATCGACGAAAGGCCTCGAGGTCCTGCTCGATGCGCGACTCGTCGACATCACGAAGGAGGTGCGCGTGCTCGTGAACGGCGCCGAGGTCTACAAGGGGATTCCGGCGCCGGATCTCGGGACGATCGCGAAGACGTCGCTGCACGGGGATCCCGAGCTCGTCTTCGCGCGGCGCGTGAAGCTCGGCGGGTGATTCCTGGGCGTCGCGAGGACTCCGCGCACGTATCCTCTTCGACCATGTTGCGCGTTGGCAGTGTTCCCTATCTCGTCGGTCGCCCTCTCGACGAGGGACTCGAGCGCGAACCCGGTGTCCGACTCGAACGTCGCGTCCCGGCCGAACTCGTCGCGCGCCTGCGTGCCGGTGAACTCGATGTCGCGCTCGTGAGTTCGATCGAACTCTTCCGCGCGCCGGGATACCGCTACCTCGACGGACTCGGCGTCGCGGGCGAAGGCCACGTCGCGAGCGTGCAAGTTTTCCTGCGGCGCGACATCGAGGACGTGCGCACGGTCGCGCTCGATCCGGCGAGCCGCGCGGCCGCGACGCTCGTGCGCGTGCTCTTCGAGCGGCGCCTCGGTGGGGATGCCGGACTGCCCCGGAATGGTGTCGCGTGGGCCGAGGTGGCGGGCGGCGGGGATCCGCGCGCAGTCGCGGCCGATGCATGGCTGCGGATCGGCGATCCGGCGTTGCGGGAGTACCTCGCGGCGGACGCGCCGCCCGTTTTCAATCCGTCCGCGGAATGGACGTCGCGCACCGGCCTGCCGTTCGTTTTCGCCGCGTGGATCGTGCGGGCGGGTGTCGATCTCGCTCCCGAGCACTTGGCCGCGTTCGCTCGAGCGCGCGGGCTCGGACGCGAGCGCATCGACGCGCTGGCGGCCGAGGCGGCCCGGACCTGGAACCTGGCCGAAGCGGATTGTCGGCGCTATCTGCGCGACGAGTGTCTCTACGAGCCCGGCGCACGCATGCGCCCGAGCCTGTTGCGCTTCCGCGACGAAGCCGCGGCGATCGGATTGGCGCGAGCCGACTGCACCCCGGAACCCGTGGAGTTCGCGCATGTCGCCTAGGGTCCTCGACGTCGATCGCTGTCCGCACTGCAAGGGCGTGCTCACGAAGCCCACGCCGCGTGTTTGTCCGCACTGCGCGGGTTCGATCCAAGCGCGCTACCCGACCGCGGGCTGCCTGACGTCGGCGCCGAAGTTGTTCCTCCTCGGCGCGACTGCTTTCGGACTCGTCGAACTCGCTCGAGCGATCCAGGCCGGCTGATCGATCGCGCATCGCGCGCGTTGCAATCGTCCGCGCCGTCCTCTAGACCTCGCGGTTCGATGGAATTCGGGGGGAAGAACGGCGTGAAGAAGAACGAGAGCGGCGAAGGGCAAGCGACATTGTTCGACGAGGCCTCCGATGTGACCGCGGGTGGCGGGAAGAAGCCGGCCGCGAAGAAGCGTGCGAAGTCGGCGGCGCCGCCGAGCGACGGCGCACCGCGTGACGAGGCTGCTCCCGCCGAGGTCGTTCCCGCGGAGGAAGCGAAGACCGGCGGCCGACGCAAGACCGCGGCCGAGATGGCCACCAAGCAACGCGACATCTCGGTCGCCGAGTTCTTCACGAAGAACCGCCACCTCCTCGGCTTCGACTCGCCGCTGAAAGCGTTGCTCACCGCAGTGAAAGAGGCCGTCGACAACTCGCTCGACGCGTGCGAAGAGGCGGGCATCTTGCCCGAGATCACGGTCGAACTCACGGCGACGGGCGAGGACCGTTTCCGCATGGCCGTCGAGGACAACGGGCCCGGCATCGTCCACGAACAGGTCGGCAAGGTCTTCGGGAAGCTGCTGTACGGCTCGAAGTTCCACAAGCTGTCGCAGTCGCGCGGCCAACAAGGCATCGGCATCTCGGCCGCGGTCATGTACGGCCAGCTCACGACGGGAAAACCGGCGCGCATCTTGTCGCGCACGGGCAAGCGCGCGGAGGCGCACGAATTCCTTCTCTCCGTGGACACGGTGCAGAACAAACCCGACATCCACGAGAAGAAGGTCACCGAGTGGGACAAGGACCACGGGACGCGCGTGGAGATCGAGATGGAGGCCCGCTACCAGAAGGGCCTGCGCTCCGTCGACATGTACTTGAAGCAGACCGCGATCGCGAATCCGCACGTGACACTGCACTTCGTCGATCCGGGCCAAGAGCGCATCACGTACGAGCGCAGCACGAAGGAACTCCCGCCGGCCGTCGAGGAGATCAAGCCGCACCCGCACGGCGTCGAACTCGGACGCTTGATCCAGATGTTGAACATGACGGCGTCGCGCACGCTATCGGCGTTCATGCAGGAGGACTTCTCGCGCGTCGGACCGAAGGTCGCGCTCGACATCTGCAAGGCCGCGAAAGTCTCGGAGAAAGCGCACCCGAGCCGCATCGCGCGCGAGGAAGCGTCCGCGCTCCACTCCGCGATCCAGAAGGCGAAGATCATGGCGCCGAGCACCGCCTGCATCGCGCCGATCGGTGAAGAGCTCGTGCTGCTCGGCCTCCGGAAAGAGATCGAGGCCGACTTCTACTACGCGAACTCGCGCTCGCCCGCCGTGTACCGCGGCAACCCGTTCGTGATCGAGGTCGGCATCGCCTACGGCAAGCCGGGCGGCGTCGGGCTCGACGTGACCGACGAAGGCCGCATCGTGAAGCGCGACAAGGACAAGTCGTCCGCCGCGGTCGAGGACCTGGTGGGCGCGGCCGACGAGCCGATCCGCCTGCTGCGCTACGCGAACCGCGTTCCGCTGCTCCACCAACAAGCGGCGTGCGCCGTCACGAAGTGCGTGATCCAGACCGAGTGGCGGCGCTACGGACTCCAACAACCGAAGGGTGCCCTGCCGATCGGGGCGATGGCGGTTTTCGTGCACATCGCGAGCGTCTGGGTGCCTTTCACCAGCGAATCGAAGGAAGCGATCGCCGGCTATCCCGAGATCCAGCGCGAGATCAAACTCGGCCTGCAGGAGTGCGGTCGACGCCTCGGCACGTACATCAGGAAGGGCAAGCGACTGCGCGCCGAGTTCGAGAAACGTGGCTACATCGAGAAGTACATCCCGCACATCGGGATCGCGCTGCAGGAGATCCTCGATCTCACGGATCCCGAGCGCGACGGGACCGTGAAGACGCTCGAGGACGTGCTGCAGAAGAGTCGCAAGTTCTAGGGGGCTCGGCAGGAGTTGACGCGCACGAGCGCCCGGCTCGACCGCTTCTCCCGCGAGAAGTGGCCGAATTCGTCCGCTGCTCCCTGGGTAACGATTCGGCACGGAATCGCTTCATGGGCTCCGCGATCGTGCGCTGCGGAACCGTGCATCGACCGCGCGCGTCGAAAAGACCACCTCGAGAACCGTTCCGCCTTGACGGAACGGCGATTCTCAAGGACCCTTCAAGAACGCGTGCCCGTCCGATAGCCCGGCCGGTCACCCCCTCGTCGATTCCGGCCGCCGGTCTTTCCGGCGGGCCTTCTGTCTCCCCTCAGGAACCCATGAAGATCT
>CAZKIY010000324.1:0-4604 GCA_964552875.1 uncultured Planctomycetaceae bacterium
ACGCGGCAGTGCCACAACGCGTAAACGCGGCAGTGCCACAACGCGTAAACGCGGCAGTGCCACAACGCGTAAACGCGGACAGTGGCTCAAGTCGATGGGATGACACGGGTAGAGGACTCAGCGAGGCGCGAGCAGGATGACCAAGCACATCTTCGTGACAGGCGGCGTCGTTTCGAGCCTCGGCAAGGGGCTCACTTCGGCGGCGATCGGGATGATCCTCGAGCGGCGCGGCTTCGTCGTGTCGATGCAGAAGCTCGACCCCTACATCAACGTGGATCCGGGCACGATGAGCCCGTTCCAGCACGGCGAGGTCTACGTGACCGACGACGGCGCGGAAACGGATCTCGACCTCGGTCACTACGAGCGTTTCACGCACGCACGGCTGACGAAATCGTCGAATTTCACGACCGGCAAGATCTACAGCCAGGTCATCGCGCGCGAACGGCGCGGTGATTATCTCGGGCGCACGGTGCAGGTGATCCCGCACATCACGGATGCGATCAAGGAAGCGATCCATGAAGGTGTCGTGTCGCCCGACCATCGACCGGTGGACGTCGCGCTCACCGAGATCGGCGGCACCGTCGGTGACATCGAGTCGCTGCCGTTCCTCGAAGCGGCGCGTCAGTTCGCGCTGGAAAAGCCGCGGGGTGACGTCCTGTTCGTGCACCTCACTCTGCTCCCCTACTTGCGCTCGTCGGGCGAGATGAAGACGAAGCCGACGCAACAATCGGTGGCACTGCTCCGCGAGATCGGCATCCAGCCCGACATCCTGATCTGCCGCACCGAACAACCGATGACGCGGGAGATGGCGCAGAAGATCTCGCTCTTCTGCAACGTGCGCGCGGAAGCGGTCGTCGAGGAGCGCGACGTCGAGTTCTCGATCTACCAAGTGCCGACGGACCTCGTGCAGGCGGGCCTCGACAAACTCATCGTCGAAAGACTCTCGTTGCCCGCGGGCGGCGAAACCCGCTTCGACGACTGGCGCGCGATGATCGAGGACATCCGCCGCACGACCGAGGAGGTCGAGATCGCCATCGTGGGCAAGTACGTCGAGCTCCACGACGCGTACAAGTCGATCTACGAAGCGCTGTCGCACGCCGGCGTCGGCAACCGCTGCAAGGTCAAGCTCCGAAAGGTTCGTGCCGAGGACATGCTCGGACCGAACGGACTCGCTCTGCTCGATGGCGTGCACGGGATCCTCGTGCCCGGCGGATTCGGCGATCGCGGCGTCGAGGGCAAGATCCTCGCGATTCGTCACGCGCGCGAGCACGGCGTTCCCTTCTTCGGTATCTGCCTGGGCATGCAGTGCGCGGTGATCGAGTACGCGCGCGGCGTGCTCGGGCTCGACGGCGCACACACGTTGGAACACTCGCCTCACTCGCCTCATCCGGTGATCGCACCGATGGAGGACCAACGCGCTGTTTCGAACTTGGGCGGCACGATGCGGCTCGGCTCGCAGCCCTGTCGGATCGAACCTGGAACGCTCGCGCATCGCCTCTACGGCGCCACTCTCGTTCACGAGCGACATCGCCATCGATTCGAATTCAACAACGACTACCGTGCGGCTTTCCAGGGCTCGAAACTGCGCGTTTCCGGCCTGAATCCCGACCGCGATCTCGTCGAGATCGTCGAACTCGACGGACACCCTTTCTTCGTCGGCGTGCAGTTCCACCCGGAGTTCAAGAGCACGCCGCTCGCTCCGCACCCGGTTTTCCGCGGGTTCGTCGGAGCCGCGCTGGCCCACTCGAAGAATGGTCATCGCGAGCGCGCGCGCGAAGTCGAACTCGCGTGAGCGGCGCCTACGAATCGACACGACGGACGGCGCAGGACGTACCGCTCCCCGGCGGAGACTTTCGCCTGTTCGTCACGCGCCTCTCGTTCCAAGCGATGATCTCGCTCGGCCTCGTCGAGAATCCGATCACGGGCACGCGCCAAGTGAACGCCGCGAGTGCGCGCATGCTCGTCGACGATCTGCGGATGCTGCTCGACAAGACGCGCGGGAATCTCGATCCGGAGGAGGAGACGTACCTCGAGAAGATCTCGATGGACCTCGATCGCCAGTTCGAGCGCATCGTCGGACCGGAAGAAGGCTCCGAGAACGAAGCCGAGACTTCGGACTGATCGGCCGCGGAACTCGTCTCGCGCACTCGGAGGCCGTGAAGAATTCACGGCCTCTCGCGCTGCGGAGGGGCGCCACTGGAGTCTGAGAGCCCGTACGATCGATTCTTCACGGGCTCTCAGCGCGTGTGAAGAATTCACGGGCGACACGCCCCGGAAGCGGCGACAACAGCCTCTGGGAGCGTGTAGTCTCGATTCCCTCTCACGCTTTCAGGCGACGCGCGCGATCGCGATCTTCAACGCCGGCGGATTCCCGGGGAAATCCGCGTCGGGGCCGATCACCGCGAGCGCCGACAGCGGACGGCCGCACTTCTCCGCCGTGCGCGCCAATGTCGCGCGCCAGGCCTCGACGCCCACGCGCGCGACGTGGTTCGTCGCCAATACGCGACCACCGCTCGCGCACGCGAGCAGCGCTGGTTTGAACAGACTTGGATAGTCGTTCTCGACGTCGACGGCGCCGAACGGCCCCTTCGACCACGCCGGCGGATCGAGGACCACGACGTCGAAGGTCCGCGGTTCCAAACGCAAATAGGGCCGCGAGGACCCGCGCCCCTTCACAGGCCGTCCAGCGAGCTGACGCAACACGGGCAGCACGTCCTCGTGGATGTCGCGGACCACTTCGGCACGAATCCCAGCCAGTTGTGCGTGTCGTCGCGCGATGTCCAGACTCGTCTTGGCGAAGTCGACGTTCCAGACCTCGGTCGCGCCGTGCGCTGCGGCGCAGATTCCGGCGGAGCCCGTGTAGGCGAAGAGATTCAGCACGCTGCGCCCCGCAGAGAGGTCACTCACGATTCGCCGACCCGCGCGCAGGTCCAGGAACAGCCACGGATCCTGTCCGCGATGTCGCGCGCGAATCGCATACCGCACCCCGAACTCGGTGGCGACATGCTCTTCCAGCGCGCTTGGATGCGGCGTGTGCCAGCGCTCGAACGGTTCGCGTGGCCAATTCGCGCGGTGATTCCAGGCCGAAACGACGTCGTCGCGCACGCGTGTGCGTACGAACGATTCGATGCGATCGAGCTCGCCGTCGATGAGCGGTTCGCGGAAGGTCTGGACGAGAAGGAGTCGCCCGTACAAGTCGATCGAGAGTCCGGGACGTCCCTCGGTGAGGCCGTGGAGCAGTCGGAAGCAGTCCGTCCGCTCGCTCGCGAGACGCGCGCGGAGTTCACCCCGTTGCTCGAGCGCGCGCTCGAGCAGCGCTTCGATCGCGAGAACGGCTTCCACGGCCGATACGATAACGACCGATGGCTCGCGCACACGGCTTCTCCATCCTCGGCATCGAGGTGCGCGGACTGTCGATCGGCGGCATCGAAACCTGCATCGACCTCCCCGGATTCGGCGTCGCGTTCGACGTCGGTCGCGCGCCGGAGCACGTGATCGCGCGCCCGACGGTCTTGTTCACGCACGGCCACATGGATCACATGGGCGGAGCGGCGTACCACTGCGCGTTGCGCGGGCTGCGTCGGCTGCCTCCGCCGACTTATGTCGTCGGTCACGAGAACGTCGCGGCGTTCGGCGAGTTGTTCGCCGCGTGGAGGAAGCTCGATCGTTCGACGCTCGAGCACGAACTCGTCGCGATCGGTCCGGGCGAGGAGCACGCGATCGGTCCGCGACTCGTCGCGCGTCCGTTTCGATCGCTGCACCGCGCGCCGTGTCAGGGTTACGCGCTGGTCGAGCGACGCACGCGCCTCCGCGCCGACCTCGCGGGCCTGCCGCAGGCCGAGATCCGCGCCGCGCGCTCTCGCGGCGAGGAAGTGACCGACGTCGTCGAGGACATTCGCGTCGCGTTCTGCGGCGACACGCTGATCGACGTCGTCGAGCGCGAGGAGGTCGTGCGCACCGCGAAGCTCCTGATTCTCGAAGTCACGTTCCTGGACGATCGCATTTCACCGGCCGAAGCTCGCGAGAAGGGTCACGTGCACCTCGACGAAGTGTGCGAGCGCGCCGACTTGTTCCAGAACGAAGCGATCCTCGTGACGCACTTCTCGGCGCGCTACGGGCCGGCGGATATTCGGAAGATCCTGGAAGCGCGGTTGCCGGCGACCTTGCGCGAGCGCGTGGTGCCGTTCATCCCGAGTTGAGCCGTCCTGGGCCGAGCGCGCGAGCCGCGCGGTGGACCTCGGCGTGGAGATCGGCCGTGATCTCAGCCGTCTTCGCGTACCCGCCGGCGAGCACGATGCACACGGGGACGCCCTGCGCTCGACAGGTCTCGAGCACGTAGCGATCGCGCGCGCCGATCCCCGCCTTCGTGAGCGCGAGGCGACCGAACCGATCCCCGGCCGCGATGTCGACGCCGGCGAGATAGAACACGATGTTCGCACGCGCGGCGTCGAAACAGCCGGGCAAGTGCTGCTCGAGTTGCGCGAGGTATCCCGCGTCGTCGAGCCCATCGACCAACGCGACATCGAGGCTCGATCGTTCCTTCCGCAGCGGAAAGTTGCGCTCGCCGTGCATCGAGAACGTGAACACCGACGCGTCGTGCTGGA
>CAZKIY010000325.1:0-4594 GCA_964552875.1 uncultured Planctomycetaceae bacterium
GCGCGCGCCGACGCTCGTCGTGACGGGGTGGCGTGACGTGACGACTGCGCTCCTCGGCATCCCCGTCGCCGCGAGTGAAGCGCTGATCTTCGCGCAGAAGCTCTCACAGTACGACGCGCTCGACGCGCCGCTCCGCGCGGCCCTCGTCGAAGTCGCGCGTTCCGACGACGAGAGTCTCCACTTCGCGTTGGCGCGGTCGTTGAATTCGCGAGGTCTGCGACCGTCGGTGGAGCCGCTCCTCGTCGAGCTCCTGGACACGCCTTCGGCCGAAGTGCGCGCCGTCGCGGCCGAGGAACTGGCGCGTGGACCGCGATCCGAACGCCTGCTCGCGAAGTTCGCCGATCCCGACCCGCGCGTGCGCGCGTCGATCGCGAACGCTCTCGAACCGGTCCAGTTGCAGCGGGTCCGGTATTCGCGAGGCGGCCACACCTTCGAGTACACGACGGTCGAGCGCGCGTTCGACGAGCGCGACCGCCCGTTGCTCGACCGACTTCTCGCCGACGGATCGCCTGACGTACGGACCGCGGCGTTGCAGACCGTGTCGAGCGCCAAGATCCGCCTCACGCCGGAGATCGTCGAGCGTCTCTCGAAGGACCCTGATGCCGAGGTTCGTCGCGCGGTGGTCTGGCTCCTCCCGCGCAACGCGAAGGAGGCGGCGCCGTTTCTCGAGCGCGCGTTGGCGGACACCGATGCGCAAGTGCGCGCCGCCGCGAAGATCGCGCTGTGCGAGCGTTACGGGATCTTCCAACGGCCGCAAGTAGTCACCGGGCTGACGGAGGCAGTCAGCCGGCCGGCGAGCGAGCCGCCCGGCTCGGCGCTCCGCGGATTGGCGATCGCCCAACTCGTCCCCGGGCCCGAAGCCGTCGTCGCGGACTCGCTGCGTTGGCCACTCATGAACCGTCTCCTCGCGGACCCCGAAGACGCACGCGCCCTCGTTCGCGCGTTCCTCGCGGCGCCGCCGAACCCGAACATCGCGGCGCAGGCGCTCTGGCAGAACTTGCTCTCTCAGGAGCGCGGTGACCGCGGAACATTGAAATTCCTCGACGCCGAGGCGGTCCGTGCGCTTCTCGTCCGCGTCCATTCCGAACAACCGGAAGTCGGTCAGGTCGCGACGAGTCCGCTCGAGAGTGCGCTCGAGAGGGCTGAACAAACGCCCGCGGTGCAGGCGGGTATCTCGGCGTTCGTCGCGGATCCTGCGATCTCGCGCCACTGGAGGCTCGTCTTCTGGAAGTTCGTGGCGCGCGAGGCGAACGCGGAAGATCTCCTCGTCGCCGCGCTGACGAAGCCGCCGTTTCCGCCCGGCGGTCCGGACGCGCGCGAACTCGATGCCATCAAGCACGTCGGTCGACGCGACGGAGCTGATGTCGACCTGAGCCGCGTCCTCGTGAGGGTTTTCGAAGCCGGCGTGCGCGGTGATCGCGCGCTTGGCGTTGACGGCGATCGAACGACAGCAAGCGCCGAAAGAACTCTCGAAGCCGCTCTTGGACCGATTGTCCAAGTCGACCGAGTCCGAGCACGTGCACGTGCTGCAATGGGCCGTGAAGATCGAGGCCGAGCAGGGTCGGTGGGAGACGGTCCGCGCGGCACTGGCCGACGAGAGGACGACGGGCGTCGCGATCGCGACCATCGGTCGCCTGCGCCCGCCGCAAGGGCTCGCTTGGCTCGGCACCTACTTGGACGATCCCGCCTTGGCGGGCAAGTGGGGCGCCAGTGCGGCGGCCGCGATCGCGGGGTACTTGTCCGAGGACGCGGCTGAGATCCTCCTGCGCGGCGCCGAACTCGCGCCCACCCAGGACGTGCGCAAAGCGTGCCTCGAGGGCGTGGCCGAGATTCGCGCCTTCCTCGATCAAAAGGCCAGTTGGCAGCAGCGTTCGACCGGCGCGAAGCAGCGCGACGCCGCCGTCGCAGAGTTGGCCGTGATGCTCGAGTCGAAGGACGCCGCCCAACGCGCCGAAGCCGCGCGCGGCCTCGCGACGTTGCAGGGCGTCGAGCACCTGCCCCGGCTCGTCCGCATGCTCCAGGATCCCGACGCCAAGGTGCGCGCCGCCGTCCAGGAGTCCCTGGGGCGACTCAACGCGCCGCGCTGAGTCCCTCGATGCGGAAGTCGGCCCGCCCGCGCCCGAAAACGGCGTTCGGTGGGCCGATCCATTTCACCTCCGCGGACTTCGTGCCGAAGAACGAGGGCGACCCTTCGCCCCACGATGCCCGCCCCCGTGAATCACCCGAACGCGCACTCGCTGCTCTCCCTCAAGGGACGCGAGCGGCCGCGCACGATCCTCGTCCTCGGCGGCGGCGGCATGCGCGGCATGGCGCACATCGGCGTGCTGCGCGCCATGCGCACGCTCGGCATCCAAGTGGACGCGATCGTCGGCACGAGCATCGGCGCGTTGATCGGCGCGATGTCGGCCGGCGGCATCCCGATCGATCGCATCGAGTCGCTCGTCGCCGCGGTGCAGAAGGAAGATTACTTCCGACTGAACTTCGTGAAGATGCTCTTGAAGGGCGTGCGCACGACGAGCGTCTACCACGGCGACACGTTCAAGAACTCGCTGCGGCGCATCCTCCCGGCCGCGAAATTCGGCGAGATGCAGGTGCCGTTCTTCTGCAACGCGACGCGCCTCGAGACCGGCGGCACGGTGTTCTGGGGCACGCCGGGCATGGACGACATCGACCTCGTCGACGCGGTGTACAGCTCGTGCGCGTTGCCCGGGATCTTCGAGCCGTACGAGCGCGGTGGCTACAGTTACATGGACGGCGGCATGGTCGATTCGCTGCCGTTGCGTTTCGCGAAGACGCTCGGCGCGGAAATCGTCATCGCCGTCGACCTGTCGGTGAAGGGCACTTTCAAGACGCCGGACTACAAGAACCGGTTGCTCTCGACGCTCTACCGCACGTTCGAGATCGTCGAGGAAGTCCTGGTCGAGCAGATGCTGCACATGCACGCCGACCACACGGTCGCGTTGATCCAACCGAAGGTCGCTGAAGCGAGCCGATTCGACTTCAAGAAGCTCGGCGATGTCATCCGCGCCGGGGAAGAGGAAACGATCAAGGTCCTGACCTCGCACGCGGCGACGCGCGACTTGGTGCAGCCGGTCATCGTCGAGGGTCTCGCTTGTCCGGTCACGCCGCGTGACTTCGTCTCCGTGCGCATCGATCCCGAGCGTTGCATCGGTTGCGGACAGTGCGAATCCGTCTGCGAAACCGACGCATTCTGGGCGCGGGGCGGCCTTGCGACCGTGCGCAAACTCTCGAACTACGAGTGCACGCGCGACCATGCTTGCGCGCGGAATTGCCCGACGGACGCCATCAGCTTGGGCAACCTGTAGCGCAGCCCCGCGGCGAGCGGGTAGCTTCCGCGCGTGGCCGAGCGCGACGACGGATTCCGGCGACTCGACGAACCGTCGCCCCTCGAAAGCGGTGGGCGCGAACGCCGTTCGGCGGAGCGCTTGGAGGCGCGCGCCGAGGAGGATCTCGCACCTCGCGGAGTCGGCGCGACGATCGACGCCGGCCTCGACGCCCTGCGCGCGCGTTTCCTGCCCTGCCTCGGCGCGTGCATCGTCCTGTGGATCGGTCCGGCGTGGCTCATGGCCTACGCGCCGCCCGAGGACATCGTGGCGCAGTTCGAGACCGGTGACACGGGCGCGGACGCGCTGATCCTGCTCGGATCGTCCATGGTGCAGACGGTCTTGAGCGCGTTGGTCCAGATCGTGGCGACCGTTCTCGTCGGCCTCCTCGTGCGCGGCGAGTTCGTCGGCGGATCGGTTTCGTTCGGCGAAGCGTTGCGCATTGCGTTCTCGCGCCTTGTCCCGCTCGTCCTCTGCACCATCCTCGTCGGCTTGATCTCGATCGCCGGGTTCCTCGCCTGCGTGATCCCGTACCTCTTCGTGTTATGGCGGCTGTCGTTCGCACCGCTCGTGTCGGCCATGGAGGGCTTGTCGCCGTTCGAGAGCGTGAAGCGCAGTTTTGCGCTGACGCAGGGCACGTTCCTGCGCTGGCTCGGGATCACGGTGGTCTCGGCGCTTCTCGTCACGCCGCTCTCCGGCATCGCCGGCGCGGCAGCGACGACCGAGATCCGGCACGCCGCGCTGGAAAACGTCGCGATCTCGCCCGAGCTCTACGCTGCGATTCTGTGGTTCACGGCGACGCTGTTCCTCGGCGTGGCCACGGCGGTGGCGGCCTCGATCTCGGCCGCGTTCTACTTCGATTGTCGCGTCCGTCGTGAAGCGCTCGACCTCTCGGCGCGGCTCGACGTGATCGCCTCGACGCGCGTCGTCGGAGCGAGCGCGTGAACGGCGTGGATCTCGCCGCGCAGTCGGGCGCCGCGGATCGCGAGGAAGTGCGCCGTGCGATCGACGAGATCCTGGCGGGCCGTGAATTCGGTCGCAGCACGACCGCGATCGAGCGCACCACCACGTGGATCTCCGAGTTCCTGAAGTCCTTGCTGCCGGACGGGTTCATCGACCCGGCCACGCTCGGCAATCTCGCCGTCGCGATCGTTTGGGTCGTGCTGGCGGCGGCCGCCGGGCTCGTCGTGTGGGCCGTCGTGCGCACGGTGCGGTTCCGGCGTGAACACGAAGTCGCCGCGGCGGCAGCG
>CAZKIY010000326.1:0-2274 GCA_964552875.1 uncultured Planctomycetaceae bacterium
ACGAACCCGGTGAGTTCGTCGCAGGCGAGGAGCGCCTTGTCGAGCGTCGATTCGTGAGGCACGCACCACTTCGTGTAGTGCGCCGAGATCGCGTGCGCGACCTCGGGTTCGCCGCGTTCCGCGAGCCACGCGACGATGCGGCGCGGATGTTCCTCCGGCCACGCTTCGTAGTCGGCGTCGTGCAGCATCCCAGCGATTCCGAAGCGCTCGACGTCGCTCGCGCCGGCGCCGTAGCGCAGTGCGGCGGCGCGCATGACCACTTCGACGGCGCGCGCGTGCTTGCGCAAGGCGTCCGTCTTCGTCCAGGCGCACAAGTGCTCCCACGCGGCTTCGCGGCTCAACATGCTCCCGAGGTTAGCGCGGACTCGGTCGCTGTGGTGCGCGCGGGCGGCGCTACGATCCGGGCCGATGACTTCGACCCGAGTGAGCAGCCTCTTCGTTCGGGTCCTCGCTCTCGTCGCCGTTGCCAGCAACGCCCAAGCGGCCGACCCTGGCGCGCGCTGTGTCGCGTGCCATCCGAGTCAGGTCGAGAGCTATCGTGCGACCGGCATGGCGCGCGCGCTCGGACCGCTGGTGCCGGGCGAGCTGGAGCGCGTTTCGCCGGCGCACGCGCGCGTCGGCCCGTTCGAGTACCGCTTCGAGACGACCACGCCCGGTCCGCGCATCGTCGAGTCGCTCGTGCGCGTCGACGCGGGCCAAGAGTCGCGTCGCGACGTCGACTTCGCACCGATCGCGTTCACGGTCGGCGCTGGAATCCTTGATCGTTCCTTCGCGGTGCGTCGCGGCGAGGTGATCCGATTCGGGCCGCTCGAGGTCGTACACGACGTCCGTGGAGGCCTGCACGCACAGGCGGCTCCGGGTCACGCGATCGACGCGACTTCGCGCTGGAACATGCCGATCGCTGAGGAATGTCTGCGTTGCCACACGAGTTCGCTGCCGCCGCGCGACTATCCGTACGACCTCGCGCCGCCCGCGTCGTGGCAACCGTCGGGGATCGATTGCGACGCGTGTCATGCGCGAGCCACGGCCCACGCGAACTGGCAGACGACGCGCGCGGCGGGGACGGCGCCGACGACCCCGGATCCGATAGCGAGCGACTCGACGGCGCGCCGCACTGGTTTCGATTCGTGCGCGCGCTGTCACCTTCAGGGCGACGCGTTGCTGTCGATCGCACAACCCTTGCGCGGCATTCCGGCCCCAGAATCCGATCCGTTCGCGCAGCGCGCGGTGTTCGTCGCCGCCGATCCGACGCACGAGATCGGATTCGTCAGCCACGTCGAACGTCTCACGCTTTCGGCCTGTTTCCACGCTACGCGCGAGCGCGACGTCGGCGCACTCCTGTGCACGACGTGTCACGATCCGCATCGCTCGTCGACGGATGCCGTCGAGCGTCAGCGCGTTCGTAACGCTTGCTCGAAGTGCCACGCGACGGGCGACGAAAGCGAGGACGAGCGTTCGGCGTGCTCCCTGCCACGCGCGGATCGCGGCGAGCGCTCATGCGTCGATTGCCACATGCGTACGACCGGTGTCTTCGACGTGGCCGGCGTCGAGATCCATGACCACCGCATCGAGCGCAAGCCTCCGCCGCCTTCGCGGCGCGCCCCGCTGCGCGTCAAGTCCGCGCCCGACGGTCGCATCGCGCGCATCCTCGCCTCGGGCGATCGATCCACGGATCGCGCCGTCGATCCTGGCGTGTGGATGATGGCCTACATCGAGCTCGGTCGACGCGATCTCGCGCACGAGTTCGTCGCGCGCGATCCCGGCCCGGTCGCGAATGCGCTGGCGAGCTTCCATCACTTGCGTGCCGGATTGCGCGAGGAAAAGCGCGATCTCGTCGGTGCGGAAGCGGACCTGCGGCGCGCGCTCGCGGTCGATCCGATGCTCCCCGAGTCGAGCGTGAACCTCGGCGGTGTGCTCCTCGCCACGAAGCGCGAGCGCGAAGCGATCGAAGTCCTCTCGCAGCTCCTCGTCCGGCACCCGAAGGCCGAGGGCGCGTTGCGCAATCGCGCGGTCGCGTACCTTGCGCTCGGTGAGCCCGAGTCTGCCGCGCGCGATCTCGAGGAAGCGCAGCGCATCCTCCCGCGGGCGTCGATCGCGAGGCTGCTCGGTCAGGTGTACGAGCGCCTCGGTCGGCCCGAACTCGCTCGGCTCTGGGCCGACGCGGCGCGCGCACTCGAGCCGAACGCGCGCTGATCCGTCGCGCCGATTCCTCGCGCCGATTCCTCGCGCCGATCCGTCGCGCCGATCCGTCGCGCTGATCCGTCGCGCTGATTC
>CAZKIY010000326.1:2374-4585 GCA_964552875.1 uncultured Planctomycetaceae bacterium
GCGCTGATCCGTCGCGCTGATTCGGTGGGCTGATCTGCCGCGCTTTTTCAGCACGCGTTAGAGTGCGCGCGGCCCCCACCGGAATCCTCATGCGCATCCAGAGCCTCCTCTTCGTCCTCCTCGCTGCGACCCCGTCGTTCGCGCAAGAAGCCACGTCGGTCGATCCCGTCGTCCGCCGCATCATCGACACGCCCGCGAGCGAATCGCAGGTCATGCGCTACCTCGACGACGTCGCAAACAAGATCGGTCCGCGCCTCACGGGCTCCGATGGCTACACGAACGCGTGCAACTGGGCGCGCGACGAGTTCGAGGCGATCGGCCTCACCAACGTGCGTCTCGAGCGCTGGGGCGAGTTCCCTGTCGGCTTCAATCGCGGTCCGGCGTCGGGCCGCATGACGAAGCCGGTCGAGCGCGTTTTGCGTTTCGGCACCAACGCGTGGACCGCCGGGACGAAGGGCAAAGTGAGCGGTCCCGCGGTCCTCGCGCCGACGAACGCGGAAGAACTCGAAGCCGTTCGCGCGAAACTCGCCGGTGCGTGGGTCGTCGCGAAGAGCGCCGCGCCGGGCGCGGGGCGGAGAGGCGGCGCGGGTGCTGAAGGTGGCCCTGGTCAGGGAGATGGTGCGGGCGCGAACCGCGGCCCCGACCGCGCGTTCCGCGAAGCGCGCGACAAGGCCTACGAACAGTCCGGGATCGCCGGCACGATCCGCGGCACGCGCGGCGAGCTCGTCGTCACCGGCGGATCGCAGCGCGTCGATTGGAACAAGCTGCCCACACGTCCCGCGATCCAGATGGTCGCTGCGGATCACGCCGCCATCGTCGAGAAGCTCGAAGCGAACGAGGAAGTCCGCCTCGAGTTCGACATCCGCAATCACTTCGAGCGCGGTCCGATCCAACTCCACAACGTGCTCGCGGACCTCGTCGGCGCCGAGAAGCCCGACGAGTTCGTGATCGTCGGCGGTCACCTCGACTCGTGGGACGGCGCGACGGGCGCACTCGACAACGGAACCGGTGTCGCGACCACGATGGAAGCCGCACGCCTCCTCGTCTCCGCGGGCGCGCGACCGAAGCGCACGATCCGATTCATGTTGTGGGGCGGCGAGGAGCAGGGTCTCCTCGGCTCACGAGCGTGGATCGAGCAGAATCAGGCTGAGTTGTTGCGTATTTCAGCGGTTCTGAATCACGACGGCGGCACGAACTACTGCTCCGGCATCCCCGCCACCGAGCTCATGGCGCCGCTCTTCGAGCCCATCTTCGCGCCCGTGCAGGGCCTCGATCCCGATCACCCGTTCCGCATCCGCAAGGTGAAGGGCATCTCGTCCGTCGGCAGTGACAGCGACGCGTTCCTCTCTGCGGGAGTGCCGGGCTTCTTCTGGGACCAGAAGGGTCGCTCGAACTACACGCACGTTCACCACACGCAGTTCGACACGTACGAGGAAGCGATCCCCGAGTACCAACGCAACTCGTCGGTGGTGATCGCGGTGGGCGCTCTCGGCATCGCAAACCTGCCGGAGCTTCTGCCGCGCGAAGGTCTGCGTCCGACCGGCAGCGGTGGCGGCCGCCGTCGCCTCGGCGTCCAGCTCGACGACGAGATGCGCATCGAGGAACTGACCGACGGCGGCATCGCCACGAAGGTCGGCATGCGCGTCGGCGACCGCGTCACGAAGATCGGCGAGATGCCGGTCGCGGACCGCGAGGAACTCGTCGTCGCGATGCAGGAAGCGCCGGCGAAGACGAAGGCGACCGTGATGCGCGGCACCGAGACGGTCGAGTTCGAGATCGAGTTCCCGGTCGACCTCGACGCGCCGATCCGCCGCTACGGGATGCGCGTCAACGACGAACTCGAGGTCGAGCGCGTGACGAAGGGTGAGATCGCCGAGAAGGCCGGTATCTCTCGAGGCGACCTGATCCAGTCCGTGGATGGCAAGCCGGTGAAGGCGAAGGCCGAGTTTTCGGCCGCTCTCGAAGCGGCAAAGGATGCGGTTCGGCTCGAGCTGCGGCGCGGTGACGAGGGCACGCACACGACGGTCACAGTGACGCTCTCGAAGCCGGAACCTCGCTGAAACCACGCTGGATTCGCGCTGCAAAGGCCCTCCGTTTCGGGGCTTGAAGTCGCGAATCATCGCGTGGTGAAGCTCGTCCGCGGTTGAACTTGCGCCCCACGCGGGCGACGAGTTGCATTCGCCCATGATCCCGCTCTCGATCCTCGACCTG
>CAZKIY010000327.1:0-4584 GCA_964552875.1 uncultured Planctomycetaceae bacterium
GCGTGTTTGAATGCGGCTCGGAACACCGCGGGTCGACGCCCGTTCGCGCGCGCGATGTGACGCGCGGCACCATGCCGCCCGCGCGCCGTGTACGACGGCGACGTCCTGATGGACATGCGTGCGGACGAGAAGAACCGCGCCAAGGAGCTGATCGAGGACTTCATGATCGCGGCGAACAGCGCGACGGTCGCGTACCTCGAGAGCCGCCGGTTCCCCTCGCTGCGACGCGTGCTGCGCTCGCCAGAACGTTGGGCGCGCATCGTGCAGTTGGCCGGAGACCTCGGTGAGCGGTTGCCGATCGAGCCGAATGCAGTCGAATTGGAGAAGTTCCTCGAGAAGCAGAGCCGCGTGCGGCCCGATCGGTTTCCCGACATCTCGCTCTCCGTCGTCAAGCTCCTCGGATCGGGCGAGTACGTGGCCGAGATATCCGGCGAAGGCGTGACCGAGCACTTCGGTCTCGCGATCCGGGACTACACGCATTCGACGGCACCGAACCGGCGCTTCCCCGATCTCATCACGCAGCGGCTGCTCAAGGCCGCGGTCGCCGGGCGCGGCGTGCCGTACAGATCCGATGATCTCGTCGTGCTGGCGCGGCACTGCACGGAGCAGGAGGACGACGCGACGAAGGTCGAGCGACACGTGCGCAAGTCCGCGCAGGCGCTGTTGCTCGCCGACCGCATCGGCGAGCGGTTCGACGGCATCGTCACGGGCGCATCCGAAAAGGGAACCTGGGCGCGCATCTTCCGTCCCGCGGCCGAAGGCAAGGTCATGCACGGCTTCGAGGACCTCGACGTGGGCGACCACGTGCGGGTGAAGCTCATCGGCACCGACGTCGAGCGCGGCTTCATCGACTTCGTGCGCGTGCGCGGGTGACTCGTCGCCGACGCGTCGCGGTCTGCGTGTCCACGTGAACCGCGCGACGCGCCGGCCGTGAGCGCAGGTCTCGATCTGCTCGCCCCCCCCTCGCGCGGGCGGAGCGGTGGCCGGAAGTCGGTCCGCGCGGCGATTGGGCGACTGCTACTGGAATTCCTGTCGGGTCGGAGGCGCCGCTCGCGATCTCGCGGGGTCGTCGATGCCGGCCGCGCCTCGCGGTCGGGCGGCGACTCGGATCCCTCCCGGAGTACGTCCCATGTTTCCCCGCGCCGGCTTCGCAGCCTTGCTCGCGCTCGCCCTGACCCCGTTCGCGGCTCACGCCTCGGACCGCTACGGCGACGCCCCGTTAGCGCCCACGGTGGCCCGCGATTCCGCTGAGCCCGCACCCGTCGAGACCGTCCTCACCGTGCTCGAGGGCCGCGTGCTGGATCCCGGCGGCTCTCCGGCGGTCGGCGCGGTCGTCCTGACGAGCGCCGGCGGCCGCGCGTCCACCGACGAGTTCGGCGCGTTCTACCTGGAGGTCGAGCTCGGGTCGGGAGTCGAGGAATTGCAGGTCACCGCCGTCCGATCCGTCGGCTCCGCGGCGCTCACGGGCAGCGCGCGCGTCGCGATCCCGGCGCTCGGCGCGGTGAATCCGGTCGGGACGCTCCAGCTCTCGAGCGGCGCGGGGTGTCAACCCGATTGGCTGCCGACGTTCGGTGAGCTGCCGGGCACGGACGAGCTGATCAACGCCTTGGCCGTCTTCGACGACCAATCGGGGAGCGGGCCGGCGCTCTTCGTCGGCGGCAGCTTCTCGTACGCCGGCTCGCAGAACGCTGTTGGCATCGCGAAGTGGAACGGCACGGCGTGGTCCGCGGTCGGGACGGGTACGAGCGGCTTCGGGACCGCGCTCGCCGTCTACGACGACGGGTTGGGCGGCGGACCGGCGCTCTACGTCGGCGGCATCGGCGTCCTCGGCGGCACCGTGAGCGGCCTGGCGCGCTGGAACGGCACGAGCTGGTCGGCGGTCCCCGGCATCGTCGGTGAGGTCCAAGCGCTGGCCGTGCACGACGAGGGCACCGGCGGCGGCCCGAAGCTCTTCGTGGGCGGCCTCTACTCCGCGCCGAATGGCGTTGTGAATATCGGCCGCTGGAACGGCAGCGCCTGGTCCACGCTGAGCACTGGCACCAACTCGAGGGTGACGTGCCTGACGACGTTCGACAGCGGATCGGGCGCTGCGCTCTACGCCGGCGGCACGTTCACGACCGCCGGAGGAGTCACTGTCAACCGCATCGCCCGCTGGAGCGGCGGGGCGTGGTCAGCGCTCGGCACGGGGACGAACGGTGGTACAGTGTGGGCGATGGCGGCCTGGGGCCAGGGAGCCGGCGCGCTCCTGTACGTCGGCGGAACGTTCACGCAGGTCAACGGGCAGCCGGCAGAGCGGCTGGCGCGCTGGAACGGCGCGAACTGGACGGGGATCACGGCTCCGGGGCCCGGAGTCATCTTCTCGCTCGCGGTACACAACGACGGCAGCGGAACCGCGCTGTACGCCGGCGGGAGCATGTGTACGGGCTCGTGCGGCGTGTCGCGCTTCAACGGCACGACTTGGTCGGGCCTGAGCAACGGAATCCCCAACGGTCGAGCCTACGCGCTCATCACGCACGATGACGGTTCGGGATCGGCGCTCTTCGCCGCTGGCAACATGCTCGGGGCCGGACTCACGGCGATGAACACGCCGGCGGGTGCCCGCCACATCGCGCGCTGGAACGGCTCGAACTGGAACGCGCTCGGCACCGGGCGCGAGGCCCCGGTTTACGCGTTCGCGCTGCACGACCAGGGACAGGGAATGGGCCCCGACCTCCAGGTCGGAGGCGACTTCGTCGGGCCGAGCGGAGGCGTCGCGAGTTGGAACGGCAGCACGTTCAGCGCACTCGGACTCGGGCTTGGGCAGGGGGGGGTGCGCGCCATACTTTCGTTCGACGATGGCACACAGTCGAACAGGTCGGTCTTCGTCGGCGGTTTGTTCAACCAGGCCGGCGGCCTGAGCGCCCCGGGTATCGCCCGCTGGAACGGCACGAGCTGGTCATCGCTGGCCGGCGGTATGAACGGGTCCGTGCACGCGCTCGCGTCCTTCGACGACAACCTGGGCGGCGATCCCTGGCTCTTCGCCGGTGGGAACTTCACCACGGCCGGTGGAGTTCCGGCCTCAGGCATCGCGCGTTGGACGGGTAGTTCCTGGGTCGCGCTCGGCAGCGGGCTGAACAACGCAGTGCGTGCACTGGCGGTCTACAATGACGGGTCCGGTCCTGCGCTCTACGTTGGCGGATCCTTCACGACGGCCGGCGGCGCGCCCGCGAACAACATCGCGAAGTGGAACGGGACCGCGTGGTCGGCCGTTGGTACGGGAGTGAACGGCACGGTGCGCGCGCTGACTGTCCACGACGACGGCAGTGGACCCGCGCTCTACGTCGGCGGCCTGTTCTCGACAGCGGGCGGGCTCACCGCGCCGCTGATCGCGCGTTGGGTCGGCACATGGTCCGCCCTGAGCGGTGGCGGCGTCACCGGAGAGGTCAGGGCGCTGGCGTCGTACGACGACGGCACCGGAAGCGGTCGCGCGCTGTACGTCGGCGGCTGGATCCCCGCTGCGGGCAGTCTGGGCGTGTCCGGGATCGCGTGCTGGCGCGGCGGGGTGTGGTCGTCGCTCGGCGCTGGCGTCCAGGATTCATCCGTCGAGGCCCTGCAGACTTACGACGACGGCCTCGGACTGGGCGAGTGCCTGTACGTCGGCGGCTTTTTCGCTGTCTCGAGCGGCGGCGACAGCTACCTCGCGCGTTGGGGTCGCTGCGCGTCGGCGTGCACGGCCACGTTGAGCGCCGGCTCGGTCATGTGGCTCCCGCAGTGTCAGAATCTCTTCAGCGAGTCTCTCTTCGTGACCACCACTGGAGTGGTTACGAACAGCAGCTGGACCCTCACCACCCCGCCGGACTTCCCTTCGAACGACGGCTGGTCCGCCAGCGTGGCTCCTGCGGGTCCGCAGCTCGGGACGCTCACCTTCGCGGTGACGGACACGAGCGTCTCCGGCAGCTACGACGTCGTGGTGCGCTGGGACGGCGTCTGCAACGGCATCCCCGTGACGGCGAGTCAGATCGTGACGTTGACGCTCGCCAACGCCTGCCCGCCCGGCGTCCCCTACTGCTTCGGCGACGGATCGGGCACGGCCTGTCCGTGCGGGAACGCGAGTGCGAGCGGTGCCCAGGTCGGGTGCCTCAGCTCGCTCGGCCTCGGCGGCAAGCTGCGCGCCACCGGTTCGCCGAGCATCGCGAACGACAGCCTCGTCCTGAACGGGACACAGATGCCGACTTCCTCCGCGCTGTACTTCCAGGCGACGGCGCAACAGTCGGGAGGCGCGGGCGCCCTCTTCGGCGACGGTCTGCGTTGTACGACGGGAGCGACGATACGCCTGGGCACGAAGGTGAACGGGGCCAACGGCTCGGCGTATCCGACCGGCGGGGACCTCTCGGTCTCCGCGCGCGGCGGAGTCGTCGCGCCGGGCTCGCGCACCTACCAGATCTGGTACCGCAACTCCGCGGCGTTCTGCACGGCGAGTCCGTTCAACTTGACGAACGGGGCGACGGTCACCTGGCGCCTGTGATGCGCGCGACGTCGTCCTCGCTCGGGGACGACGTCGTGCGGGCTTCGCCGTTCTCGTCGTTCCTCGAGACGTCGGCGTTC
>CAZKIY010000328.1:0-2624 GCA_964552875.1 uncultured Planctomycetaceae bacterium
ACCTTGTCCCTTGCAGGCGTTCATGCCCTTGCAGGCGTGCTTGTCGGTCATCGACGCGCTCGTCGACGAATGATCAGCGTTCGAGCGGCAACCGGTGAGCGGCGCGCCGGCAGCGAGTGCGGCAATGGCAGCGGCGAGAAGGGGCGTGACGTTTTTCATGGGGGTCCCGTGGGTTCGATCTTGGAGCACGATTGGAAGTCAACCGTCGACCAGGAGCCTACGAAGCGCGCTCAGGGTCCGAGACGCGCAAATTCCGAGCCATTTTCGCCGATCGACGTTCTATTCGAGCCCCATGCCCGCCACGCCGTCTTCGTCGAATCCGAGGAGGTGCCCGATCTCGTGGTAGAGCGTCTTGCGGATCTCCTCCACGAGTTCGGCCTCGTCGCGCGAGGCGCGCTCCAGGTTGCGCTGGAACAAGAGGATCCGCGGGGGGAGTTCGGCCGACGCGTCCTCACCGGCGTCGAGACGCGAAATTCCGACGAACAGGCCGAGCAGACCGGGCGGAGTCCCCGCCGGGTCGGACGAGTCGATCATCCATTCCGAAGGGACGGATTCGACGAGCACTTCGACGTTCTCGAGCGGGTCGCGGAACTCCGGGGGCAACGCACCGATGGCGGCCGCGATCACGCGCTCGAAATCCTCGTGGGAGAAGCGCGGCGGGAGCGGCAGCGCGTCGGGATCGATCGCATGACCTTCACGCAGCAAGGCGTCGGCACCGGCGAAATCACCCTGTATTTCGTGCGCCAAAGAGAGTCGTTCGAGGACGCCGACCGTGCGCTCGATACGGCTGAGCTTCTCGAAGACGGTGCGCGCTTCGGCGATGCGCCATTCCGCGAGGAGGAGGCAACCCTCGGCCCACAACCAGTCGGGATGCTCATCGACATCGGCCGATTCCCGCACGCGAGCCAGCGCCGACCGCGCGCCGGCGAGATCGCCCATTTCGGTTCGCGCGATGGCCTCGGGAATCCAACGGTCCGGCCAGTCCGGATCCACGCCTTCGAGCTCGCGCAGAGCTTCCTCCGGGTCGCCGGCATCGATCGCGGTCCAGGCGCGGTCGAGGGCTTCGTCCTCGGGGCTCGGCGCCTCTTCTTCCCAGCCACTCCACGACGATCCGGTCTGCGTGCCTTGGTTCATGTCACAGGGCATTCTCGCTTCCCTGAGGCTCGGGAGCCACAAGAGCATGGAGACCTGACGCCGACGTGCCTAACCTCGTGGATGGGACTGGAGTCCTCTGCGCACGTCGATGATCTACCCCCCGTTCGCGCTGGCTTCGCTCGATCCCGAGGAGATCACGCGCCTACTCGTGGCGCTCGGAGTGCTCCTCGTCGCGGCGCGCGTGCTGGGCGAGCTCGCGCGCAAGTTGAATCAGCCGTCCGTCCTGGGTGAGCTCGCTGCGGGGGTGTTGCTCGGACCGGCGCTCTTCGGCCGCGTCTTCCCCGATGCGCAGACGTGGATGTTCCCGAGCGAGGGGCCGACGCAAGTCGTCCTCGATGGCATCCGCCTGCTGGCGGTCACGCTGTTCCTGCTCGTGGCCGGGTTGGAGGTCGACTTCTCGCGCGTCTTGCGCCAAGGGCGAGCGGCGTCCTCGGTCGGCGTCCTCGGCATCGCCGCGCCGTTCGGGCTCGGCTTCGCGGCTGCGTGGATGTTTCCGGAAGTCATCGGGTGGTCCGGCAGCGTCCCACGCGGCACGCACGCCTTGTTCTTCGCGACCGCTCTCTCGATCAGTGCGCTGCCGGTGATCGCGAAAACGCTGATCGACCTGCGTCTCTACCGCTCGGATTTCGGGATGGTCGTGATCGCGTCGGCGATCTTCAACGACCTCGTCGGGTGGATGGTGTTCGCCGTCATCCTAGGAATGGTCGGCGCGCACGGTTCACCCGACGCGTTGATCGGTGTGGTCGTGTCGATCGTCGCGTTCACCATCTTCATCCTCACCCTGGGGCGCTGGGCGATCCATCGCGTGTTGCCGTGGGTCCAAGCGCACACGTCGTGGCCGAGCGGCGTACTCGTTTTCGCCATCGCGCTGGCCCTGTTCGGCGGCGCACTGACCGAAAAAGCCGGCCTGCACGCGATCTTCGGCGCGTTCCTGACGGGCGTGGCGCTCGGGGACTCGTCGCACTTGCGCGAGCGCACGCGCACGACGATCCGCGAATTCGTGTCTAGCTTCTTCGCGCCGCTCTTCTTCGCCGGTATCGGCGTGAGCATCGATTTCGCAGCCAATTTCGATCTCGTCCTGTGCACGATCGTCATGCTGATCGCCTGCGTCGGGAAGATCGGCGGCGCCGCGCTCGGGGCGCGGCTCGCCGGCATGGTCCCGCGCGAGTCCTGGGCGATCGGCTTCGCCATGAATGCGCGCGGCAGCATGGAGATCGTCCTCGGTCTATCGGCCTTGAAGTACGGGATCATCGACGAGCGCATGTTCGTGGCCCTCGTCGTGATGGCGCTCCTCACATCCGTGATGAGCGGGCCGTTCATCCAGCGGGTGCTCGGCCGTCGTCGCCCGGCGCGTTTCGCACGTCTGCTCTCGCAGAAAGCGTTCGTGCAGCGCCTTGCGGGCCCCGATCGTCGGGGAGTCGTGCACGAGCTGTCGCAGGCGTTGGGTCGCGCGTCCGGCCTCGATCCGA
>CAZKIY010000328.1:2724-4577 GCA_964552875.1 uncultured Planctomycetaceae bacterium
CTGGTCGAGGTCACGAACTGGACCGAGCTCCTCGCCGCCCTGCGCGCCGACGTCGACGCGCGCTGACGAGCATCGGCGACCGGACCAGCAGTCCGGCGTCGTGGGCCGACTCGCCGCGCGAGCGAGAGGGCCTGGCGCGCAGCGCTCCGCGCGCACCGACGCGTGCGTGACGTGGAGCCGCGTGAAGGGTCGCCGGTACCATGCTGTCCGTGACGAAGCCGCGCGAGGTCCCGGACGCATCCATGGAGCCATCCTCGAGCCGCCGCAGTCGATCCAGAGAATCCGACCTTGCGTGAAGAGCGGCGATCGACATCTCGCGGAGCAGCACGTTCGCGGGGCCTCGAAGTGCTCGCTCGCGACACTCGACTCGCCACACACCTACCCGATGCCATTGCGGAAACATGGAGTCAGTCGAACTTCTTCATCTGAATCTGACGACGCCGATGGTGCTGGGCTTCGCGCTCGGCGTCTTCGCCGCTCTCGTCAAGGGCGACGTGAAGCTCCCCGATGCCGTTCATTCCGCGCTCGGTGCGTACTTGTTGTTCGCGATCGGACTGAAAGGCGGGGCCGAACTCTCCAAGACGACGATCGGCGCGATCTTCTTGCCAGCGATGGCAACGCTGCTCGTGGGGGTGGCCGTTCCGATTGTCAGCTACGTGGTGTTGCGCCGGCTGGGAAAGCTCGGCATCTCGGACGCAGCCGCCATCGCTGCCCACTATGGTTCGGTGTCGATCGTCACGTTCACGGCCGCCGGCGTGTATCTCGACGCGCAACACGCGACCTACGAGGGCTACATGAGCGCGCTGGTCGCGTTCCTCGAAGTGCCCGGCATCTTGGTCGCGATCTTGATCGCGCGAGTCGCATCGAAAAGCGGTGCGACGATCCGCGAATCACTCCACGAGGTCTTGACCGGGAAGAGCAACATGTTGCTGGTCGGCGGAGTCGTGATCGGACTCGTAGCCGGCGCCGAGGGCGTGGAATCCGTCGCGCCGTTCTTCGTCGATCCGTTTCGCGGCGTGCTGACTCTGTTCCTGATCGACATGGGCGTGGTCGCCGCAGGACGACTGCGCGACTTGCGACGCGTCGGCTGGTTCTTGGTCGGCTTCGCCATCGTCGCACCGATCATCAACGGCGCCCTCGGTGCTGCGATCGGAACGGCCGCCGGGCTTTCGCTGGGCGGCGCGACCATCTTCGCGACCATGGTGGCCAGCGCCTCGTACATCGCGGCTCCGGTCGCCGTGCGCATCGCACTGCCCGACGCCAACCCGGCCTTCTATTTGACGTCCTCCCTTGCAATCACCTTTCCCTTCAACCTGACGATCGGGATACCGCTCTACCATGCAATCGCAAAGTGGATCCACGCCTGAGAACGAAGTGCAGACGGTCGAACTCGAGCGCGTGACGATCGTGGCCGAGTCGGTCCTCGAGTCACGCCTGATCACGCTGATTCGTCAGGTCGGAGCCCGCGGCTGGACGCTGACCGAGGTTCGCGGCGAAGGATCACGGGGCGTGCGGGCGAGCGAATGGGAAGGCAACGTGAAGATCGAAACGTTGGTGCCGAAGGCCATCGCCGATCGACTGCTGGCTGCGCTCGCTCGCGACTATTTTCCGCTGTATGCCGTCGTTGCTTACGCCGATCGTGTACGGGTCGTCCGGGGCGAAAAGTACAGTTGAACGCGGGGCCGGCAAGGCTCAGCGCCGGCGCGCCCCAGCCGCCCACGACCCTATGGCCCGGTTTTTCGCCGCGCTCTGCCCTTGGCCCACGAGCAGATCGGGCACGTGCTCATGTCGTGGCGCAACGCGGGGCAATGCTGGCGGCCGAACAAGATGATCTTCAAGTGCATCGGGATCCA
>CAZKIY010000329.1:0-1510 GCA_964552875.1 uncultured Planctomycetaceae bacterium
CGCGCGAGCACGATGCCGACTTCGTACAGGACGAGCATGGGTGCCGTCGTCAGGAGCTGCGTGATCGCGTCCGGGCTGGGCGTGATGATCGCGGCCACGAGGAGCGCTACGACGATGAAGTGCTTGCGCCACTTCCCGTAGCTCTTCGGGTCGACCACGCCGATCGACGCGAAGAACACCATCAGGATCGGCAGTTGGAACACCGCACCGATCGCGAGGCACATCTTCGTGAGGAAGTCGACGTACTTCTCGAGCCCGAGCTGCGGCTCGACCATCTCGACCGGCAACGTCGTCGACAAGAAGTAGAGCCCCGACGGCACGATCAGGAAGAAGCAGAAGAGGACGCCGCTGAAGAAGAGGAGCAGCGAGAGCGGGAAGTACAGGTAGACGAGCTTCTTCTCGTGGCGGAAGAGTCCGGCCGCGATGAACTGCCACAGCTCGAACAGGACGTAGGGCCCGGCGATGAACGCCGCGACGTAGAGCGACAGGTTCAGCGAGACGAAGAACGAGTCCCCCACGCCGAACGACGACAGCCGTTCTTGGACCGGGCTCCTGAGTCGCTTTTCCGTCGGGTCCGCGCTGAGAAAGTAATCGTCGCGCTTTTTCGTGGGGTCGGCGACGAGCGCCGCCTCGCTGCGCACGACGAGGTCGGCGTTGATCTGGTGGACCGCGTTGCGCCACGGCCACATCACCTGCTGGAGGACTTCCTCCTTGAAGACCCAAGCGACGACGAGGGCGAGGATCAGCGCCAGGAGACTGCGCGACAGGCGCTTGCGCAGCTCCTCGAGGTGACCGCCGAGGGTCATCCGCGTCGGCTCGAGGTCCTCCGGCTTGGGTCGATCCATGCGAGTGGAGAGTACGGAGTCAGGCTCCCCTCCGCCGTTTTCGAAGCGACCCGCTCCGCGGCGTCAGCTGCGGAGCGGGTCGCTTCGAAAACGGCGGAGGGGAGCCTGACTCCGTACTAGAACCGGAAGTAGTTCCGCAGGTCCTTCAGGAGCACGATCTGAGCGCCTTGGGCGACCGCTTCCTTGTAGACCGGCAGTTCCGCCGGCTGGATCGGCGACTCGACCGGCTGGCCGTCCGAGTCCACGTACTGCTCGTTCCCGACGATCAGGAAGTCCGTCCCCTTGTCGAGCTTCGTCTGCACGGTGATGCCCATGCTCGCGAGGAGGCCCTTGAGCTGGTTCTCGGCGTATTCGCCGCTGAACCCGCCGACCAGGAGGACGTAGCGCTGACCGCGCGGGTCGTAGAGGGGATTCCAGACGACGTCGCCGGGGGACGGCGGGTCGAACGGATCGCGCTGGTCCGAGAAGCGGACCTCGGCCATCGCGTTCTCGACCTTAGTCACTTCGGCGATCGCCTTGACGCGGTTGTCGTTCGCGCCGGCGACCGTGAAGCGCGTGCCCACCGGCAGGCGATTCGACGTGCCGAGGTCGATCCAACCCGCGGAAAGCACCTTGGAAACCGCCAGGATTCGACCGTCGGCGGACTCGGGCTCCTTCACGAACGG
>CAZKIY010000329.1:1610-4557 GCA_964552875.1 uncultured Planctomycetaceae bacterium
CGCGCCGGAGTCACGCAGGCCCTTCTGCAGTTCCTCGATCTGCGCCGCCTTCGCTTCGACCTGACCTTCGAGGTCGGTGATGCGCGCCTTGCGATCGTTGAGCGTGCTCGCCACGAGCGGCATCACTTCCGCCAACGTCTTCACGCTGGCCCCGAGCTCGAAGCCCGTGCGCGCGCCGTCGAGGCCCTTCTTCAGGGTGTCGACGTCCGTGTTGTTGCCCCGCGTGGGGTCGCTGTAGCCGACGACCTCGGAGAGGGCGACGAACTCCTCGGACTTCTTCGTCACGGTCGCCCGCAACTCGGTGACCTGCTTCTCGAGCCCGTCGGCTCGAAGCTTTTGGTTCTCGAGCTCGCCGCTCGCGAGGAAGAAGGCGACGCCGCCGACGATCGCTGCGACGAGGAAGACGATGCTCCAGATAACGCTGACCTTGGCCATGCCGCGGACCGAACTCTTCATCCGTCGTGCTCCTCGGAGAAATCGTCGCAAGGGCCGCAGGATCGCGGACCCGAGTGGGGGGGGGCTCGCAGGCACGCGCACCGAAAGGTGCACGTCCGTCGAGGGGGGTAGGTTGATAACCGAACGCGGGTCGGACCGGCAAGGGTCGTGACGCGACGAGTCGTCGGGCGTGTGCTTCCGCGGCACGGTTCGGCCGCGTAGGCTCCGCCCACGGCGCCCCTACCCCGGCCTGCGCCGCTGGTTTCTTCCGATGCCCCACGCACCCGCTCCGCGGAGCTTCGTCCTCGGAATCCTGGGCGGCATCGCCTCGGGAAAATCGGCCGTCGGGCGCCTCCTCGCGGGACGCGACGGGGTCGTCATCGACGCGGACGCGCTGGCGCGGGAGATTTTGGAGAGCGCCGAGGTGCGCCGCGCCATCCGCGCGCGGTTCGGACCCGCAGTCGCCCCCGACGGCTCCCCCATCGATCGCGCCCGACTCGGTGCGCTCGTCTTCGCCGACCCCTCGGCGCGCCGCGACCTGGAGAACTTGACCCACCCGCGCGTCCGTGCCAGGGTACGCGCGCTCCTGGACGAGGCGCGCCGAACCGGCGTGCCGCGGATCGTGCTCGACGTCCCCCTCCTCTTGGAGAACGACGCCCAGCACGCGCTGGTCCGCGAGTGCGACGTCTTGGTCTTCGTCGACGCCGACGACCGCGCCCGCGAGGCGCGAGCGCGCGGATCGCGAGGCTGGGCGGAGGGCGAGGTCGCGCGCCGCGAGGCTGCGCAGATGCCGCTCGCCGAAAAACGCGCGCGCGCCGACCACGTGCTCGTGAATCGCGGGTCCCTCGCGGAGCTCGAGCGCGATGTGGCGCAGCTCCTCGCGAGCCTCACGCGCGAAAGAGCGCAGGACTGAACGAACACTCCCCTACCGCAGCGAGCCGGACTGACCGGCCCGCGCGGGTCCCTTGCCGAGCGCGCCCATCCGCGGCCGTCGGCTCTCCCCCTCCGTCGGACTCGAATCCCCGTTGAAGAAGCGTTTCAAGAAGCAGTGGCACAACCGCGGCAACCAACAAGGCGGCCAAGGCTTCCAACAGGGTGGCGGCGGAGGCGGTGGATTCCGACCGCGTTATCAAGGCGGAGGCACGGCCACGATGGAGTCGCCGCCGCTCGATCACGGCGGATTGCCGGCCGATCTCACGGCCGAGGACTTGGCCGCTTTGCAGGAGTCGCTGCCGCCGCTCGGCCGCAAGAAGCTGCCCGATGAAGTGGCGTTGGTCGACCTCTTCGAGCTGAACCTCGCCGATCTGCACGACATCGCCGAGGAAGAAGGCGTCGAAGGTGCGAACGACGCCCGCAACCGCCGCGACCTGATCTTCTCGATCACCGCCGCGCGTCTGCGTCAGCACGTGCCGGTCGTCGCCGACGGTGTCTTCGCGATCCTCGAGGGCCACGCGTTCCTGCGCTCGGCCGCGTACGACTACCTGCCGTCCGCCGACGACGTGTTCGTGCCGCCGTCCGTGGCGCACCACTTCGGCCTGTATCCGGGCATGACCATCCGCGGCAAAGTGCGCCTCCCGCGCGAGGGCGAGCGCTACTTCGCGCTGCAGGAGATCGAGTCGATCGATCACCACCCGCCGGAGGAAGCGCGGACGCGCGCCCCGTTCAAGGAGCTCGTCCCGCTCTATCCCGAGAAGCGGATCATCCTCGAGGGCACGAAGGAAAACCCGCTCGAGATGCGCATCGTCGACCTGATCACGCCGGTCGGTCGCGGTCAGCGCGGCTTGATCGTCGCCCCGCCGCGCACGGGCAAGACGATCCTCTTGCAGATGCTGGCGAAGTCGATCGTGCAGAACGCGCCCGACGCGCACCTCATCGTCCTGCTCGTCGACGAGCGGCCCGAGGAAGTCACGGACTTCGAGCGGATGCTGCCCGAGGGCAAGCGCGAGATCATCAGCTCGACGTTCGACGAACCGGCGTCGCGTCACCTCGCGGTCGCCGAGATGGTCATGCACAAGGCGCGCATGCTGGTCGAGGCCGGTGAGGACGTGGTCATCCTGTTGGACTCGATCACGCGTCTCGCGCGGGCCGCGAACGTCGAAGCGCCGAGCAACGGGAAGTTGCTCTCCGGCGGCATGGAAGCGTCCGCACTGCAGTTCCCGAAGAAGTTCTTCGGCGCCGCGCGCAACATCGAGGACGGCGGTTCGCTGACGATCCTCGGCACCGCGTTGATCGAGACCGGCTCGAAGATGGACGACCTGATCTTCGAGGAGTTCAAGGGCACGGGGAACATGGAGCTCGTGCTCGACCGGCGGTTGTCGGACCGCCGCATCTTCCCCGCGATCGACATCAATCGTTCCGGCACGCGCAAGGAAGAGCTCTTGTTCACGCCCGAGGAGATCAAGCGCGTCTGGATGCTGCGCAAGGTCCTGAACGAGATGGATCCCGTCGAAGCGATGGAGATGCTCGTCTCGAAGATCAAGAAAACGCAGGTGAACGGGCAGTTCTTGTTGTC
>CAZKIY010000330.1:0-2433 GCA_964552875.1 uncultured Planctomycetaceae bacterium
GCGCGTTACTGCCTGGCCAAGGACAAGGCTTTCGTTCGCAAACTCACGGGTTCCTCGGCCACGCGCATGCCGCGTTGGAGCGACGAGGAGATCACCTTGCTCGGCGAGATCTATCCGCTCACGCCGAACCTCGACATCGCGCAGCGCTTGAATCGATCGGTGAAGAGCATCGTCTCGAAAGCGCACAACCTCGGATTGAAGAAGGCCGACGAGAGGCTCGAGGAAATGGGCCGCGAGAACGTCAGCCTGCGCTATCAGGTGAAGAAGGGCTCTACGGGCGCGGCGTCGTGAGCGCGATGAGCAGACCGTCGCGCCTGTCACTTGGTGTCGTCGCGATCGCGTCCGCGCTCCTCGCGGGATGTCGCACGGACGCGGGGACTTCCGGTGCTCCGCAGTCGACGGAAACGGCCATCGAGGTCGTCGGCCCGCCGAAATCTGCCGCGGATCTCGCCTGGATGTCGGGCAGGTGGACTGCGCACGAAGGGGACACGATCCAGGAGGAGCGTTGGAGCACACCGCTCGGCGGCATCCTCCTCGGAACCGGCCGCACCGTGATCGGCGGTCGCGCGCGGTTCTTCGAGTACCTGCGCATCGAGGAACGCGACGGCGGTCTCGTGTACGTCGCCAGTCCACTCGGTCGCGGCACGACGGACTTCCGACTCACGGACGGCGGAGCGCGACGCGCGCGCTTCGAGAATCCGGCTCACGACTGGCCGACGTCGATCGAATACGAGCTGCGCGCGGACGGTCAGCTCACGGCCCGCGTCAGCGGTCCGGGGAAGACCGAGGAGTACGTCTGGTCTCGGACTCCTTGAACCTCGCCGACCGCGCGTTCGCGTCGTCGTGGAGCGGTGGCAAGGATTCGGCGCTGGCCCTCGATCGCACCGTGAGCCAAGGCGGCCGACTCGCGGCGCTCTTCACGATGTTCACCGAGGGCGGTGAGCGCTCGCGCAGTCACGGATTGCCGCGATCCGTGCTCGCGGCACAGGCCGAAGCACTCGGAGTCCCGCTCGTCACGCGCAGCGCGTCCTGGTCGGGATACGAGGAAGCCTTCGTCGAGGGCGCGCGCGAACTCCAGCTCCCGCCGCACGGAGTCTCCGACCTCGTCTTCGGCGACATCGACCTCGAAGATCACCGCGCATGGTGCGTCCGGGTCGCCGCACGCGTCGGCGCGAGCGCGCATCACCCCTTGTGGCAATCGCCGCGTCTAGCGCTGCTCGACGAGGTTTTCGCGCGCGGTTGGCGCGCCGTGATCGTGGTCGTACGCGACTCGATCCTCCCGCGCGATTTCCTGGGCCGCACGCTCGATGCCGACTGCGTCGCGGACCTCGAGCGCGCCGGCTCCGACGCTTGCGGCGAGAACGGCGAGTACCACACGGTCGTGATCGACGGCCCACTGTTCCGCGCGCCGATCGAGCTCATCCGCCGCGACGTGCACGCCTTCGACGGATGCTCGTTCCTCGACGTGGGTTGACGACGGTGTCAGATGAATCCATCCACGCGCTGGCCTACGGGCCAAACGCCGAGGACGAGCGCGTGGATGGATTCATCTGACACCGTCGTCAACTGACACCGTCATCACTTCATGCAGCACTGCTTGAACTTCTTCGAGCTGCCGCACGGGCACGGATCGTTGCGGCCCGTCTTCGAGGCTTGGTGCACGAAGGGCTTCGTTGGCGCGGCGGGAGCGTGGTGCGCGTGTTCGCCGGTCGCGACGGCGTGCTCGAATTCCGGCAACGTATGGTCGAGCGCGCGGCGCAGCTCGAACATCTGCGAGACGACGGCGCGTTCGCCCAAGAACTCGAGGTAAGCGTGCATCACGGGCCCGACGTGGACGCTGAGCGGGTCCTTGCGCCCGAAGTGTCCCGGCAGCATGTGGCCGACGATCCCGTGCAAATCGTCGCCGTCGAGGTGGCGCGGCGCCTTCCCGATCTCGTCGTAGCAGCACGCGAGGAAGCGGTCCGTGATCGCGTGGATGGCTTCGCGCTTCACGCTCGTGAGCGCGAGAGCTTGGGGCGAGTCGAGGAAGGCAGCGGTGTCGAGCGTGATTTCGCGTTGCGGCATGGAGGTCGGTGGAGTCTGGGTGCGTTCTGTGCCCAGTCTAAGCAGTACGGAGTCAGACTCCCCTCCGCCGTTCTGCCTCCGCTGCGTGCCTTGCCGCTACATGCCCCGCCCCGCGGCGCGCCAGATCGCTGAGCCGCTTCCGCACCCACTCCAGCACGCAGCGGGGATCGCTCCGTGAAGGTCGTCGAGCGGATCGCCGCCTCCTATGCGCGCACCACGGATCGCGTCCGGACTTCGACGCATGATCTCTCCGGCCCCCTAGGCTCGCGGGTGCGCGCGCATGCACGAGCACAGCCGTGCGGTCGCGGCGGAGTTCGAGGAGTCGCGTGGGTAGGGCAGAGCGGCGGAGGAGAGCCTGACTCGGTACCG
>CAZKIY010000330.1:2533-4548 GCA_964552875.1 uncultured Planctomycetaceae bacterium
TGACTCGGTACCGGTACTCTGGATCCAAGCTCTTGCCCAGCATGGGCTTCGGCTCATCGGTCGGGAGCCTTCGGTCCCCGCGCAGGCGGCCTCGGCGCGCTCCCTGGGCGTGATCGGGTCACCCCCTATCTGCGGGAAAAGAACACCAAGCTGTGCGTGAAAACGGTACTCATGGGTGCGGGATAACGGCGCTGGATCCCGAAAGATCCTCGGCAGCCGCGCCTCTCCCAGTCCCTCGCCACCATGAGCTCCTACGCAGCCCGACTCGCCGACGCGACCCTCGAGAGCCTCCTGCGCGAGGTGCCCGCGCTGCTGATCGTCGGCCCGCGCGCGAGCGGCAAGACCACCAGCGCCGCGAGGCTGGCGCGAACGGTCGTGCGGCTCGACCGCGCGAGTGACGCCGCGGCATTTCGCGCCGATCCCGACGTCGCGCTGGCCTCGCTCAGGACGCCGGCTCTCCTCGACGAATGGCAGGCCGTGCCGTCCGTGCTCGGCGCGATCAAGCGCGCGGTCGACGCCGATCGCACACCCGGCCGCTACCTGCTGACCGGCTCGGTGCGCGCCGACCTCGAGGCGCCGACTTGGGCGGGAACCGGGCGAGTTCTGCGACTGAACCTGGGCCCGATGACCGTCGCCGAGCGCCTCGGGCTTCGTACGCGTCCGTTCCTCGATCGCGTGGCCTCGGGCGCCGACCTCGAGCCCGCCCGCGCGAGCGTGGACCTGCACGGGTACCTCGAGTTCGCGCTCGCGAGCGGCTTCCCCGAAGCGGTCTTCGCCCGCAGCGAGCCCGCGCGCCGTCGCTGGCTCGAGAGCTACCTCGAACAGCTGTTGACCCGCGACGCAGAGGAGTTGGAGGGCGGCCGCGACCCGGTCCGGCTGCGCCAGTACTTCGAGGCCTACGCGCTGAACACCGCGGGCGTCGTCGACGACAAGAAGCTCCACGACGCCGCCGGCATCAACCGCAAGACCGCCCTCGCCTACGAGCGCCTGCTGTCCAACCTGCTCGTCGTCGACGCGCTGCCCGCGTGGACCTCGAACCGGTTCAAGCGCCTGACGCTCGGGCCCAAGCGGCACCTGGTCGACCCCGGTCTGCTCGTAGGCGCGCTCGGCGTCGACGTGCAGGCGGTGCTCCGCGACGGCGATCTGATGGGCCGCGTCCTCGAGACCTTCGTCGCGGCGCACCTCTGGGCCGAAGCCTCGTTCACCGAGCACCGTGCGCGGCTCCACCACCTGCGCACCGAGCAAGGCCGCCACGAGATCGACCTCCTGGCCGAGATCGGCGCCGGCGAGGTCGTCGCGATCGAGGTCAAGGCGACGAGCGCGCCCTCCGCCGCCGATGCAGTGCACCTGGCGTGGCTGCGCGAGGAACTGGGGGCCCGTTTTCTGCGCGGCGTCGTGTTGCACACCGGCCCACGTTCGTTCGTGCTCGGCGAGCGCATCGTCGCCGCGCCGATCAGCACGTTGTGGGCGAGTGGCTGACGAACCGCGGCGCACGAGCGCGCGACGGGAGGGAGAACCAGCGCGCCTGCACCGCGAGCGCCCCGGCCGTGAAACGTCGCGCGCTGCCGCCCGCTCTCGGAGCGCTATCCGCCGAGCGGGTCACCCCGCGCGGCGTGGATTCGGCCGCGGACGTCGGTCCGCGGCAGGGGAGGCAGGTCTGGGCTGCGACGCACGACCTCTCCAGCCACCCGAGCTCGCGCTCGTGCGCGCACGCACGCGCGAGCGCCGCCGTGCGGGTGGCGCGGGAGTTCGAGGCGTTGAGTGGGTAGGGCAGAGCGGCGGGGGAGAGTCGGACTCTGTACTCCACGGCGCCACCTCCGCGGTGACGGCGACGGGTTCTTGCTCGGCGACCGCATCGGACTGCGGCGCCATCTCCGGCGCGTTCGCCGCGCTCGGATCCGGCCGAGGCGCGGGCGCGCTCTGGCCGTGCAGGCGCTCCAGGATCGCGCTGCCGTAGCGTTCGATCTTGCCCGGCCCGATGCCGTCGATGTGTCCCAGGGCCGTGGGGGATTCGG
>CAZKIY010000331.1:0-4542 GCA_964552875.1 uncultured Planctomycetaceae bacterium
GGGGGCGCACCGGTCTCGACCGGGGGTTCACGACTTCGGGCTGCGTGCCGGGGATCTCGAGTTACCCCGTAAAATCCTCTTGGGGCGGCATTGCATGCCAACAACTATTCGCTCGCAGCCTGAGTAATCAGACTGCCGTTCCCGCGGGGAGTGCCTTCGGCCCTGCGGAAACGCCACTAGAAGGCTGGCCGGCGAGCGGCGCTTCGGCGCGGACCGGCGAGACACTACCGGAGCTTGGATCCGAGCGGCCTGCCTGCGAGCGGCTCGGGGACGAGAACCAAGCACAGGACACGCACGTAGACGCCCCCTGAACGGGGTTCCCGGGACGCGGGTTCGATTCCCGCCGCCTCCACCATCTCACTCTCGCCGCGCGATCCACCGGGGTCGTGGCTTTCGACCGCGCCGCTTGCGATCCTCCCGCGCCGCCGGCGACCGGGGCTCGCGTCACGGACGAATTGCCTTGCCCACGCCGTTCGACAAGCGGACGAAGACGAGCGACGAGGAGTCGCAGGCTGGAGTTCCGCCGGCCGCCGACTCGGGTGGGGGCCACTCGAAAAGCGCGGACGCGAGTGGGATCGCGAACCCCGTCGAGCGCGCCGCGTCCTGGTCGCGGAAACACACTTGGGCCGCAGTCCTCGTCCTCCTGCCGGCCCTCGCCGTGCGCCTCGGTTGGCCGAGCACGATCTCCTTCGGCGGTGAGCAGATCGATTCGATCGCGCTGGCCTGGCGCGCTTGGCACGAGGGACTTCCGGAGCGCGGCCTGCGGGTCTCGGTCGGCGTGGACATGCCGCCCATCTTCCTCTGGTTCCTGATGATCCCGGTCGCAGTGACGCGCGACCCGATCCTCGTCACTGCCGCGTTCGCGCTGGCGAACCTGGCCGGGTTGGCTCTGCTCGGATTCGCGCTGCGTCGATCCCTGGGCGTGCGCATCGCGTGGATGACAGTGCTCTTGCTCGCGTCGGCGCCGTGGTCCGTCCTCTTCAGTCGCAAGATCTGGGCACAGGACCTGATCCTGCCGCTCCACGCTCTGTTCCTGTGGACGCTCGTGCGTTGGTTGGAGCAGCGCACGCGCGGCCGCGCGATCGCCGCGATCGTGGCGCTCGGCCTGCTCTTCCAGGTCTATCCGGGCACGTGGTTCCTCGGTCTCGCGTTCCTCGTATGGGCCGTCGCGTTCCGCGTGCGCATTCCGTGGCGCGACTTCGCGATCGGCTGCGCGATCGCGCTGGTCACGTACGCCCCCTGGATCCACTACCAAGTCGTGAGCGGATTCGACGGGTTCGGGTTGGCGCTATCGCAACGCGGCGCGCCAGGATCCGACCCCGACGCGGCGTCCTGGTCGCGCTCGATCGCCGATCTCCTCCTGCTGCCGTTCCACGTCGCGGGAGGCTCGCGTCTCGATCTCGCGATCGGGCTCGACGCCTACGAGTTGTGGGCGTATTCGCTACCCGACGCGGTCCTGCTCGGACTCCAGCAAGGCATTTTCGCACTCGCGGGTTGTTCGTTCCTCCTCGCCTCTGCGTGGACGATCCGCCGCGCGCTGCGTCGTGGATCCGAGCCGACCAACTCGACGTCACTCGTCCTCGGGCTGTGCGTGATCGAGATCGTCGCCGTCGTCGCACAGTTCGGCTGGCTGCGACTCGGCGCGATCCCGCACTACGCGATCGTCCTCGCGTTGCCCGTCTGCGTGGTGTTCGCGTGGGGTCTCGATCGCGCGGCTCGACGCATCGCTCCCCGTCGGCCGGGGGCGGGGTTCGCAGTCGCCGCCGGCATCGCTCTCTTGCACGCAGCGACGTCCATGTCGCTCCTCGAGTTCATCCGCACGCGCCCGGAGAAGATCTACATCATCTACCTCCCTCCCTACGGCCATGCGCGCGCCGAGTTGGATGGAGCGCTCGACGTCGCGCTCGACGACGCCCTGCACGCCGAGGAGCGACGCCGCGAACGCCGCGCGCGATTCGCGAAGCGGTTCGACGAATCCGACAGCGTGCTGTTGCACCTCGATCCGGATAATCCCTCCTCGGGGTTCGCGGACCTGCGGATGCTCGAACTGGTAGGCGGATCGGAGGGGGTCGCGTGGCGCACCATTGGGCCGGACACCTGGTGCTCCATCGCACCGTTCGCGATCCCGCCCGGGAAGCCGATCGTCTTGAAGCTCGACCTCACCGTGCCGGCGGACGCGATGATCCACCTCTTCTTCCAGCGCGAGTCGGTCCCGAAGTGGAATCGTCGGCAAATCGTCGAGATCCCGCTTCGAGCTGGGCGGACGTGCGAATTCGTGTTGATCGACGCGCCGGACATCCTCCCTCGGCTGGGCCTCCGCATCGGCGTCCACAGAGCGACGATCCACGCTCTCGAAATCCGTGCGGTGGATCGCTAGCGCGCACGGCCCAGCTCGAGGCGGGCCACGGATCGTTTCGTTGCTGAGACGTTCCCGCGCGCGGACCGCTTGCTAGAGTCTCGGCTTCCGTGTCCTGCGCCCGAATCACGAGACGAGCTCCGGCCCTCTTCGCGCCGGCCTGCGCGGCGGCGATCCTGATCGTCGGTTGTGCATCGCCCGAACCGAAGGTCTGGAACCTCGATCAGCTGCACGATGGCGAGACGCGACACCGCTACCAGGCTGCGCTGCAGGGCGACTTCGGGTGGTTCATGCGTCACGGGCTTTTGGGGCTTTTCCAAGGCGCGGGCGCCCAGTTCGCGGCCGATCAAGACGCGGAGCCGGTCGAGGATCCGGCCGGCGAGTGCTTGACGAACTTGCTCGAACTCGAGGAACGTGCGCTGGCCCTCGAAGGCGTCGACGCGCGTCACATCGAGTGGTTCGCGCGCATCGCCGTCGAGGATCGCTCACGTCTGTCCCGTGAACGCGCCGTGATCGCCCTCGGTCGACTCGGACAGCGACTGTCGGTCGGGTTGCCGGCGCGACTCGGCGCCGACCAGAAGCCGGCC
Source organism: uncultured Planctomycetaceae bacterium (assembly GCA_964552875.1). GTDB lineage: Bacteria > Planctomycetota > UBA1135 > UBA1135 > JAEUHZ01. The sequence goes on from CAZKIY010000331.1 coordinate 2,944, forward strand.
GGGCCCAACGAGCTCGCACCGATCCTCGAGGAACTCGTGCGCTCCGTGCGCGTGCTCGTCGAAGCGCTTCCGGAGAAGAAGTCCTCGTCCGAAGGCGCCGTCGCGCAGCAAGTCACCGCGGTTCGTGCCCTCGACCTCGACCTCGCGGCAGGCCGGCGGGCATTGCGCGCGACGAGCGAACTCCAACGACTCCTCGCCACGGCCGAACTCGCGACGCGTGAACTGGACGAGCTCGTCGTCCACTTGGAGAACCTGCTGGTTCGGCGCGCGCTCGCCGCCGCGATCGAGGACACGGACGAGATCGTGCGCGCCGCGGCAGTGCACGGCATCGCCGCGTCGGGCGGCGCGCGAGCGATCGATGTCGTGCTCTTCGACCGCTTTCGGCGTGAGAAGGAGTCGCGTCCGCTCCGTGCGCTGCTCGAGGTCCTGACTGCCTCAGGGCTGCCCGACCCGGTCGTGAGCGGCGTGGAGATCACGCACTCACGCGAGGAGTGGATCACCTCGATCCACGTGATCGCGATCCAGCATCCCGATGGCGAGCTGCGCGTGCGCGCGATGCGAACGCTGCAGGCTGTCGCCGCGCCCGAGCTCGCCAGCCTGCGCGAAGAGGACTGGCAGGCCTGGTTGATCGCGCGTCGCGAGGCCTCGCAGCGCAAAGCTTCGCAGCCGGTCGACGCGTCGCAGCGGCGCGACACCGAGGTGCGCGCGGAGCGAGCACCGTGAGAGGTCGCGAATGGGCGACCCCGAGCGGGCTCCTTGTTCGGCTGGAGCCGTCCAGTCGCACGCACGCGGAGATGCGCGCGTGAGCTCGCCGAAGGCGGGCGGCAAGCAGCGTTCGCGACTCGGCACGCTCCTGCGTGCGGGTCTCGCGATCGCGCTCCTCGCGGTCGTCGCGTTCACGGTTCCTTGGGCGGATCGCTTGGTCCTGTCCGTCGGGGACGCTCAGCACGAAGTGAGTGGAACGATCGAAGGATCGTGGCGATCGAACGCGGTCGGATTCCGCTTCGAAGCCAACGCGGATCTCGGTCCGGAATGGTCGGCCGAGGCACGCGACGCGGCGGCTCGGAGCATCATTCTGTCCGTCGATCGGAACGCGGACGCGTCGGGCTACGACTGGCGCCCCGGCCTCGTCCACGTCTTCCGCGAGATGGACCCGGCCGGTCTCTTCACGGCACTCGCGCTCCTGCTCTTGAGCTCGCTGCTCGCGATCACGCGCTGGTGGCGACTCTTGCGGATCGCAGGCTGCGCCGCGCGTTGGTACGACGCGTTGCGCCTCACGTTCATCGGGTTCTTCATGAACCTCGTCCTTCCCGGGCTCACGGGCGGCGACGTCGTCAAAGCCGTGCTCGTCGTGCGCGAGAACCCCGAGCGTCGGGCCGATGCATTCGTGTCCGTGCTCGTCGACCGCGGCCTGGGACTGCTCGTCCTCATGGCGATGGCCGCCACCGTCGTCCTGATCGAGGGCGAGCGCTTCCGCGAAGTGCGCCTCGCCGTGTTGCTCGGGTTCGCCGGAGTCCTCGTGGCCCTGTGGATCGGGCTGCATCCGTGGCCGAGGCGTGTGTTGCGCGTCGATCGGATCCTGGAGAAGTTGCCGCAGAA
>CAZKIY010000332.1:0-4535 GCA_964552875.1 uncultured Planctomycetaceae bacterium
CCGGTGTTGTCCGTCGTGACGCCGTTGTATTCGTCCGAGACGAACGTGAACGCGATGTTGTTCGTGCCGTAGAAGCGACGGAGCGTCTGGAACAGCACACCGCCGAACGTGGCGTGCCCCGACGGATAGGCGGGGAACGGGGGCGTGAAGTTGGTGCCCGGGTTCACGTTCGACGCGGGCGCGCACAGAGGCAGGTACGTGGGGTCGGCGATCGTGAGCGGGTTGCCGTCGCCGAGCCCGCTAGGACCCGTGCCGACGTCCGCTTCACGGACGCCGGTGACCGGACGCCAGAGCTTGTAGAAGTACTTCGAGTCCCAGCAACTGATGCCGCCGTCGGCCATACCGAGGTTGAGCAGCGCGAGCAAACGCGCGAGCCCGACTGCATCCGTGCCGCGGTCCGCCGCGATCTGGCGCGCGATCTGGTTGAAGAGGCGCGGCGGAGCGCACAAGCTCGGCACGCCGTCGTAGGCCCAGTAGATGCCGGCCTGCGTCTGGTCCTGCGTGCGGACCGTCGGGGTCACGGTGCCGTCGCCGCCGAGCGCGAGGACTTCGTTGAACGCGGCCGCGTACTCGGCGCTGTCGAGCGCGGGCGGCGGCGGGAGCCGGAACTGGCCGACGTCCTCCATGACGAACGTGTCGATCTCACCCCAGCGTGCGCCGAGCGCGATGCCCTGTTGAGCGATCGGGTCGCGGCGCCATTCGCCCGGAGCGTCGCTCGGGTTGTACTGGTTCGGATCGCCACCGCCGATCGAGCCGTACTCCATTTCGCCCATCGACGAGCCGTCGTTCTGACGCAGGAAGAGGATCGCTGCCGCGGCGTTCTGACCGAGCGCGATCCCCTGCGTCTTCGCCGTGCCTTCCGCGACCGCGTCGAGCGCGGTGGTGAGGTGCGCGTCGAAAATGGCCGACTGCGACGGCCACAACGCGACGAGCGTGTCGTGCGCGGCCTGCGCCACGCCGGCGACGAACGAAGTCCCGGCGGTCGCGGCCGGAACGCCGGCGTAGCTCTCGTATCCGCCCTTGATCGCATTCACGACTTCGAAGATCGCGACGTGAACGATCGCCTCGGCGCGCGCGGCGCGACACGGGCCGACTTGCTCGCCGAACGTGTGCGGCGGACCCTGGTTCGACGGCATGTGATCGAGGCCGGTGGCGTCGATCGCGACGGTGTTCCAGAACTGGATCGCAGCGAGTTCGGTGGCCGCTTGGTTGTTCTGCGATCCGCCGCCGCCGCTCCCTCCATTGCTGCAGGCAGCGAGGCCGATGAGAGCCAGGGATGCGAGAACGCGCAGCGGGGACGTCATCGGCACTGCTATCGAGGCGAGGCCAGGGCGGGCCGAGGTGCTGTTCATGGGGTGTGACTCGCTTGGATTTCGGATCGAAGTATCCATCAACTTCGGTGTCTCGTGCCTGCGGACTTGACCACGGGCGCGCCGGAGGTCCCCGATCTCGAAGCGGATCGAAGGTAGGGTAGGCAGCGCAATGGGACCGATTCGGGACTTGCACATCCAATTCGATCGTCCGTGCGAGGCTCCGTCGACAGACGAGTGGCGCACTTGGAACTGAAATCGCGATCACGCGGACTGATCCTTCTCCTGGGCCTCGTAGGAGGGGTGGTGGCGTACCTTCTATGGGCAGGCGCGCCCGCCGAGTCCGGGCGCCATACCCTTCCTCCGCCCTCGGGCCCCCACAGTGCGGTGCCGGAATCGCAGCCTGGTTCGGGCCTCGGCTCGTCCGACGAAGCCAAGCCCCCGGGTCGCATGGTGGAGGCCATAGACCCGGCCGCATCGACCGGACATGTGCTCATCGGTCGCGCCGTCGACGAGGAGTTCCGTGGCGTGCCCGACGCCGACGTGTACTGGGCGACCGACGAGCGCTCGAGCGGGATCTGGGCCGAGCGATTGGACAGAGAGAAGCTCGCTTGGGTGCAGCGATCCGAAACCCGGACCGACGAGCTCGGGGCTTTTCGCGTCGTTCGCTCCGCGTCGAGTCACGGTCGGTTGGCTGTTCGTGCACGAGGTTTCGTGTCGTACGAGGCGCTGGTTCCCTTGACGAGCGATCTCGCGCTCGACCTCGGTGACATCGTTCTCCGGTCGGGCATCGTGCTGAGCGGACGCGTGCTCGACGCAGCGCGCGTTCCCGTCGCCGGAGCGCGCGTGCGCCGCTTGGAGTCCGACGCTGTTCCGTCCGCCGTGCTCGGCAGCTCGGACGGCGATGCGGTGGTGATCACGGACGCGGACGGCAGCTTCGTCATCGCCGACCTCGCGCCGGGATCGTGGTCGTTGCTGGTGAAGGCCGTGGATCACCCCGACAAGCTGGAGCGAGGCATCGCCGAGGCGGGACGCGCGGTCTCCGGCGTGGAGATCGTGCTCGAAGACGGCCTGGAAATCGGCGGACGCGTGAAGCATGCGCCCGCCGAAGCTCTCGGAACGCTGTGGATCCGCGCTGTTCCCATCTCGGGCGCGCCGGTCGGTGTCCTCTACGCGGGCGAGCACGCCGATCCCGAGCGCTTCGTCGTCCTGCCGCGCGGCGCGCACTGTGCAGCGGATGGGTCCTTCGTCGTGCGAGGCCTCACGGCCGGATTCGACTATCGCTTGTCCGGGCGCGTGGGCGAGCACGACTACTTCGGCGCCGTGCGCACGGGACAGGTCATCGCGCGCGCGGGGGCTCGCGATGTGGAACTCGTCTACCGCGCCGGAACCGTGCTCACCTTCCAGGTCGTGGACGGATCGACTTCAGCGCCGCTAACCGACTTCGAGGTACGCCTCGGCCGCGGACATCCCGAGCCGCTCGCGAGCGACGACGGCAGCGTGCGTCACACGTTCATCGACGGACGCGTACGCGTCACACACGGTTTGGACGGCGGTGACACTCCGCTTCAGCTCGAGGTGGAAGCGCGCGGTTACGAGACGGCCGTCCTCTCCGACTTACGCGTGACCCCGGGCCAGGTGAACGACATCGGCGTCGTGCGCCTCGTTCCCGCGCCGGTGATCACGCTACGCGTCGTGGACGATGCGACAGGCGCACCGGTGGCGGGCGCTCGCGTGAGGCTCGCCTCGGTTGGTCCGGGCGCGCGCGTACTTTCGGCGAACGCAGAGAGTCACGATCTGCATGCCGCCGACTCCGACGCCGACGGGCGCGCGCGTCTGAACGCACTCGGCGGCGAGTCGGTGAGGCTCACGGTCGAACACCCCGATTTCGCACCATTTCGTAGCGAAATGGTCGGTTCGTACGCCGTTGCTCGGGACGAAGTCGCGCGCCTCCGGAGGGGCGGCACGGTCATCGTCTTGGTGCGCGATGTGATCGGTGTCGCGGTTCGCGGTCTGCGCATCCGTCACACGAGCTCGGTCCAAGACGTCGCACCGGACGATCCGCGTGAACCGGATCGATCGAAGACCGACGCCGAGGGCCGCCTCGTCTTCGAGCACTTGGTCGCGGGCGAACACTCGTTCGAGATCGAAGTCAGCCGCCCCACTCCGTTGTCGTCGGCAGCCGGAGAGGACGTGCTCGTAAGAGACTCCGCGCCGCGTCGCGTCGCGGTCGCCGACGGGAGCACGGAGACGCTGTCTTGGTTCGTTCCGGCGCGCGGTCGCACGACCGGTCGAGTCATCGCGAACGCGCAGGGCGTCTCGGGCGCGACTCTTCACTTCACCCCGCGCGGAGCAGCGGGTGCAGGGGCCTCCGACTCCGCCGAGTCGCTCGTCGCGCGCACGAATGGCAACGGCGACTACGTGCTGAGCAGCGTCGAACTCGGGACCTACGGCGTGACAGTCGTCCACTCTTCGCGCCGGATGGCGTTCGAGACCGAAGTGTCTATCGAGGCACTGCAGCACTCGTTCGACATCGTCCTGCCGCTGACGTCGATTCGCGGGCGCATCGTCGACCGGGAGGGGCGACCGCTCGCGGGCGTCCGCGTCCACGTCGAGCGGACCGCAGCGAGTGGTTCGGCCGTGAACAGAGCTCGCTCGACCGATTCCGCCGCCGAGACCGGCGCGGACGGCAGCTACGTGCTCGAAGGCGTCCAAGGCGACGTCGATCTCGTCGTCGAGGCCCGTCATCCAGGATTCCAATCGGCGCCGTCGGACATCGTGCGTGTCGCGCAGGGCGAGACTCGTCCGAACGTCGATTTCGCGCTCGTTCTGGGCGCAGCACTCGATGTGGCCGTCGTGCGCGCGAGCCCGTCGTGTCGCGTGCGCGCGACCTTCGCGCAAGGTCAGGACAAGGCGGCGCTGGATGTACTCATTCCGCTCGGCGCGAACGGCACCGCGCGCTTCACGGGGCTTCGGCCGGGACGCTGGCGCATTCAGCTCGAGGATTGCGCCGATCCTGCGCAGGGCTCGAGCAGCGCCACGCACGAGCAGTGGGTCGAGGTCGCGGCGAACCTCGCGAACAGCGTGCGGTTCGAGCTGCCCTGAGATCCGCTCGACGCCGTGGAGTCACGCGCGACGAAGCCGATCGCCCTCGAGCCCTTGCGGCCTCGGAGCGTGTGGAGATGTCACACGCAGAGATGTGCGGAGCGGAGTAGGTGGTGTCCG
>CAZKIY010000333.1:0-4507 GCA_964552875.1 uncultured Planctomycetaceae bacterium
CGATGGCCTCATGTGCTCGAAGGCGAACCGGGGCGGCGACGGAGTTCTCGGGCCGGGCTCTTCATGCAGGCAATCGCCGTAGAGGTCCCGCAAGGCCGGCGGAAGAGCTTACCGCACGCGGAGCACGGTTCGACCCGCGGCGAGCGTGAACATGTGCTCGGCCTCGTTCAGAGCACGACGACCACTACTTCCTCGTAGCGCCGTGCAGCCTCCGACAACCACTCAAAAACCGCACGGAAACTGACGACACCAGCGCACAGAGTTGCCGCCGCCATCATCGGTGATCACGAAGCCGCCGCGCTGACCCACGCACGAGCCCGGACTCCACTGAATCGCGAAACCTTCGTCGTTCGCGCTGCCCGGGTAGTCGTAGGTCGGCACGTGCGCCGTGAGATTCCAAGTGCGACGCCGGATCGCGGTCGGGCTCGAAAGGTTCCATTCCTGGATCGAGTTCGAGGCTTCCTCGACCGTGAAGAGCGTGCTCGGTTCCGCGAAAGTCCCGAGAGCGAGCGCTTCGCAGTCGCCGAAGTTCGACCATTCCGCGCGCTGTCCGGCGACGGTGCCGACTTGGAACGAGTTCGCGCCGTTCGGAACGAGCTTCCAGATCTCGAACCGCCCGAGCCTCCGTTGCGGCACACCCACAAGGCCGCCGCGTACGGATTCCAGAACGCACCGCTCATGTCTTGGTGGGAGTCGTTCGTGCCCGCGCCTGCGATGCCGGTCAGGTTGATCGCGGAACTCGTCGGCTCGGCCGGCCAGGGACAGGTCGGTGTCGCTGCGCACAGCGGTAGCGGTCGTCCGCGCGCGGCGGGATGCGCGTGCTGTTGGCTCGCCGCGCCGACGAACCGCGCGGTGGAACCGGCGAGCGCGAGGCGAAGTGTTCTGAATCCGAGCATGGGGGGCGACGTCGAGAGCGCCGACTGGATCCTGCGTGAAGAGCGCGATTTCGAGGTCGGGTGTGAACCCGACTCGGGTCACGACAGGGATCTGCGCACCGGCGCGAGTGGAGGTGGAACGCTCTCGACCCTCACCGCGCGCGAGCCGGAACCCGCGCGGGGGATTGGGCGACCGCGAGCGCCTGGGCGCAGTCCGCGATCAGATCGTCCACGTGCTCGATGCCGACGGACAAACGCACGAGTCCGTCCGCCAACCCTTGCGCGCGCCGCACTTCCGCCGGGATGGAAGCGTGCGTCATCGACGCGGGCACTTCGACGAGCGACTCGACGCCGCCCAACGACTCCGCCAGCGTGAAGATCTTCGTCGCGGACGCGAACGCGTTCGCAGCAGCGACGTCGCCGGCGAGTTCGAAGCACAACATGCCGCCAAAATCCTTCATTTGTCGCCTCGCTAGCTCGTGCTGCGGATGGCTCGGCAATCCCGGGTAGATCACGCGCGCGACGCCCGGCTGCTTCTCGAGCCACTTCGCGAGCGCCATGGCGTTCTCGCAGTGCCGATCCATCCGCACGTGCAGCGTTTTCGTGCCGCGCATGACGAGGAACATGTCGAACGGTCCGGGCGTGCCTCCGACCGCGTTCTGGAAGAAGGCCAGTTCCTTGCGCAGCGTCGCGTCGTTCCCGATCAGTGCGCCCGCGACGACGTCGCTGTGTCCGCCGAGGTACTTCGTGAGCGAATGGAGCACGACGTCCGCGCCCAACTCGAGCGGCCGTTGCAGGTACGGCGTCGCGAACGTGTTGTCGACGATCACGAGCTTGTGAGCAGCGTGCGCGACCTTCGCGACCGCCGCGATGTCCGTGATGCGCAAGAGCGGATTCGTGGGCGTCTCGAGGTAGACGTACTTCGTCGCCGGTTCGATCGCACGCTCGACTGCGGCAACGTTCGTCGTGTCGACGTAGGTGAAGCGGATGCCGTAGCGCTCGAAGACCTTCGAGAAAATGCGGTACGTGCCGCCGTACAGATCGTTGCCCGCGACGACGTGGTCGCCCGGCACGAGGCGATCCATCAGCCCGTTCGTCGCCGCGAGCCCCGACGCGAACCCGAGCGCCCACTCGCCGCTCTCGAGGCTCGCCAAGTTCTCCTCGAGCGCGGTGCGCGTCGGATTGCTCGTGCGCGAGTACTCGTAGCCACCGCGCGGAACGGCCGGCGCGTCCTGCTTGTACGTGCTCGTCAAGTAGACGGGCGTCATGACCGCACCATTGCGCGGATCGGGTTCCTGACCCGCATGGATCGCGCGGGTTTCGAAGCGGGTCTTCTCTGGGTCGATGTCGGACATGCGCGCAGCGTAGCGGAGGAAGCGCCGGTCTGCTCTCGGTCCTGCGTACGGAGTCGGATCGAAGCTTCGTTCCCGGCGTACACCAGGACGCGTCGCCCCGACCTGTGCGGAATCCCCGCCGAGAGGAGCACGCCGGCGACGTCGTCGAACCGTCTCGGCCACCGGCGTGCGCGCCGCCTCGATCTCGATCAGCACCGGATCGGCGAGTGTGTCTCGCTCACGTCGGTGAGATCGGGGGGGTGCCTCGGTCCAGCGCCTGGCGGTCCTATCCGCCTACGGCACCCAGGTCGCGAGCAAGCCCGAGCTCAGGTTGAACGTCGAAGCCGTGCAGAACACGGCCGCGTTGCGATACCAAATTTGATACGCACGCACATCGCCGACCGCGAGCCCGGTCTTCGGCAGCGTGACGCTCGAGCTTCCGAACCCGTTGTTCGTCACGGTCGCGATGCGCGCGACCGCGCCGCCCGCGCAGCGCAGTCCGTCGCCGAACGCTGCACCCTCGCCGGAGCCGACGACACCGGTGCCTTGAAAGTACAACGCCGACGTGTTCGGCGGCATGTTCTGTCCGAGTGCCGAGCACGGCGCGCCACCGAGGCTCGCGGCTCCCGACAACACGCACGAAGCACCGAAGCCCGTCGAGTTCGCGCAGCCGAGTATCCAGTCGTTGCCGCACGGGCAGCGATTCCCGTTCATCCGGAATCCATAGCAGAACGAAGTTCCGGGGCCGGACGAGTCGGGGATGAGGAAGGGCGCGGCCAGGATGTCGCGATCAGTGCCGATCGTTCCACCCAGGTTTTCAGTCGAGTTCCACGCCGCCAGCCAGTGACCGTGCGTGTCCACCGCCAGGCGCGGCTCGGAATCGGCGCCGACATCGGTCGCACCGTTCGTGTTGACGAGCGACGGCGCGGTCCAGGTGAGCCCGAGATCGTCGCTGCGCGCGCCCCGGATGTCGTACTCCGTCGGCGGCGAGGGCCCGCGCTGCCAGGCGACGATGAAGTGGCCCTTCTGATCGGCGACGACATCGGGGAAGTTGTCGTTGTTCTCGAGCCCGTTCTGGTCCGTCGCCGCGTCCGTGTTCACGAGAGCCGCCGTACTCCACGTGGCGCCGCCGTTCGTGCTGCGCGCCGAGAAGACATCGTTGTCGATGCCGATCGTGCCGCCGAGGGAGTTCGTCGACTGCCAGACGACGATTCAGGTGCCGCTGAGACGGTCGACGGCGATCGTGGGCGAGAGATCGCTCGCCGTGCCGTCGCTCGCGGCCGTCGAATTGACCAGCGTCGGCGCGCTCCATGTGGCGCCGTCGTCGGTCGAGCGCGCGCTGAAGATGTCGTTGTCCGTGCCGATCGTTCCGCCCATGTTCTCCGTCGATTGCCAGACGGCGACCCATGTGCCGATGCCGTCCGTCGCCAGGCGCGGATGGAGATCTTGGCCGATGTCCGTAGCGCCGTTCGTGTTCAAGAACGCGACCGGCGACCAGACGTTGCTCCCATTGATGCTGCGTGAAAAGCAGATGTCCCATTCGGGATCACCGGAGTTGCGCTGCCACGCGCACACATAAGTGTTGCCGGCGTTCACGATGCACGGCTCGCGATCGTCCTTGTTGTCGCCGGGGAAATCGTTGTTGATCGGGCCGTTCTGCGAGAACACTCCCGGAGTCGCGCTCGCGGCGCCCCAGTAGATGTCATGCTCACCCGCCGTTTGGAGCCGGTCCGAGGCGTACGCGAACCGCCAGAAGATCGCGTTCGACGTGATGGACGGCTCGCGATCGTCGTCGGCTCCGTCCGTGGCGAAGATCGCCTGCGCGGCTCCGATCGTCAGCCATGTCGTGCCGTTGTCGAAGCTCCTCGCGAAGTGGATGTCGCGATCCCCACCCGTGCCCGGCGTGGGGTCGATCGCGCTGTAGAAGGCCACGAAGAGCCCATCCCCGCCGACGCCGAGGGCCACGCCGTCGTCGTTGGTCGTGTCGCTCGTCCCGGGCGCGTTGACGAGCCGAGGCGGAGCGAGCAGGGGTGCGATTTGAGCGCTCGCGGGCCAGGCAGCGAAGGCGAGGATCGCGGTGGACAGGATCAGGGGCTGCATGTGCATGTGGGTGGAGTTGGGAGCGCGTCGAGGGCGCTTCACCACGGGATGTCCCGCGCTGGTGCGCATCTTTCACGAGATCCAGCGGGAGGTACGGAGGTACGGAGTCAGGCTCCCCTCCGCCGTTCTCCCGCCGCTTTGCGCCCTGCCGCGCTACTTCCCGCCCTCGCACTCGACTCACGACCTCTCCAGCCAGAG
>CAZKIY010000334.1:0-2069 GCA_964552875.1 uncultured Planctomycetaceae bacterium
GTCCTCGATGCCGAACGCGCGCTGGTACGCGAGGAACTGGACGTGTTGCTTCGGATGGAGCCACGAGAGAAATCGCGGGCTGATGCGCGCGCCGCTGCCCTTCTCTCCCGTCCCGACGGTGTGGACGTGGTGGTCGAAAGCTGGATCGGCGCGGAAGTCGGCGATCGCGACCTCGAGGATTTCCCGAGCTCGCGGCGAGAGGCCCGACAGGTCCTCCGGACTCTCGCCCGGCCGACCGATCGCGGTCTCGAACGCGAACCAGGCTCCGCCGCCGAGGAGGAGGACTAGAGCTACAGCGAGGACGGTCCACACACGGCGAGGCCGTTGGCTCATCCGCCGAAGTCTAGGCCGGTGCCCTCGCGTTCGTGCGCGCTGCGTCCTGGATCCGAGACCGTCGAGCCTCGAGCGGCACGCGCGACGAGGACCGACCGAAGAGGGGCGGCGAGACGCAGTGAGCAGCGAGCGATCGTTCGAGTGAGTCCTAGCGCAGCGAGCACGGTCCGCTGTCGATCACTCCGCATTCCACCGACTAGAGCTTCTCGGGTTGCCCTCACGGAAAAACCGGATCCCGCAGGGCGCCGTCCCGCCAGGACGAGCCCTCTCGTCAGGAACCCTTGCTTTGGGCCGCGATCTGCTCACGCAAGGCTGCAGCGGGTAGATCCAGTCCCAGCGCCTCGTAGCTCGAAAGGAGCAGCTCGCGGCACGACCGCGCGCGTGGGCCGCCGGTTCCGCCGGCGAGCACGCAGGCCTCCAGGATCGGCTCGAGCAGCCCGGGAACGGGGTCGGGCTGACCGACACGGAGCCATTGCTCGGCGAGGCGAAGTGTGAAGTCGAGGCGTTCCGGCGAGTCAGGTGGCAGCGTGCTCGCGGCCGCGTGCGCCTCTCGGTAGGCATCGAGCGCGTCGAGTTCCCTCCCGAGCGCCTGGCGCAACACGGCGAGAGCGGCGCAGCCCTCCGCGACTTTGAGCGGGAACGATTCCACCTGGCGCCAAGCCGACGACATCTCGCAGAACTCGGCCTCGGCTTCCTGCAGCCGCCCCGCATCGTTCAGGAGCCCGGCCAGGATCTCGCGCGATCGGAGGGTGCCTGCGTTCACCGCGCCGAACTTCTCGACGCGCGCCGCCAGGGCCTCGCGGATCACGAGTTCGGCTTCCAGGCGGCGTCCCGCTGCCGAAAGCGCGAGAGCAAGCACATTGAGACCTCGCAACGTGTCGTCGTGCTCTGGACCTTGGAGACGGCGCTGGATTTCGACGTTGGCCTCCATCGTTTCGACCGCCTCGGGCGCTCGCTTCAGGTCGATCAGGGTGTTCGACAGCGTTTGATACGCGTTGACCACGACGCGGGCGGACCGCCCGTACTGCTTCTCCCCTTGTGACGCTGCCTCGCGTGCTGTGGCTTCAGACTCGGCGAGCAGCCCCGCGCGCCTCAGCGCGACCGCCAGCAGAGTCGCTGCCTGAACCGTCTCCGCCGCCCCGACCAGACCCCGGTCCACCCTCTCCGCGTAGGCCTCGCGCAGGATCGGAAGGGCCTCCGTAGTTTGACCGCATTGGTCCAGCATCCAGCCCAGACGCGATCGAACGTCGATGGTGCCGATGCTGTCCCCCCAGCTCAGCGGCTTCGAGCGCGACGCAACGTCCTTCAGGGTCTGGACAGCCTCCTGCTCGCGGCCCAGTTGGAGGAGCGTCTGGCAGTGCACGAGTTGCGCGCTCAGGGTGTCGACGTGCTCGGGGCCCGAGCGCTGGACGTACGCCTCCACGGCCGTGCGCGCCAGTTGCTCGGCCTCTTCGCCAGAGCCGCGCAACGCTAGGCAGTTGATCAGCATCGTCTGCGCGTCCAGCGTCCGTCTGTCCGTCGCGCCTGCGCGCCCGCGACGGATCTCGAAGAGCTCACGCAGCAGCCCTTCCGCCTCGGCGAATCGGCCAGCCTGCATGAAGTTCTCCGTCAACGATTGGATCAGGGCAGCCGCCTCTTCGCTGTCCCTCGAGACGCACTGGGCGAGCGCGTCCCGCGCGACCGACTCGGCCTCTTCGAACGAGCCCGCACGGGCGAGATGTCCTGTCAGCACGCGG
>CAZKIY010000334.1:2169-4495 GCA_964552875.1 uncultured Planctomycetaceae bacterium
CGCGCCTCGTCGGCAGCTGCCGCCGGGTCCGCGCCCAATTTGCAGCGGAGGTGCACGACGATGCGCTCGAACCCCGCCAGACGCTCGATCGAGATTCCCGTCGAGGATCGCGCCAGTTCCAGCGTCGCGCGGCTCTCTTCGAGCGCATCTTCCAAACGCCCGAGGTTCGCATAGGCCTCCCCCAGCGCGCGGTGCAGCTCCAGCGCGACCTCCGGCTCCTCGTGCGTCGTACGCAGCTCTTCCCGTGCGATGTCCAGGAGCTCGACGACGCGCACGTCGTATCCCTGTGCGTCGTGCGACGCCGCGGTCAGCAGTCGGTTCTGGAAGGCCAGCACCCGGTCCTTGCGCGCGGTCTCGATCTCGAGCTCCTTCGCGCGGACGGCGAGCTGGTCGCGCGCGGATTCGGCCTTGGCGCGCTCGCGCAGCGTGAAGACGAGGCCGATCGCAAGGGCCATGAAGACGGCCGCGAGCGCGCCGACACCGACTCGGTGGCGGCGGACGAACTTGCGTGCTTCGTAGAGCCGGGAGGGCGGGCTGGCCAGCACGGGCTCGTGCGCCAGCAGGCGCGCGAGGTCGGCGTCGAACTCGGCGACGCTGGCGTAGCGGCGCATGCGATCCTTGTCGATGGCCTTCGCGAGGATCCACTCGAGCTCGGCCGGGAGACTCGAGCGCACGGATCGTGCGGACGGGATCGGATCCTCGACGATCGCGCGCAAGGACTGCGTGAGTGCCTTGCCCTCGAGCGAGTACGCGCGCTTGCCGCAGACGAGCTCGTAGAGCACGAGGCCCAGCGCGTGCACGTCGCTCTGCGCGTCGACCTCACCGGCACGACCCTCGGCCTGCTCGGGGCTCATGTACTGCAGCGTGCCGATCAGCTCGCCCGTGCGCGTCATGCGCGGCCCTTCGCCATCGGCGTCGTCGAGCGCGCGCGCGATGCCGAAATCGATCACCTTGGGAACACCCGCGGCGTCGACGAGCACGTTGCTGGGCTTCAAGTCGCGGTGGACGACACCCTTGGCGTGCCCGTGAGCGACCGCAGCGCACACGTGACGGAACAGCGCAATCGTCTCGGTCGCCGAAAGCTCGCGCGCGCGCACGAACGCGGTGATGGGCAGCGCATCCTCGACCAGCTCCATCGCCAGGTACGGCGTCGTCCCGTCGACGCCGGCCGCGAAGATCTGCGCGATCGACGGGTGGTTCATCCGCGCGAGCAGCTCGGCTTCCTGCGCGAAGCGCCGCGCGGACGAAGCGTCCGCGAACGGCGGCAGGACCTTGAGCGCGACCTGCCGGTGGGGATGGCTCTGCTCGGCTTCGTGCACGCTACCCATGCCGCCCGTGCCGATGCAGCGCACGAGACGGAAGCCGCCGACCACCGCGCCCGGCGTGAGCGGGATCGCGGGCACGAATGTCGCGACGTGCGGCGGCGTCAAGTAGTCGCCGGCGGAATCGTGGTGCTCGAGCAGCGAGTCGACCTCGCGCCGCAGCTCGACGTCGTCCGCGCAACGCTCGTCGAGGAAGCGCGCGCGCTCCTCACGCGACAGAACCGCAGCGGCTTCGAAAAGCGCGGCTACGTCATCCCACGGGCGCTTCATGGCCGCCCCCCCCGGCGTGTGGGCGGTGGGCGATACGAGCCTTCCACAGGGCGAGCGCTGACGCAGTCGTTGGGGTGGTGGGCCGGAGCCGACTCAGCCACGAAGGAACTCGCCTCGGCGCCTGGCTGGAAGTCGCGCGGACCGACGACGGTGTCAACCGCAAGGTTCATGGCGAGTTCTTCTCCACTACCGGACCACGAGCATGACCGTTCCCGCCCGTCTGCATCCTAGCGCGCGCGCTCGAACGCAGCTCTTGGAGCTCGAAGTCAAAGCCAGCGTGGCGAGTCGTCGAAACGACCCGCCACGCGCGCTCGAGGCCGTGGTCCCGCTTGGAGAGCGGCCACGTGCGCTTTCACCGGGCTATCAGGGAAGCCAAGTGACTCTCAGACAGTCCTTTCCGAGGGTGTCATTTCGGCCGACGCCACGCTGGACGGCCAGAGGACGGAAGGGACCCGAATGGCATTGCCCTCGCAGAGGGCGCTGCGCCTGGGCGGCGCGCAGGAACTCCACGCACACCGACCAGGACCAGCGCCCCTGCGCGACGACGGCGGCCTTCTCGAGGCTGAGCACGTTGGGGGTTCGCAGGAAGCGATTGAGTTCCTCGGTCGCCTCCTCGTCGCCTTCCAGCGGGATCGACAACGCCTCAATCTGCATGTGCCCTTCCTCGCCCTTTGTCCGCTGCGCGCGGCCACCGGCTGCGGCATCTACGGCTTCGCTCCGCTCGCCTCCGTGCC
>CAZKIY010000335.1:0-4494 GCA_964552875.1 uncultured Planctomycetaceae bacterium
CTTCTGCGCGGGCTTCGTCTTCGTCGCCGGTCGCGCACCCGCCGCCTTCTTCTTCGCGCCCTGCAGCCGTGGATCCAAGGCGCGATACCGATCCAGGTAGAGCTTCACCGGCAGACGGCGGATCGTCTCGCCCACGACGTCGAGCGCCACGTCCTCGATCTTCTTGAAGCGCACGCAGCCCTTGCCCATGTCGAGCTTCCGACCCGTCTTCAGCCACGCGTCGCGGAAGGACTGGCATTCGGGCGGGGCCTTGCCGTCCGGGCCGATGTAGAGGCCCATCAAGTAGAGCGACATGTGTCCCTTCTGCGAGGCGAGGCCCGCGAAGGGCAGCGCGACCTTCGGATCGCAGTGATAGCCCTCGGGGAAGAGGCGATGCGGGACGTAGTAGCCGATCATCCCGTACTGCATGCCCTCCTCGTATCCGGCGTCGAGGTTCTTCTTGATCACGACGCGCACGGCTTCGAGCGCGGCGCGGCGATCAGCGGGCAACGCAGCGAGGTACGCGGCGACGGTGGTGGATTTGGGCTGGACCATGGTCCACGGATCCTATCGCCCCCGTGACCCCGGAGGGGCCGCGTACGCTCTCGCCCGAAGACCCTGCTCTGCCCGGAGCGCCCGAGTTCTTCGATGCGGCGATCGAATCGTCGGTCGATCCGCGGGACGTCGAGTATCGTCGCGCACCATGCGCACGTCGATCGCGTCCGTCCTCGCGCTCGCGGTTGGCTGTGGGTCCACGGAGGCTGTGGAACCCGCCCAGGATCGTCCGGGCCTGGCGGATTCGCTCGAACGATCCGTCGCGCCGATCACGCCCGGTCCGAGTGCGATCCGTCCGGCGGCGATGCGACCGACCCCGCCGCAGTGGATCTGGTCGAGCCCGATGCCGCGCGAGCGCGAGATCGTGGCGCTCGAGCGGCGGTTCGACGTGCCGCGGCCGATCGCGCGCGCGACGTTGCGCGCTTCGGCGGACAATCGGCTGCGCGTGTGGTTGAACGGCGAGCTCATGGGCGAGCACGCGGAGTGGTCCGATGCGCTGGTCGTCGATGCGGGTGCGTACGTCCGTCGCGGCGAGAACGTGCTCACGCTCATCGCGGCGAACGACGGTGGCGCGGCCGGTGCCTGGGCCGAGCTCGTCGTCGAGGATCCGTCGGGCAGGCGCGTGCGTGTGGCGACGGACGCGAGTTGGGTCGCGGTCTCTCGCCCGGACAGCGTCGCGTTCGACGCGATTCCGCCCAGCGCCGAGCGGATGTCGCGCGCCGGTCCCGCGCATGCATTCGGCGCGTTCGGCATCGCGCCGTGGAGCGCGGCGATCGACGGGCCGAGGACCGCAGCGCCGGCGACACAGCCGACGCCGCAACGCGCGCTGGCGGCCGAAGCGATCCAGCTGCCGTCCGGTTTCCGCGCGGAGCTCGTCCACGAAGTGTCGAAATCGAGCGAGGGTTCGTGGGTCACTCTGTGCGAGGACCCGCGCGGTCGTCTCTACGTCAGCGACCAACACGGGAAGCTCTACCGCGTGACGCCGGCGCCGCGCGGACAGCCCGCGAGCGAGACGCGCGTCGAGCCCGTTGCGATCGACATCGGCAGCGCGCACGGACTGTGCTGGGCCTTCGACGCGTTGTACGCCGTCGTGTCGGAGCGCGATCCCGGCCGCGTTCGTGGGCTCTATCGCTTGCGCGACACCGATGGCGACGATGCGCTCGACGCGAGCGAGCTCTTGCGCGAACTCGACGGCGACGGCGAGCACGGGCCGCACGCCGTGCGCCTCGGTGAGGACGGCGCGCTGTGGATCCTGGCTGGAAACCACACGAATCTGCCCGAGTTCGCCGCCACTCGTCTGCCCACCACGTGGGGTGAGGATCTGTCGCTCCCGCGCATCGACGACCCGGGTGGTCACGCGGTCGGTCGCATGGCGCCCGGTGGTTGGCTCGCGAAGACCGACGCGAACGGAGAGAAGTTCGAGCTCTACGCCGCGGGTATGCGCAACGCGTACGACTTCGCGTTCGATCCGCGCGGCGAGGTGTTCACGTTCGATTCCGACATGGAGTGGGACGTCGGCGCGCCGTGGTATCGGCCGACACGCATCCTGCACCTCGCGAGCGGGACCGATTTCGGTTGGCGGCACGGATCGGGGAAATGGCCCGAGGATTCGATCGACACGTGGCCGGCGGCGATGGGACTTGGACGCGGCTCGCCGACGGGCGTCGAGTTCGGCACGCACGCGCGGTTCCCGAACCGGTGGCGCGACGCGATGTTCGCGTGCGATTGGACGTACGGCACCATCCACGCCGTGTGGCTCACGGCGGAAGGCGCGAGTTGGCGCGGGACTTCCGAAGTGTTCGCGCGCGGTGAGCCGTTCCAGGTCACGGACCTCATCGTGGCGAACGACGGATCGATGTACGTGACGACGGGCGGGCGGCGGACGCAGTCGGCCTTGTATCGCATCACTTTCGAGGGCGTGATCGACGAGATCTCGAAATCCGCGGCGCCGCTCACCGATCCGCAGCGAGCGCGGCGCGAGCTCGAGAATCTGCACGAACCGCAGGCGCGCACAGACGTCGAGCTCGCGCGGATCGCGGAAGCTCTGGGCAGCGACGATCGCTTCACTTCGGGAGCCGCACGCATCGCGCTCGAGTGGACGCCGGCCGAGCAGTGGGACGCGGTATGGGCGCGGTGCGTGTCGAAGCGCGCGGTGGCGGGGATCGTGCTCGCGGCGATGCACGCCGGCCACCAGGATCGCGGGCGCATCGTCGAAGGACTGTGGAAGACGATGGATCCGCCTGCGCACCGCGCGTCCGACGAGGTCGCGCGCGCACGAGCCGAAGGGCTGCGTCTAGCCGAGGTCGCGCTCGCGCGGGGCGTCGTGACCGTGAACGAGCTGAAGCCGTTCGCGACCCACTTCGCGCGCGAGTTTTCGCATGGGGAACGTCGAGGGTCCGCGCTGCTCGCCCTCCTCGGCGCGCCAGGAAGCGTCGAGACTTTGCTCGGCCGCATCGACTACGTCACTGCGCAGGAGGACGCGATCCACGAGGCCTACTGCCTGCGAGTCATCGAATCCGGCTGGACGCTCGCGACGCGCGAGCGCTTTCTCGACTTTCTCGAAGGCCGCGCGAGCGAGTTCCGCGGCGGTGACAGCTTGACGAAGTACGTGCGCCGGATCCGCGAGGACTTCGTCGCGCGCATCCCGGAGAGCGAGCGCGCGGAGTTGGCGCATCGACTCGCATCCGCGACAAAGCCCGCGGCCGTCGCGGCGGTGCCCGCGGCGTTCGTGCGGCGATGGACGCGGCCCGAGCTCGAGGCGCTGCTCGCAGCGCCTCTCACAGGTCGCTCGTTCGAGCGCGGTCGTGACGCGTTCGCGAAGTCGACGTGCGTCGTGTGCCACCGTGTCGGCGACTCGGGCGGCGCGACGGGGCCCGACCTCACGACCGCGTCTGCGCGCTTCGGAACGGCCGACCTGCTCGACGCATTGCTCGATCCGTCCGTGACGATCTCGGATCAGTATCGCGATGCGGAGTTACGCACGGTCGACGGTGATCTCTACGTCGGCCGCATCGAGTCCGAGAAGGACGGCGTCATCGCGCTCCGCCGCACGCCGAGCGACGAACTCGTCGAAATCGAGGCCGAGTCCGTCGAAATGCGCCGGCCCTATCCCTTGTCGCGCATGCCGACCGGGCTCGTCGACGTGCTCGACGAGCAGGAAGTCCTGGACCTCTTCGCGTACCTGCGCTCGGGCGGGTCCGCGTCCCATCCGTCCTTCGCGCACTGACCCACGCTCCCATGCGAATCGAAATCTGTGTCGCGCTCGTCCTCTTCGCGGCGATCCCCAACGCGCAGAAATCCGAGCGCGGCCCCGACGGCTACGTCACGCGCGAGATCGAGGGCTTCACGGTCCAGATCGAACGCTCGCTCGCGAATCCGAAGGACGAGCTGGGCCGCGAGGCGATCCTGTTGCTCGGCGCGAAGTTGCTCGACGTGCGCCGCGCCGTTCCGAAGTCCGCGCTCGTGACGTTGCGCGAAGTCACGATCTGGCTCGACCGCAACGATCCCCAGTTCCCCTGCGCCGTCTACCACCCCTCCGTCGATTGGCTGCGCGAGAACAAGAGCGATCCGCGCAAGGCGCGCGCCGTGCACATCTCGAACGCGAAAAACTTCTTGGATTGGACGCGCGAGCAGCCGGCGATGGTGCTCCACGAGTTGGCGCACGCTTTCCACGATCGGATGAGCACGAACGATCGCGCGCAGGTCGACGCAGCGCACGCGCGCGCCGTCGAGTCGAAGACCTACGACGAGGTCCTGCGCGCGAACGGCACGGACGCTCGTCACTATGCACTGGAAAACCCGGCCGAATTCTTCGCCGAGTCCAGCGAGGCCTTCTTAGGGACGAACGACTTCTACCCGTTCGTCAAGGCTCAGCTCACGCGGCACGATCCCGCGACCGCGACGCTCATGGACGAGCTCTGGTCGCGCTGATCGTCGTCGTCACTTCGGCGGCGCGCCGAC
>CAZKIY010000336.1:0-4494 GCA_964552875.1 uncultured Planctomycetaceae bacterium
CGCGCGCGCGCTCGTCGCAGCGACCGATCGCTACGCGGGTTGATGTTGCGGGTGGTCGGACCCAGTTCCGTCTTGGCTTGCGCCGACGCCGCGGCCAGCGCTGCGCGCGGCAATCGAGTGCGCGCGGCAGTCGAGTGCGCGCGGCAGTCGAGTGCGCGCGGCAGTCGAGTGCGCGCGGCAATCGAGTGCGCGCGGCAGTCGAGTGCGCGCGGCAACCGAGTGCCCGCGGCAACCGTCGATCGAGGGACTTCAGCATCGAGCTTGCTTCGCGCTCCGGAGCGGAGCGTCGTGCTGAGCAGCGATCTCGACCGGTCAGCCGAGCCAGCCGATGGAATGCAGCAGGATCAGCACGTTGATCACCAGAAGGACCGACGCCGGCAGCGAGGCACGGATGGAGTCGCCGACTCGGATCCTTGCCAGGAGCGCGAACAGCATCAGCAGCGCGAGTCCGCCCGAGGAGAACTGGAGTGCGAACGGCCACCAGAGCCCGACGAGCAGCCCCGCGCCGGCCAGGATCTCCAGCACGCCGGTGAGCACGCGCAGGTTCTCCAGGCCATAGCGCGCGAACTCACCGCGCATCGACTCCGAGCGCAAGCAGTGCGCTCCGTAAGCGACGAAGGCGAGGCTCGAGGCGATGACGAGGAGGGTCCAGAACCACAATCAGGCGATCAGTTTCGCGCGCACAGCGGCGACGAACAGGGACAGGAGCAGCAGGATCAGAGAAGGAACGAACGCCGCCCACTTGTGCCGAACCTTGAAGTGCGAAGCCTGAGCGCCCGCCATGAGGACCGCCATGGCGATCGCCGGAACGAGCACGAGCGCGGGGTACCAGATGCCCGCGACCAACAAGGTCGACAGCGCGATCTTCGCCGCTCCGACCACGCTGCGGAACAGGTCCGAAAGTCCGTACTCGCGGAACTCCCTGACGATGTTGTCGAAGCGGAAGATCCACACGTAGAGGACCGAGGCGGCGATGACGATTTGTGCGACGACGGCTGACTGATCCATGTACGGCCAATCCTACTCCTGCACAGATCAGTTCGTTGAGCGATTCGACCTCGGGGCGTTCTCTTCCGCGTGCGGACCAAGGACAAGGTGCACACGTTCGAAGCGTGGGGCCCGCAGGACGCATTCGATCGATACAAGCCGGCGCTCGAGAAGAGCGCGCAGTCGCTCGAGCCGTGAGTTCGTCGTCCCCGGTGCACTGGTCGGGCGAGCTCGAGTAGCGCGTTATGCCGCTCGCGAGGTCGGTAAAAAGCGCGCGTTCAGCGCTTCTTGCGCGTCGGCTCCGCGCGCAAGCCTCGTAGCGTCAGCGCCACGATCGTCGTCAGTGTGCGTTCGATTTCACGCCGCGATCCCATCTCCTTCGTCGACAGGGAGTAGGGGATCAGCGAATTCGTGGCCGAAATCAGCGCCAAAGCAGTCGCATTAGCGTCCTCGCACTCGAGCTCGCGGGACGATCGACCCGCCTCGAGCACGCGCGCGAGGATCGCTGACTCGGCCGCGAACCAGCTCGCGCGGCGCTCGAGATACGGTCCGCGTAGGGCGGCGAAGATCTCGTCGAGGCTCTTCGTGTAGTCCTTCACGACATCGAGGCGGTAGACGACTCTGAACGTCAGCAGGCGCTCCAGCCGTTCGAGTGCAGGGCCCGTTCCGTCCGCGATGCGCCGTTCTTCCGCGAGCAATCGATCGACGACGCGGTCGATGCGCGCGAGGAAAATGTCGTCCTTGCAGCGGAAGTGGAGGTACAGCGTGCGCCGCGCGATCCCCGCCTGCGTCGCGAGGTCGTCCATCGTCGTCTTGTGGTAGCCGTAGCGACCGAGCAGGACTCCGGCGGCGTCGAGGATCGCGTCGCGCGTGTTCGTAGGCGCGGAACTCGGTGCCTGGTTGCGAGGATTCGTGGGGCTCGACGTGCGAGCGGACGGAGCGGGCTGGGAAGTGTGTTCGGAAGGCGGGCGGATCATGGGGCCTCTGGGATGAGTGCACTCAAGTTGAGACATTGTGCACACCTCCAGTCTGCACCCCGAATTGTGGGTTCGGCCGTCCCGACTTGGTAAGTCCCCTGGATCGGCCGTGTTTCGGGGGTCGGGTCAGGCGCGCATCAGGAACCGGAGATCGCCACCTGCGACGACTTCGGTCGGGGCTTCGCCTCGACGGAAGATCCGCACGGGATCGTCACCGACGAGTTGGATCGAGTCGCCTTCGACGCGCAACAACGTGCCCTCGCGCAAGCCGACGACGGTAACGGTGGGGTTGGCCTCGAGGTACTCGAGGATCCGCTCCTCGCGCGTTTCGCCGTGAAAACCCGGCGGATTCCCGTGCAGGTAGTGCGGGTTCAGCTGGAACGGCACGAGACCGAGGGCGTCGAATCCGAGCGGGTCCACGATCGGCATGTCGTTCGTCGTCTGGAACGTCGGGCACGCGACGTTCGAGCCCGCGCTCCAACCGACGAACGGCGTTCCGCCGCGGACCGCGCGGCGCACGGGATCGAGCAGGCCGCGCACATGCAGCTCCCGCGCGAGCTGCCACGTGTTCCCGCCGCCCACGACGATCAGTTCCGCGCGAGCGATCGCCTCGTGGAGATCCGAGGCGCGATGCAGACCGTCGACCTCGAGGCCCAATTCGCGGAACGGCCGCCGCACGAGCTCGATGTAGTCGTCGTGACTGCGCGTGACGATCGCGTAGGGGACGAAGAGTGCTCGCCGGGCTCGATCGCCCACGAAATCACGCAAGGTCGGCATCGCCCATTCCAGGTAGCCGAAACCGGACTTCTTCGAGTTGCTGAGGAGGAGGAGTCGCATGCGAAGGGCGCGGTGCGAGTCGCGCGAGTACGCTGGTGGTTCGAGATGAGCTCGAATCGTAACTCGCTCGAGGACCTCGTCGTCGAGTACTTGGATCGCAGCGAGTCCGAAGGCTCGGGCGTCCTCGGCGAACTCTGCGCGCGGAATCCGGACCGCGCGGACGAGTTGCGTTCGCGGGTGGCGTCCCTCGGCAGGATGGGATTCCTGCCCGGCGCAACGCCCGATCGCGCGCCCGAACGACTGGGCGAGTTCCGCATCCTCGAGAAGATCGGCGGCGGCGGCATGGGCGTCGTCCATCGCGCGCTCCAGGAACCGCTCGGCCGCATCGTCGCCCTCGAGGTCCTGCGTCCCGAGCAGGTGTGGTTCGACGGCGCGCGCGATCGATTCCGTCGCGAAGCCGAGTCCGTCGCGCGGCCCACGCATCCGGCGATCGTGCCGCTCTTCGCGTTCGGCGAGGCGGACGGCGTGCCCTACCTCGCTATGGAGTACGTGCACGGCGCATCGCTCGCGTCCGTCGTCGAAGCCTTGCGCACGCGCGAGCCGGCGACGCTGAGAGGGCCGGGGCAACATCCTCGATCTCGCCGACGGAGTCATCGCGAAGTTGCGCGCGCGAGGAACGGATCGCGAGGCGGAGGCTGCGCTACTCGCCCGGACGATGGCCGTGCGCGGACAGATGCTGTTCGATCTCCGTCGCCACGAGGAGAGCCTGCCCGTCTGGGAGGAATGCGTGGCGATCCTGCGCGAGCATGCGCGTCGTCATCCCGGTGTGTCGCGGCACGATCGCGCGCTCGCGAATGCCATCGCGTCTCTGGCGTCCGTGCACTCCGGTCGACAGGAGTTCACCGCGGGGCTCGCCGCGTACGAAGAAGCACTCGCAGTGCGTGGGCGGCTTCTGGCGGCGAATCCCGGCCAGACGAAGCTGCGTGCTGGCGTCGGAATCACGCGCTGGAACTGTGCGCCGAACCTGCGGCGACTCGGTCGCCCCGACGAGTTCCTGGAGTCGTCCACCAGGGCGTTGGAGGAGCTCGAAGGTCACAGGGTCGTCGAGCCCAACGATCCTTACTCGCGCAATCTCGTGGAGAACGTGCGCTACACGCGCGCTCTCCATCATCTCGACTCGAACTCGCCCGACGCCGCGCGTTCCGAGCTCGTCGCCGTGGGGGAGTTGGACGAGAGGAGTCGGCTGCTCCATGCAGCGCTCTGGGCACGGTGTGGGGCGGCGTTCACGGGGGAGGATTCGCTCGCTTGCCGCGAGCACGCGCTCGATCTGCTCGACCGGGCTGTCGGAGGTCCTCAGGCGAGGAAGATCCTCGACGGTCGCGAATTCGACGCCCTGCGCGATGATCCGCGCTTCGCCGCCGCGGCGCGCCGCCTCGCACCGTGACGAATCCAACTCGCGGGACGCTACCCTTCTCGGTCCGCCATGACCCCCGCGATCGTGTCTTTGCCTCCGTTGCGTTTCCGACGCCGCACTCTCGAGCGAGTGTGGGGCGGCCGTCGACTCGAGCGCGTACCGGGCATCCGTTTGCCGCCGGCACTGCCGATCGGCGAGAGCTGGGAGGTCTCCGATCGCGACGAGGAGCCGTCGATCGTGGCGGAAGGTCCGCTCGCGGGCACGCCGCTGCGCGACCTCGTCGCGCGACGTCGCATCGAACTCCTCGGTCGAGCGCGCACGACGGCGGGTGGACGCTTC
>CAZKIY010000337.1:0-4491 GCA_964552875.1 uncultured Planctomycetaceae bacterium
TCGGGAACTCGGCGGCGATCGTGAACGTCGGCGCGATCGGATCTCCGATCCAGGGCGCGCAGTTCCAGGGCAGCTCTGCGACCGGGGGAGCTTGGTACGCGGGCAGCGAGTATCCCGCGCAGTACGCCGGCTCGTACTTCTTCGGCGACTACGTCGGCGGCTTCATCCGCCGGTACGTGCCGGGGAATCCGGGCTCGATCAGCTTGTTCGCTGCGACGCCCGAAACTTCGGGGCTCGTGTTCCTCGCGACGGCACCGGGAACCGGCGCGCTTTACTACATCCGCTACGCCGAACTCGGCACGAGCTCCGAAGTGCGCCGTGTCGTCCAAACCGTCGATCTCCCGCCGGTCGCCGTGGCGTCACCGGCCATCGCGTTCGGGCCGGTGCCGTTCCTCGTGCAGTTCTCGAGCGCGGGTTCCACCGACCCCGAGGGCCAACCGCTGCAGTACGCGTGGGACTTCGGCGATGGCACGACGAGCACGCTCGCGAACCCGACGCATCTCTACGAACCCATCGCGGACATCACGTCACAAGGCACGTTCGTCGCGCGAGTGCTCGAACTGAACCCGCCATACCCCGAAGGCGTCGGCAGTTTGGATCCGGCGATCCTGCGCGACGGTGACTATCCGCCGGTGGGCAGTGACCACAATTTGCGCCAGTACGACACGTTTCACAACGGTGCGCAGGGGAACTTCGACTGGCTCGGATACTCGTTCACCAGCGAGTGGGCGTTTCGCACGCTGATCTTCCAGGAGGGCAAACACTTCGTCGACGGTGGCTGGTTCGACGACTGGCGTGTCGAGGTCAAGAGCGGCACGACCTGGACGACCGTGGCGGGCGCCGTCATGACGCCGGCCTACCTGGGGAACAACGGGGTGAACTACCAGACGTTCCGCATCGATTTCCCCGCGGCGATCGGCACGCACGTGCGCATCGCCGGCGCGCCGGGAGGCACGGCGAACTTCATCAGCGCGGGCGAGGTGCGCGTGCTGGCCCTCGATCCGGCGTTGCTCACGCAGCCCGTGCGCCGCGACGTGACGCTCATCGTGCGCGATCCGGCGAACGGGACGGGCGCGACGACGGTGCTCGTCTCGCTGAACAACACGCCGCCGAACGTCGCGATCACGAGCCCGATCGACGGCTCGCTCTACATCCTCGGACCGCCCGCGACGATCCCGCTCGCCGCGACGATCTCAGATGCAGAGCATGCGGGAGCACAGCTCGCGTGCGAGTGGCAAACGGCCCTTCACCACGACACGCACACGCACCCCGAACCCATCGATCCGAACTGCGCGACGTCCACCGTCATCACGCCCGAAGGTTGCGACGGCGCGCAGTACCACTTCGAGATCCACCTCACGGTGACCGACGCGGCCGGGCTCGCCACGACGGCGGATGCCCACCTGTACCCCGAGTGCGCGCCGATCCCGATCTGTGCCGGCGACGGATCGGGAGCGGCTTGTCCGTGCGGCAACTTCGGCGGGGCCGGTCGCGGCTGCGAGAACTCGCTCACGACGGGCGGCGCGCTCCTCAGCGGCGTCGGGAGCGCGCGGCTTTCGAACGACGCACTGCATCTCACGGCGACGGGCCTGCCCGCGACCGCAACCGCGCTGTTCTTCCAAGGCGAAACCGCGCTCGCCACCGGATTCGGCGTCGCGTTCGGCGACGGATTGCGCTGCGCGGGCGGAGAGATCCGCCGTCTCGGCGTGATCGCTGCCGCCGGTGGGACCGCTTCGATCGGCGCGGCGAGGGGTGCCTCGCTCTCCGTCGCTGGAGCTGTGCCCGCGGAGGGCGGCGTGCGCACGTACCAGACGTGGTACCGGAACTCGGCGACGTTCTGCACCAGCGCGACGTTCAACTTGACGAACGGGCTGCGCATCACGTGGGTGCCGTGACGGACCGTTCGAAAAGGGTCCGTCCCGCCGCGTGAACCCGCGCGAGCATCGCAATCGACGCTCGCGCCGCGTATCACGACCAGCGTGAGCTCGGACCCGCGCGACTCGAGCCCCATGCACCGCCACACTTGGGTGGTGCTCGCGATCGGCTGCGCCTTGCGCCTCGCGCGTCCCGAGGTCCACTCGCTGTGGATCGACGAAGGGATGACGGTCCAGATCGCGGCGTCGAGCGACCCGTTCGCGTACTTCGCCTTCGACAGTCATCCACCGCTCTCGTTCCTGATCTTCCGCGCGTGGATCGCGTGCTTCGGCACGAGCGACCTCGCGCTACGAATCCTGCCCGCGCTCGTATCGTGCGTGTCCCTCACGCTCTTCGTGCCGCTGGCGCGCCGCTGGCTCGGCCGACAACGCGCCGTGTGGGCTCTCGCGACCTACGCCGTCGCACCGATCCTCATCGGGTTCGCGCACGAGGTGCGCATGTACGCGTTCGTCGAGCTCGCGGCACTCTTCGTCTTCACCGCCGCCTACGCGGCGCGGAGGAAACCCTCCGTCCTGCGCTGGATCCTGCTCGCGCTCGCGACCGCGACGGCCACGGGCTTGCACTACTACGGCGCGCTCGCCGGACTGGCGTGCATCGCGCAAGCGCTGGCAACTCGCGATCGGACCTCGATTCGTGTGGGGCTCTCGACCGGCACGGGAGTCCTGGTCTGGATCCCGTGGATCCATTCCAAAGTGCCGGAGCAGATGAGCAATTCTTGGCCGATCCTGGTGAAGGACACGCCGAGGGATTGGCTCGAGCTGCCTGGGCGCCTCATCGCCTCGGACTTCGTCGTCTTGCCGGAGCACGGGCTATCGGCGATCGGATGGATCCTCGGTGGGTTGGCGCTCCTCGGGATGATCCTCGGAGCCTTGCGCACGCTCGTCCGACGGTCT
This sequence comes from uncultured Planctomycetaceae bacterium, assembly GCA_964552875.1. Classification (GTDB taxonomy): domain Bacteria; phylum Planctomycetota; class UBA1135; order UBA1135; genus JAEUHZ01. Next base: position 2,829 of record CAZKIY010000337.1, read on the forward strand.
CACACGCAGATCGACATCGCGCTCGCACTCGGCGTGCCCGTGCTGGCGGCCTTTGGTCTCGCGCAGCTCTTGGGCGGAGGCTTCCAGCCGCGCTATCTCACTCCGGCGATCCCGGGCGCCATCGCGTGCATCACGCTCGGCCTCTTCTCGATCCGGCCCGTCAACCTCGGTCGCTGCGCCGCCGGGACGCTGATCGTGTGCGCGGGTTCGATGAGCGTCTTGCAGCTCTCCGAGAATCGACGCGAGGACTATCGCTCGGCGACGCGAGAGATCTGCGAGCGCTGGCGGGACGGCGATCGCCTCCTGCTCCTCGTCTGCGTGCCGGACGTGTACGTGTCGGCGACCGTCGAGCACTACCTGCGCGATCGGCCGGACATCCTCGCCGCGCGGATCGATACCGAGGACTACCTCGCCGGGAGGAATCGACCGCCGGCAGGTACGCGCATCCACGTGATCTGGCGCGAAGCCACGCTCTGCTCCGCGCCGATGGCCCGACTCGCTGCGTCGCACACGTTCCTGGAGAGCTCCCTCCCGCGCTTCCGCATCCATCGACGACTCACGACGGTGCCCTGACCATCCGACGCCGGGCACGGCACGTGCCCAGAACGTGATACCGTCGGATCGATCTTCCCCCGACTTCCCCCCTGGCACGGCCGCTCCATGAACGATCCGACGCAGCATGTGACCGTGCTGCTCCACCGCCTCGCAGCGGGTGATCGCAGCGCGAACGACGAACTGTGGCCGATCGTCTACGAAGAGCTGCGCGTGATGGCGCAGGCCCAATTCCGCGGCCCGACGGAAGCCGCGCGCACGCTGCGGCCGACCGCACTCGTCCACGAGGCGTACCTCAAGTTGTTCGGCCGCCAAACACCGGCCTTCAACGATCGTCAGCACTTCCTGGCGGTCGCGGCCAAAGCCATGCGCGCTATCTTGGTCGACCGCGCCCGCTCGCGCGCCACGGTGAAGCGCGGCACGAACCCCACGCGGGTTCCGATCGAGGACATCGTCATCGCGCACGAGGATCGGTCTTTCGACGTCGTCGCGCTCGACGACGCGCTGCTCGAACTGGCCAAGGCATCGCCGCGGGCCGCGCAGGTCGTCGAGCTGCGCTACTTCGGGGGCATGGAAGTGGATGCCATCGCGAAAGTCCTCGAGGCATCGCTACCGGAGATCGAGAAGGAGTTCCGTTTGGCGCGGGCGTGGCTCCTGCGCGAGATCGAGGGCCGGGGACCTCCCTGACGCCTCGCCGTCCCCGTGCGTGAGCGCGGGCGGGGCGCTATCTTCGCGCGGCTCTCGCTTCCCGAGTTCATCGTGATTCGCATCGTCACGCCCGTCAGCGCATCTCTGTCCGCCGAACCTCCGCGTTCGTGTAGCCAAGACCGTCGACCGAGTTCCCGCCCGTGACGCATTCGTGGCAAGAGCTGGCCGCGGTCTTCGATGCCGTTGCGCCCTTGCCTCCGGACGAGCGCGCGCGATTCCTCGATGAGCGCTGCGCCGATGACCCGGAACTGCGACGCGAGATCGAGTCGCTGCTCGAACGAGACGCTCAGGCCGCCTCGTACTTGGTGCCGCCGACCAGCAACGTCGCCGAGCGTCTTCTGGGGCCCCTCGAAGGCGCCGTCGTCGGAGGCTTCCGCCTGTTGCGCCGGATCGGCGCGGGCGG
>CAZKIY010000338.1:0-4484 GCA_964552875.1 uncultured Planctomycetaceae bacterium
ACGAATCGACGCTCGACAAGGCGCTCCTCGCCTGCGACGAACTCACCGGGTTCGTCGGTGCATGTGCGCTCGTGCGGCCCGAGGGCATCGCGACCCTCGAGGCGAAGAGCGTGCTGAAAAAGCTGAAGGACAAGGGGTTCGCGGCCAAGGTCGAACGTGACGAGGTCACCGCGGGCGTCGCGATGCTCGGTGTCGATCTGGCCGAGCACGTGACCTTCGTGATCGAGGCGTTGAAGCCGCACGCGGTCGAACTCGGGCTCGCTCGCAGCGCCGCCACGAGCTGATCGTCACCCGCGCGGTCCATCCTCGAGAGTCGATCGACTTTCACGATCGGTTGGGCGCCGCATCGACGCGCCCAGGGAATCAGCGCTTCGAAGGGAATGCGTCGGCCCCGTGCGCCCGCGCTGGGCTCGACTCCGACAGACGCAGGTCGAGCTTCGCCGCGGCGCGAAACAGCGGATCGGCGCCGCCCTGCGCGCCCACTTCCGCGACCGGGAGCCGCGGAATGCTGCGCGTCGGTGCATCGACGCAGTACCAGTAGTTGCGGGCGAACGAGAACGTCTCCGGAGCGGTGTGCGTACCGATGTTCACCGGCGTCGCAATCTCGCTCGCGCTCCACACGATGAGGTTGTCGCTGAACACACCGTTGCGAGACGGCACGAAGCCCGGCTCCCGCGTCTCCTGCAGGATGCGCAGGAACCACTTCTCGGGGCGATAGAACGTGTTGAAGCGCACGATCGCGCCATCGACGCCGACGAACGCGATCGGAGCTTCGCTGCCGATGAACGTGCAGCCTTCGATCACGATGTCGCGCGCTTCGAACGTCTCCGGTTTCGGACGGAAGTAGGGGAGCGCGGTCGATCCGCCCACGTTCACAGCGCGCTGGCCGGCGTGCTCGAAACGACACGCGCGGATCATGACGTCGCGTGTGCCGCCCTTCGTCTGCACGCCGTGCGACGCGGGATCCTCGGAACGGTCCCGGAACGTGCAGCCTTCGAGCACACCGCGATGACACCCGACCATGTCGACCGCGGAGCCGCCGCGGCCCCACGTCTCGACGGTGCATCGTTCGAGGCGAAAATCGTCGAGTCCCGAGAGCTTGATACCGTCCTCGTTCCCGCGCGCGCCGCAATCGCGCACGACGACGTCGCGCAGCACGACGTGGTGCGAAGGCGTCTCGAACGAACCTCCGTCGTCGATGTTGAGGCCGTTGTCCGGCGCTCCGGCGATGACGATGCCGACCAGCTCGACATGCGCGATGTCGGACAACTGCATCCCGCGGAACACGGGCGGCGAGTTCGCGTCCGCGGCTGCGACGACGATCGGATGATTCGCTGTGCCGACGATCTGTGCGGCGTTGAATCGCTCGTAATCGCCCGCCATCACGACGATCCGGGTACCGGGCGAGGCCGAAGCGAGCGCGCTGCGCAGCTCGCTCGTGGTCGAGACCTCGACGACACGCGGTTCTCCGAGCGCCAGGGGAACGAGCAGGAAGGCGGCCGCGAGGGCGAAGTGCATGCCCGCACGATAGCAGCCGAGACGCGGTCTCGGAGTTCGCGGCGAGTGCTGACACGGGGTCGCGAGCTCGAGCACCGCGAGCGTCGTTCCAAGGGGGCTCACGACCGCATTCCCGGCAGCGGCGCACGCGGTCGAGTTACGCTGCGAACTTCCCCACGCGAACTCGAGACCTGATCCCATGCGACGAATGCCCGTGCTGCTTGTCCTTCTGACGTGTGCCCTCGGAAGTTGCACGAGTTCGCTCGGCGCGCGCTCCACGGAGCGAGCGGCCGATCCGAGGCCGGCGCCAGAGTGCGAGCACTTCATCTCCGTGCGCGACGGCCGCACCGGCGAGCGCATCGAGTTCGAGGCGATGCTCGATTCCCTCAGCGCGGCCGATGCTGTTTTCCTGGGCGAATCGCACATCGACGGGACGACGCACCAGGTTCAGCTCGAGACCTACGCTGGCTTGCTCGCTCGACGCGACGGTCGCGTCGTCCTGGCGTTGGAGATGTTCGAGCGCGACGTGCAACCGACGCTCGACGCGTACGTGCGGGGCGAGATCGACGAGGCCGCGCTCCTCGCGCAGTCGCGACCGTGGTCGAACTATCGCACGGCGTACCGGCCGATGATCGAGCTCGCGCGCGCCGAACGGCGGCCCGTCGTCGCCTCGAACTTTCCCAGCACCTTGCGCCGCAAGGTCGGGACCGACGGACTCGCCGGGCTGTCGCCCGAGGAGCGTGTGCTCGCTCCGGCCGAGCTGATCGCGAACACACCCGCGTACTGGCGACGCGTCGACAACGCCGTGCGCGGTCACGCAGCGATGATGGGACCGGCTCCGGCAGTGGACGATCCGCGACTCACCTCGGCGCAGTCGCTGTGGGACAACTCGATGGGAGAGTCGTGCGCGCTCGCTCTGCGTGATCATCCGGGTCACGCGGTGCTGCACGTGAACGGCGGATTCCACAGCGAATACTGGGACGGAACCGTGCGTCAGCTCCGACTGCGTGCGCCCGCCGCGCGCATCGCGACGGTGGCGATCGTGCCGAGTGCGAACCCGTTCTCCTCCGAGATCAGCGGCCTTCCCATCGCGGACTTCGTCGTGTTCGCCGAGGAGCGGGCGCAAGACGTGGACGACGGCTCGTACGCCGTGTTCGTCCCGCGACAGTTGGAGTACCACCTGCACGTTCCGCCGAATGCGAGCGAGAGCGCGCGCGTGCCGCTCTTCGTGTGGCTCGCCGACGAGGGTGAGACCGCAGACGACGCATTCGCCCTGTGGAAGGGCCGCGTCGGCACGCACTCCGCGGTCGTGGTCGTCGAAGCGCCGTATCGCGAGTTGCAGGACGACCTCGTCGCCGGAGGGCGCTGGTACTGGCCGGACTCGTTCGCCGACGACGCGTACGCGCTGCGCGAAGGCCTCGAGCGCACGTGCGCGTTCGTGCTGCGCCACCAACCGATCGATCCGACTCGCGTGTGCCTCGCGGGAGAAGGAACGGGTGCGACGATCGTCGCGGCCGTGTCGCTGCTCACGAGCGAACTCGACGTGCGCGCATTCGCGTTCGAGCCGCGGCGTTTCGCGTCGATCTCCGACTTCCCGCTGCCACTGCCCGAGTTGCGTGGGGACGAACGAATCCCGGCGAAGTCGCTGCGAGTCACGGCTCGCGAGGCCGACATCGCATGGTGGACGAGCGAGTTGGCGCAGTATCGCGGTGTCGCGTTCGACGCCGATCTCACTGCGAGCACTGGTGACGCGTGGAATGCCGAAATCGAGCGCGAAAACGTGGTGCGCGCGGCACTCGGCCTGGATGCACGCGTTCTGCCTGCGGACGCGGCGCGATCTCATGTGCGCGTCGACGGTCCGCGAGCCCGGAGCTGGGCCCGAAGGATGGCGGACGCGCTGTCGCGCCGCGATGGATCGCGCATCGCCTTACTCGCCACGTCCGCATCGGCCGATGCACGCTCGAGCGAGATCGCGCTCGACGTTCGCGCCGCCGACTTCGCTCCGCCCGGGCGGTTGCCGCAATGCCCGGGATCGTTCGGTGGCACGACCCTCGTCGTGCTCCCTGTCGGCCTCGCGGCGGAGGAAGCAACGGCGTGGCGCGCGCTCGAGACCGCAGATCCGTTGGCGAAGTCGAATCGGTTCCAACGTCTCGTGGTCGCGGACGCGGAGGGTGAGCGAAGCTTGCCGAAGGTCCTCGCCGAGCTCCTCGCGAAGAACCGCAAGAACGTGCTCGTCGTCCCCGCGACGTGGTGCGCCGATGGGGCGACGATGCGCGCTCTGCAGCGCACGACGCGCGAGTTCGAGGACCGGATGACCGTACAGTGGCGACCGGGGTTGGGCGGGCTCGGATCGCCGTGATCTGGGCGGATTCGTGCCTCGCAGCATCACGCCCTGAGTCGCAGTGCCCCCCTCTCGGGACCGTGTTCATCGATCGCGCAGTCGGTCCGAAGTTGGCCGTGATCCCTGAACGCGGCGCCGTGCATGGGGAAACTGGCTCGCTCGCATCGATCGTGCGACCTGGTCCCGACCCCTCGATCTTCGTCGTTCCATGAACCGCAACGCACTTCGAATCCTCACTCTCGCACTCGCACTGCCGCTCACCGGCTGGTTCGTCGCTTCGGCGATGTCGCCGGCGCGCGCGCAGGATCCGAAGCCCGCGCCCGAAGCGAAGGGCGAGCCGCGTGAAGGTCAGCGTCCCGATCGCGGTGAAGGCCGTCGCCCGGATCGCGGCAACGGTCCGAGTTTGCACGGCGCGATGGAACAGCTCGGCACCGAGTTCGAGCGCGTGATGGCGGGCATCGCCGATCCGACGAAGAACGAGGCGACGCTCCAGAGCCTCGGTCGCATGATCCAACCTCTGGGTGCGTCCCAGAACGGCGAGCCCCAGAACCTCGCGTCGATTCCGGCGGAAGCGCAGGCCGCGCACAAGCTCGCGTTCCGACGCACGCTCACGGTGCTCGCGCGCGACGTCGCCGAAGTCGAGCTG
>CAZKIY010000339.1:0-4476 GCA_964552875.1 uncultured Planctomycetaceae bacterium
ACAAGTTCCCCCGTGCCATCGCCAAGTCCGGGTGGTCGGCGGGGAGCGTGCGCGCATAGACATCGAGCTCCTGCTCCTGCAGTTCGCGCGCGCCGCGGAGGTCGCCCAGCACGAGGAGCGTGGTTCCCAGGTTTCCCCGCGCCAGTGCCAAGTGGGGATGGTCGGCGGGCAGCGTGCGCGCCAAGACCTCGAGTGCCTGCTCCTGCAACACACGCGCGCCAGCAAGGTCCCCCAGCTCGTAGAGCGTGGCTCCCAGGTTCCCGCGGGCGAGTGCTAGGTCACTGTGGTCGGCGGGCAGCGTGCGCGTGCGGACCTCCAGCACCGCCTCTTGGAGTGCACGGGCGCCGGCGAGGTCGCCCAACGTCTTGAGCGTGACAGCGAGGTTCTGTCGCGCGCCTGCAAGGGCAGGGTGGTCGGGCGGCAGCGTGCGCGCACGGATCTCCACCACCACCTCCCAAGCAGCCTTCGCCCTACGCGCGTCCTCGGCGTGCCAGGCCGAAAGGCCGGCCGTGTCGAGTAGCGCGAGCCACGCCGCATTCCGCTCGGACTCCGGCCGCGCGAGCAGCGAATGCGCCGCGTCGGTCGCCTTGGTGCGCGCAGTCGCGATGTCGGACGCCTCGAGTGCGGCATCCGACTCGGCGATCAGCGCACGTTCGAGGCTGAGATCGACCGTCGGCGCCTGAGGGTCCTCCGGCGTGGGGGACGACGCCGGAGAACCGGTGTCTTGCTGCGCGGGCGCGTGCGCGACCGGCGCGTCGGATGCGATCGGCACGGGGTCGGCGCGGAGAGCCGCAGAAGCTTCGTGCCGTGCGCCGCACGCGGCGAACGCGGCGAACGCGACGATGAAGGTGACGTAGGTGAGCTTCACGCGAGCGAGCGTCCGAGTCGAGGGGAGGATTGGAACGGGAGCTGGGCGGATTCTCGGCGGGGTCGTGCTCGGAGGCAAGCTGGCCGAGCTTCGGCTCACGGGCCGGACACCGATCGGACTCGCGACGCGCGCCGTGTTGGCTTCGCGACGCGCACCCCCACCGGCCGCTCTAGTCCTGCGCGCCCGTCAGCACCCACGCGGCCCAGTCGCGCACGGTGTACTTGGGGCTTCCGGCTTCGTCCTTCGCGTCGCGGATGCGCATCTTCGCTTCCCACAGTGCCTGATGCTTGGGCTTCTGCTCGGTCCAGATGCGCCGGTAGAAGTCGACCATCAGCTCGCGCGTCGCTTCGTCGGGCACTTTCCAAAGCGACGTGATCACGCTGCGCGCACCGGCCATCTGCAGCGCGCGTTGCAGGCTCGCGACACCTTGACCCGCGCGCCGCTCGCCGACGTTCGTGTCGCAGGCGGAGAGCACGGCGAGCTCGCACTGCGAAAGGTCGAGCGCCGCGATCTCCTCGGCGGTGATCAGGCCCGGTGCGCGGCCGACGACGTCCAGAGGCAAGTTCGCGCCTGCGAGCGCGAGGCCGCACAAGAGCATCGGACTCATCCCGCGGATCTGTTCTTCGCCCGACTGCCGCAGGCCCAACCCCGACTGCTTGTCGAGCGGCTCGACGTCGCTCCACGAGCGCACCGACTCCGGCGCGAACCAACCGTGCGTCGCGACGTGCAGCCAGCGTGCCTTGGGCGCGAGCTGCTCGAGGCTCGCGCGCGAGGCCTTGCGCTTCTCGAGCACCAGCGCTGCGTCGTCGTTCTCCGTGACCTCCGCGCGCAACGCCGCGATCTCGCGCGCCTCGAGGCCCGTGTACGTCAGCGGCGTGAACCCGCGCTCCCAGGCACCTCCGCGCAAGAGACCGGCGAGCTCGACGCGCTCGGGTTCGGTGGCGTTCACGACCGCGAGGTCCTCCGCGTCGGGAGCCAAAGGCTGCGATTGAAACGAAGCGCCGCCGAGCGCCACGAGCACGCCCGCGTCGGTGCGCCGCAGCGAAGGCGCGAGCAGCTCGGTCAGCGTGCAGCGCGTCTCGATGCGCCAGCGTTCGCCTACGAGTTGCGCTGAACCCGCGGCCTCTTCGGTCTCGTCGAGCGGCAGCGCTTCGAGCGGCACGAGGTGCAGCACGTCGTCCAGCGCGACCACGACACGTTCGACGCCCTCGAGCGCGGGCAGCAGCGGGTCGAACACCGACCGTCGCAGCTCCTCTCCGCTCGCACGCATCGCCGTCGTCCGATCGACTCCGACCGCGAGGCCACGGTCGGTCTCCGTGCCGATCACCTTGCGCCAAGCATTCACCGCGGTCTCGATCGCAGCGATCGGGCCCAGGTCGATGCGCGTCACAGAGGCGTGGCGTTGCGCCGGATCGTCGGACTTCTGGGCGCCGCGCACGACCAACGCGCACAGACTCGCGACCGACGTCTGCTCCAGCTTCGGTTCGCCCGTCGCGTCCAGCTCGTCAGGCTCGCGCAAGTTGAAGCGCGTGAAGCTTCGGAAGCTGATCGCCGCGGCGCCGGCACCAAGCCGCGCGGCGAGCTCCTCCACATCGAACTCGAGGACCGCCGCTGCCTCGCCGGAACTCGAGCGTGCCAGCGAGACGAGGTCACGCTCGAGAGCGTCGCGCGAGTTCAACGCGCCCTGGATCTGCGCGCTGCTCGCGCCCTGCTGCGCGAGCGTCGAGAGCTCGTCGCTCGCTTGTTTCAAAGCCTTCCGGAGCTCCGCGTAGCGCGGGGCATTCCGTCCGGCCCGCTGGAGCAGAGCGGAGCCAATCGCCGCCGCGCGCGTCGCCTCCGAGAACACCAGCGCCGCGCGATCGAGCTCGAGGATCGGCGCGAGCGCACCGTAGCCCGCGGCGAACGTGAGCGCAGCGTCGAGAAACTTCGCGAGACGGGCGCACCGTTCCTCCGCCTCACGGCTGGAGCCGGTGAGCAGCGCTTGGCACGCCGCGGAGGTCTGAGATTGGCAGAGCTCGAGGAGCAGCGACGTGCACCTGCCCCGCAGATCGTCCTTCTCCTTCTCGTCGTCCAGTTCCGAGCGGGTCGCGCGCCACTGCTGCTCGCCGAGCGTCCAGGCGAGGTTCCCTCGCGCCCCGGCCACAGCGGGATGGTCGGGGGGCAGCGTGCGCGCACGCGCCTCGAGTACTTGCTCTTGCAGGGCGCGCGCGAGAGCGAGGTCGCCCAGCGTGCGTAGCGTGAGGGCCAAGTTTCCGCGCGCTGCGGCCACGTCGGGATGGTCGGGGGCGAGCGTGCGCGCGCGCACCTCGAGCACCTGCTCCTGGAGCTCCCGCGCGCCGGCGTGATCGCCCAACGCGTGGAGCGTGAGGGCCAGGTTCCCACGCGCCGCGGAGAGGTCGGGGTGGTCGGGGGGCAGCGCGCGCTCGCGCACCTCGAGCACCTGCTCCTCGAGCGCGCGCGCGCCGGCCAGGTCGCCCAGCGAGCCGAGCGTCATGGCCAGGTTCCCCCGCGCCGCGGCCAAGGCAGGGTTGTCGGAGGGCAGCGTGCGCGTGCGCACCTGGAGCACCTCTTCCTCGAGCGCGCGCGCACCGGCGAGGTCGCCCAGAGTGCGCAGCATGGTGGCCAGGTTCCCCCGCGTCGTCGCCAAGTCGGGGTGGTCGGGGGGCAGCGTGCGCGCCAGCACATCGAGCACCTTTTCCAAGAGCGCGCGTGCGACGTCGAGGTCGCCCAGCGAGAACAGCGTGTTGGCCAGGTTCAGTCGCGCCGTGGCCAGGGCCGGGTGATCGCTGGGCAGCGTGCGCGCGCGCACCTCGAGCACCTGCTCCTGGAGAGCGCGCGCGCCAGAGACGTCGCCGAGCATACGCAGCGTGATGGCTAGGTTCTGCCGCGCCGTGGCCAAGGCCGGGTGATCGCTGGACAGCGTGCGCGTGCGCACCTCGAGCACCTGCTCCTGGAGAGCGCGCGCGCCGGAGACGTCGCCCAGCGTGCCCAAGGTGCTCGCTAGGTTCAGTCGCGCCGCGGCCAAGTCGGGGTGGTCGGAGGGCAGGGTGCGCGCGCAGACATCGAGGACCTGCTCCTCGAGCGCGCGCGCGCCGGGGAGGTCGCCCAGCGTGCGCAGCGTGAGGGCCACATTCCCTCGCGCCGCAGCCAAGTTGGGATGGTCGGGGGGCAGCGTGCGCGCGCAGACATCGAGCACCTCTAGCCAAGCCGCCTTCGCAGTGCCGACGTCCTGGCCGTGCCACGCGGCCGCGCCCGCCGAATCGAGGAGCACGAGCCAATCCGCGTTCCGCTCGCCTTCCGGACGCGCCAGCAGCGCACTCAGCGCCTCGGTCGCCTTGGCGCGGGCCGTGGTGTAGTCCGACGCCTTACGCGCAGCCTCGGACTCCTCGATCAGCGCGCGCTCGCGGTTGAAATCGACCGTGGGAGACTGACTCTCGACGCGCGGCGTGAAAGCGGGCGGGGCACCCGCATTCGCCTGTCGCGCATCGCGCGCTTCGAACGCACAGGTCGGAGCCGGGTCAGACCCGACCCGAGGAGCTGCAGACAGCTCGCGCGCGCTCGTGCACGCGACGAGCACGAGCAACCGGCCGAGGTGTGCGAGCTTCATG
>CAZKIY010000340.1:0-4474 GCA_964552875.1 uncultured Planctomycetaceae bacterium
GCTCTCAGACGCGCTCGGCGATCCCGAATCGATAGCCCGCCGACACGACGGTGTGGATCAGCGACTGGTCGTGATCACGGTCGATCTTCTTGCGCAGTTGGCTGATGTAGACGTCGATGACGTTGCTGGCCGGCTCGTAGCTCATGTCCCAGACTTTCTCGACGATCGTCATGCGCGGCAGCACGCGGTTCGGATTGCGCATGAGGAATTCGAGCAGCGCGAATTCCTTCGGCGTCAGCTTGATCTTCGCGCCGTCACGCGTGCACGAGCGCTTGCCGAGATCCAGCTCGAGCCCCTCATAGCGCAACGTGCGCGATTCGCTGGCTTGTCCGCGGCGCAGCAGCGCGCGCACGCGCGCGACGAGTTCCTCGAACTCGAACGGCTTCGCCAGGTAGTCGTCCGCGCCCGCGTCGAGTCCGCCGATCTTCTCGTTCGTGCCCGACAGCGCCGTGAGCATGAGGAGCGGCGTGCGCACGCCGCGACGACGCAAGGAGCGGCACAGCTCGACGCCGTCGCGATCGGGCAGCATGAGGTCGAGCAGGATCGCGTCGTACTGCCCCTCGGCGCAGCGCTCTTCACCCTCGAACCCGGTGTGCGCCACGTCCACGACGTAGCCTTGTTCGGCGAGGCCGCGTTGGATCGCGCTCGCCATCCGCGGGTTGTCTTCGATCACCAGGATGCGCATCGGTCTGAAGTCTCTCTCAGAAGCCTACGACTGCCCGGGCCGCCATGCCCACTTGCGATTCGCTCTTCGCTACCCCGCACATCGACCCGGTAGGCCCCTGCATCCATCGCATGAGTGCGTTTTCATTCCGATTTCAGGTCGGCATCACGCCCGAGTGCGAACTTCCTTCCCACACGAGTCCGGGTCGATCGGCGGGGGGGGCAATCTGGCGGTGGATCCGGGAGGACGCGTGAAATCCGCTCTCTCGGTGGATCCCGAAGCGCGGTCGGAAAAGCGCGGGTTCGATTCTTCCGGTTCCCCCGGGACTCGTGCGAGCGCGGTGCCGCAAGGGTTCGTCGCCGCGGGCAGGCGACGGCGAGCCCGACTCTCGCTGCACGCTTCCGAGCCGGAACGCGACCGAGTGACGCGCGGAGTGATGGCCCTCCGAGGTGCGCGGCAGTGATGCGCGATGCGCCAGGTAGCGGACTTCGCCGAGGACACTCGGCGAGGAGATCCGATCGTCGGTGAGGCGGGCCGAACGGCGCCAGCCCTGCCCGCCCGTGCTCTTCTCTACGTGTCGCGACTCCGCGGCGTCGATCGTGGCGCGGGCCGGCTCGCGCGCCCCGCCGACGCTTCGTCCGCGTCGACCCGCTCCTGCAAGCGCCGGATCTCGTCGAGCACGCCCGCGAACGAGCGCCCCAACGGCGTCAGCGCGTACGTGACGCGCAGCGGCGGACGTCGGCCTTCCACAGCGCGCGCGGCGATGCCGAAGCGCTGGAGCTTCGCCAGCCGCTCGTTCATCACCTTCGCGGAGAGTCCCGGGCAGGCACGCTGGATCGCGCTCGGCCGATCTGTGCCCTCGGCGATCAGGCGCAGGATGCGCAGCGACCACTTGCACCCGATGACGTCCTCGACCATCGCGGCGACGTCGCGCGGTCGCTCGGTCGCGCGGTTTCGGGGCGGCACCATCCCCGGAAGAGTACAAAACGGTGCGTTCTCGTCGACATCCCGCACCTCGCCTAGGTTCGCTTCGTCTCGCGCAGTCCGCGAGCGTTGTCACGCAGTCACGAATGCGAGGATTCCCGATGAAGAGCAAGGCCGTTTTCTATCACGCTGGTTGCCCCGTCTGTGTCGAGGCGGAACGCACGGTGCTCGAAGCCGTCGACCGCGGTCGCTACGAGGTCGAGGTCGTGCACTTGGGCCAGGACAAGCGGCGCGTCGCGGATGCCGAGCGACTCGGCATCCGTTCGGTGCCGGCTCTCACGCTCGATGGTCAGGTGTTCCACATCAACTTCGGTGCGGATCTGTCGGCGTTGAAGTGATCGGGTCGAAGTGATCGGGTCGGCGAGTGGAGCAACTCGCCATCCGTCAGCGAGAGCGCGCGAGAAATCACGGACTTTCGCGCGGATGAACGAGTGCGAATGAACGAGTGCGAATGAACGAGCCAGCCTCGTTCATTCGCTCTGGCCCCGCGTGGTCGGCGCGCTCACTGATTCAACGACGGCGTTCGCAACCGGAACCCGTCCTCTTCCAACGGATGCGTCTCCGCGAGGGGCAGGCTCGCGCCGCGCAAGATGCGGCCGAATCCGTGGCGGGCGCGCAGCGCATCGAGCGCGGCATCGAGTCGTCGCTCGCGGTCCGCGCGCGCCTCGCGGCCGTCTTCGTCGCCGAGATGACGTTGCCAACCGCTCGCCGGCTCGAGGCCGTCGAGCGTGAGGCCTACGCGTTTCACGAGCGCGCGTCGACGCGGCAACGCCGCGAGCAGTTCCCGCGCGCGCGCGAGCAATTCCGCCGTTCCATCCGTCGGCGGATCGAGCTTCACGCGCTTCTCCGCGAACGCCGGCTCGGGATCCGCGGCGCGCGCGATCGCGGCGGCCGTGCGCGTGTCGACGTGTTGGATCCGCACGACGAGCGTCCGCGCGCGAACGTGGTGAGAACGCAGCCGGTGCGCCGCGCGTTCGACGAGATACGAGAGCATCGCCGCGACGATGTCGCGCCGACTTTCCTCGGGTTCGAACGTGCCGTCGCGGCGGATCGACTGCGGCGCGCGCTGCGTCCGCGTGCCGTCCGCAGCGAGTTGGTAGCTCGGCTCGATGCTGTCGCGGTCGATGCCGCGCGCGCGGTCGTGGAGGACGAGTCCGTGCACGCCGAAACTCGTGAAGAGCATCTCGCGCGACACGAGAGCCAGTTCACCGACGGTGCGCACGCCGAAGCGCTCCAGCAACCGGCCCGTCTTGTGTCCGCAACCCGGCAAGTGCGCGACCGGCACGTGCGCGAGGAAGGCGCGCTCGCTCCCGGCGAAGATCCACGCGACGGCGCCCGGTTTCGCGATTTTGCCCGCGAGCCGCGCCATCGTCCGCGACGAACCGATACCGATCGTGACGGGCAAACCGATCTCCGCGCGGATGCGCGCACGCAACGCTCCGGCGACGTCGATCGGGAGTCCGAGCGCGCGCTCCGTCCCGGTGAGGTCGGCGTAGAGATCGTCGATCGACGTGACTTCGACGCGCGGGGTCGTCTCGAGCACGAGGTCGACGACGCGCTCGCGCAACGCGTTCGCCGCACGCGAATCGCCGCGCCGGAAGACGGCGTCGGGACAGAGCCGCGCCGCCTCCGCGAGCATCATCCCGGGTCGCACGCCGACGGCGCGCGCTTCGTAGGAGCACGACATGACGAGGTTCCTGTCGGTCGGCATCCCACCGACGACGACGGGCAGGCCGCGCAGCTCCGGATGGCACGCGACCTCGACGGACGCGAGGAACGCGTCGATGTCGAGATGCAGGATCACGGTCGGCGCGCTCACGTGTTCCAGGCTACCCGAACGGAACACTAACGGAGCCGTTCGTTTCACAGCGACACCTGCGCGTGCAGGACGTCTCGATCGGACTCTCGGGTGACGAGTCGCTGCATCCACCGGGGTCTCGATCACGCGGGAGAACTCGTGGGGCACCACTACCACCGATCGAGTCCGACGAACCACGACTGCCGCGCGCACGTCACCGACGTCGAGTTCGCGCGGCGGCGCGGGGATCCACGAGTTCGGGAACTGACCCAGTTGGCTGGCGTTTTGTGCTTCGCGCGCACGGATCCCACCAGCGCTTGTGTCCCGCGGCTGCGCACAGGGCTCCCGCGCGGGGTGACACGAACGGCGCGGACGCCACGGACGAGTTCATCGCCTACGACGGCGTCATCGGGCTGCGCGAGGGCGCGACCGTCGACGGCGTGGTCCTCGGCACGAGCGTCGATGCGCTCTCGATCAACGACCTGAACCAAGTGGTCTACATCTGGAGCATCACCGGCGGCGAAGCGCTGTTCGTCGCGTGCGACGCGGCGGATCTCGCCGTCGGTGCGCGGAAGCGTCGTCGCTCCGGGCACGCGGACCTATCAGGTGTGCTATCGCAACGCTGCGGCGTTCTGCACGCCGTCGACGTTCAACCTGATCAACGGGTCGAGCGTGGACTGGTCGTAGTGACTTCTTCGGCTAGCGCCGCGGATGGCTGAGCTGATCGATGACGATGCCGATCGCGCCATGTCCGTCGATGTGGCGCGATCAGCATTGTGTCACCGCCCCTTTGGTTTCTTCGGTCGTGAGCTTGCCTTGCGCTTGCCTTCCTTCGTTTTCGAAGTGGCACTGGAAGTCACGGCCTTTGAATCATCCGGTGACCGTATGCGTGCCGCGAGAACCAGGATGGATCGCGCGGCGGCTTCGAGGACCCCATCCGATTTCTCTACGTCCAAGTTCTTGAGCAAGGAAGCGAGCGCGGCCGGTGCGCCCAACTGGCCCAGTGCCTCGGCGGCACTCGAGCGCAC
>CAZKIY010000341.1:0-4457 GCA_964552875.1 uncultured Planctomycetaceae bacterium
AGCGACGCAGTCACGCCCTAGTCGAGCGGCGCGCGCTGCGTCACGCGATCGACGGCTTCTGGAGACCCGCGACGGCGGTGATCAGCGCGCCCGGATCGAACGGCTTCGCCAGGTGAACCTGGAACCCTGCCTGGAGCGCGCGCTGCTTGTCCTCGGGCGCCGCGAACGCAGTGATCGCCACAGCGGGCAGCGCGGCCCCCCGAGCGCTCGCTCGCAAGCGGCGCAAGAGGGAGTAGCCGTCCTCGACCGGCATGCCGATGTCGCTGACCACGACCGTGGGCCCGGTGCCTTCGAACGCGTCGAGCACGAGCCGGTAGCCCTCGTCCGCGGATGCGGCGAGGACGACCCGCGCTCCGGCCGACTCGAGCACCGTGCCGGCCAGCACCCGCGCGTCCTCCTCGTCGTCCACGACGAGCACGCGCGCGCCGTCCAGGCGCGGAGTCGGCGCGTCCGACGCCCTCAGGCGCAGCAGCGATTCCGCGGGTCTCGCCAACGCCGGCAGGTCGATCGTGAACGTCGCTCCGAGCCCCTCGCCGGGGCTCTCCGCGCGCACGACGCCGCCGTGCGCAGAAACGATGTGGCGCACGATCGACAGCCCGAGCCCGAGGCCGCCGCACGTCCGCGTCGTGCCCTCGCCGGCCTGTTCGAACGCTTCGAACACGCGCGGCAGGAATGCGGGGTCGATGCCCTTGCCGGTGTCCTGAACCGTGACGCGCGCCAGGTCACCGCGAGCGCCGGTCACGTGCTCCACTCCGACGGTCACCCGGCCGCCTAGGGCTGTGAACTTCAAGGCGTTCGTGAGGAGATTGGAGATCGCTTGCTGGAGTCGCTGCGGATCGCCGAGCACCCAGACGTTGCTGAGCACGTCCGGGCCGACCGACGCCAGGAGTAGGATCTTCCGCGCGTCGGCGGACGGACGCACCGTCTCCATCGCGGCGAGGACGAGCGCCGTCCAATCCAGCGGTCTCGTGTCGAGCAGGAACTTCCCCGACGTGATGCGGGCCACGTCGAGCACGTCCTCGATCACCTTCGCCTGCGTCCGCGCGTTGCGCTCGATGACCCGGAGGCCCTGCAGGACTTCTTCGTCCTGGATCTTGCCGTTCGTGCGCAGCACCGTGGCCCAGCCGAGGATCGCGCTGAGCGGCGTGCGGAGCTCGTGGGACAGCGTCGCGAGGAAGACGTCCTTGCTGTGATTCGCGGCCTCCGCTTGCAGTCGCGAAGCTCGCTCCTGCGCTTCGCTCTTCCGCAGCGCTTCCTGAACCCGCCGGCGCTCCGCGGACTCGGCGTCCCGCGAGATGATGATCGCCGCGGACTGCGTCAGCACGGCTGCGATCTTGAGCTCGCGCGGTCCGGCGTCGCGCGGCTCCTTGTGGAACATCGCCAGCGTGCCCACGACCTTGCCCGCGCGAGTGTGGATCGGAAACGACCAGCACGAGCGGAAGCCGTGTTCCTGCGCGAGGTGAACCCAGGGCTTCCACAGCGGGTCCATGGTGACGTCGCCCACGATCACCGCTCGCCCCAGGTGCGCGGCCAGACCGCACGACCGTGAGACCGGTCCGATCGGGAGCCCGTCCACCGCGCGACCGTAGGATTCGGGCATGGCGCCCGCGCCTTCGATGGCGTGCAGACCGGTACCCGCCTCGTCGACGCGGAAGAAGGCGGCTCGCGTGTCGCCCCCCACTTGCTCCATCGCGGTGCGAACCAGGATCTGCAGCGAGGTCCCGATCGAGGCGCCGTCGACGGCCGCTTCGAACGCCTCCTTCTGCCCGGAGAGCCGGACTTCGTTCCCGCGTAGCGCCTCCTCGGCTTGCTTCAAGTCGTCGATGTCCGTGGTCGAACCGATCCACATGTGGATCCGGCCGTCATCGCCCGAAAGCGCCACGGCGCGGCTGATGTGCCAGCGGTACCGGCCGTCCGCTCGGCGGAGTCGGTACTCGCATTCGAACGGCTTGCCGATGTCGATGGACTCTTTCCAGACACGGAGGTTCGCCTGCTGGTCGTCGGAATGGACGACCTGGTTCCAGCCCGAGCCCTCGAGTTCCTCGAAGGCGAGGCCGGTGAACTCGATCCACTGGGTATTGACGTAGTCGACGCTGCCCCGCGGTGACGCCGTGAACACCATCTGGGGCATCGAGTCGAGCACGGATCGGATGTGCTTCGAGGTCGAGCGCAGCTCGGCGCGGAGCGTCTCCCCTTGGATCGCCAGCTCGTGCTGGCGCAGCCCCGATTCGACCAATGCCGAGTTCATCGCGACCGACGTGCTGCGGAATCCGGCGGCTGCGGTCGCATCCGTGACTTGGATCATCAGGCCGACCGGTGTCTCGCTCGCGTCCGCGCTGAGGATCGCCCACGCCAGGTACGACCACGACGACTCCACGGCACGGCCTGTGGGTCCGGTCGACGCACGCGGCTGCTCCAGTATCTCCTCGCTCGTCCCGGTGGCGAGCACACGGGCGAACATCGCGGCGCGCAGGCCGCCCGTCGCCTCCGGCACGACGACCTCGAATGCGCGCCCGATCAGGCCCTCGCGCGTCGTGCCCGCGAGCCGGCAGAACGCAGCGTTCGCGTAACGGATGGTGTTCGCGGAGCCTTCCACCGCCACCAGCGGCTGCGGCGACCGATCCGCGAAGTACGCCGGGAGTTGGGGGAGTTCCTGCGGCCAGTCGGCAAAGCGCTCGAGTGTGTTCGTGACCATGGGTCTACCTGCCTGCGCTCCGCGCGTGAGCGAACTACGGCCCGCCTCCAGGCTCGCCCAAGGAGCTCGCTATGCTCGTTAGGCTGCGGCCCCAAGGTTCAGGGATGCCGGTCGTCAGGCCGCGGTAGCCCTGCAGTCGTTTGCCGATCGCGATGCCGGTCGATGTGACCTCGAACTCGCGCATGTCGATGCTGTGCCGGCCGCCGCGCACCTTGACGACGATCAACATCCGCCGCAACTGGCCGTCGATCGAGACGTAGCGCATACGGATGATGCCGTCGGTGAGGAACGAGATCGTGAAGTTCGACAGACCCATGGAGCTGAACGACTCCTCGACCTCGACCGTCGAAAGGATCGTCACGCCGAGGCGCGTGAGCGCCGAGATCATGCGGTACAGCGACTCGCGGAAGTCCGTACGGAAATCGGGCGCCAGCGCCATCTCGAAGCCGACCAGCGAGTCGATCACGAGGCGCTTCGCCCCCGTCCGCTTCACCGCGGCCACGACCTCGTGCACCGTCTCGTCCACCGAGAGGTCCAACGGTCGCAGATAGAGGATCTCCAAGTTGCCGGCCTTCCGCGGCGTCTCGAGGTCCATCCCCATCCTCCTCGCGGCGGCCACGTACTCGTCGGGCAGCTCCTCGAACATGGCGACGACGCCGGGCTCGCCTCGACGCAAGCCCTCGGCGATGAATTGCCGGCCCAGGATCGACTTGCCCGCGCCCGACGGGCCGGCCACGAGGAGGCTGTGTCCCGACGGAACGCCGCCGCCGAGCATCGCGTCCAGTTCGGGGATGCCGGTCGACAAGAGGTGTGTTGCCTTCGGCTCGCTGCACTGGTGGTCCAGCCCGAACGTGCGTGGGAAGGCTTGCACCCCGTCCGCCGTGATGCGGAACGTGTGCAATCCGGGCACGGAAGCCTGACCGCGCAGCTTGACGACCTGCAGCTTGCGCACGATGGAGTTGCGATCGGCTGCCTGGTGCAGCCACAGGAGCCCGTCGGCGACGGTGAACACGGGATTGTCGCGCAGCTCCCCCTCGGTGTACTCGCCGATCAGGAACGTGGTCGCCTGCCAGCTGGTCAAGTGCAGCGCGAGCCGTTGGATGAACGCCTGGAGTTCCACCTCTCCGCCATTGGCCCGCGACTTGCGCGCGACAGAGCGGAAGGAATCCACGACCACGATTCCGGGGCCCACGGCCTCGACTTCCTGGACGATCTGCGCGAGCACAGCATCCAGGTCCTTCTCCAACACGAACTCGCTGAGGTTGACGAAGCGAACCGAGCTGTTGATCCGATCCTGATCGAAAAAGGAGTACTGCTGCTGGTAGCGCAGCATCTTGATGGCCGGTTCGCCCAGCACCGTGAAGTAGAGCGCTGGCTTCTCGGGCGTCGCGTTGGCGAACATGATCTGGTGCGCGAGCGTGGTCTTTCCGCACCCGGGCGATCCCGCGATGATGTTGAAGCTGTACTCGGGCAGACCGCCCCCGAGCAACTCGTCAAGGCCGGGCACTCCGGTCGCGAGCTTCCTGATGACGACCTTGTTGTTCGGGCTCATGATTTTTCCGCGCCTTGAATCAGCGAATTCCAGCTTTCCACGGGCGCGTCCGGCCACGCGTCCGAAACCAAGCGCAACGTCAGAGACCGACCGATCAAGGCGATCAGCAGATCCAGCAGATGAGCGACGAGCACTGGCCCGTCCTCGCAACCGCATTGCGACAAGCGTCCATGCGTGCCCTCGACGGACGCTTCGACGGACGCTTCGACG
>CAZKIY010000342.1:0-4450 GCA_964552875.1 uncultured Planctomycetaceae bacterium
TGCTCGATGCGCGCGGAGTCGCGGTGGTCTTGGAAGCAGGAGGCGAAGCGCTCGAAGATTCGAGTGCTCCGCTCGGCCTCGGCAAGCAGGAGAGCGCCGCCGTCCGAGCTGATGGTGCCGCCGTCGAAGCGGGCCACGATCTCACGACGACCAGGGGCTTCGAAGCGGAACTCGAGCGCGCTACACTGTGCCATCGCCGTCGGTCCTCGCTCGTGAGTTGTAGGGTCTTTCCATATCCCCACTTACGAACGAGGCCGCGGCGAGTTGGCCAATTGCTGGTGAGAGATTCGGGCTAGGGGTCGGCCTCGCTCAGCCCGCGCACGGCGCGAAGCACGGCCAAGCGCTGGCTCACGATCCTGTCCCAGGCGGGTCGTGGCGAGCGGATCGAGCGCCGGAGGTGTGCGTCGGTCGCGGAGCGAGACCTGCGCGCGTGCGGGACGCGCAGGCAGCGCCGCGCCCGCTTCCTCGCGTGCAACGCCGCGTGCAGGATGCCAATCTGAACGCACACGGCGCAGCCCTTCGGGTTGCTGGCCGCGGACCCATCAGCGGAAACACGGCGCGTCGCGCGCTTGGAGCCACCATGCAGAACCTGAGCGGCTCTCAGTCGCGGTTCCCCACCCAGATCCTGTGCGCGCTCGACCTCGAGGGTCGCGCGGCTCCGGCGGTGAACGCCGCGATCTGGCTCTCCGAGCGCCTCGGCGCGCCGCTCGAGATCGTGCACGCATTTCCTCCGCGGCCGATCCTGTGGGGCCAGGAGGAGCACATGCCCGAGTGGGTCGCGGGCCGCGAGGCGACGGGCCGCGCGCTGCGCGACACGCTGCGCGCGATCGTGGCGGCGGCACCCACCGAACTGCGTCTCGGCGCCGACGCCCGCCAGCTGCGCTTCTACATCACCTCGGGACACCCGGTCCAGGTGATCCTCGAGCAGGCACGCGCCAGCCGCGCGGATCTGATCGTGTTGGGACCGCACAAGAAGCGCGGCTGGTTGGACATCGGCAGCACGGCGCGCGGGGTCCTCGGTCACGCGTCGCGCGGCGTGTGGGTGCAACCCGAGACACCGCGACCCGTGCGGCGCATCCTCGCGCCGATCGACCTCTCGCCCGACAGCGTCCACGCGCTCGAGGTCGCGCGCGATCTGGCGCAGGCCTTCGAGGCGCGCGTCACGGTGATGTTGGCCTTCGTGCCGGTCGTGCTCGGCGCCTACACGCCGGCCGACGTCGCGGTCGGGCCCGACTACGTCAACGAGCGCCTGCGACACGACGAAGCGGCCCACTTCGAGGCCACGGTCGGCGCGTTCGACTGGCGCGGCGTGGCGCACGAACTCCGCTTCGAGGAGGGCGACCCGACCGCGTGCGTGCTCGCGCTCCAGGATGCGCACGACCTCGTCGTCATGGGGACGCACGGTCGCAGCGGGCTCTCGGCGGCGCTCTTGGGCTCGGTCGCGCACGGCGTCGCCCGATCCGCGAGCATTCCGGTGCTCGCGCTGCGCTATCCGCGGCCGGCGTACGTGCTGTAGTGGCGAGATCCGGGCGCGTGTGGGTTTCGCGCGCCGCGACATCTACGATCCTCGGCCCGCCCTGCGGAGCCCGCGAACAATTCACGGGCGCAGTTCACGCTTTCCACCTCCGACGGAGGAACGCGATCAACTTTCACAGTCCGCCGCAATGCGGACACATCAAGACGTCGATCGAAAATGCGCGCAGCATGAGCTCCGCCAGGTCGAGCACGTGCGGCGCTTGGGTTGGCGAGCGGTGGCCGTTGGAGGGGACTCAGGGCTCTGTTGCGGAGGCTGTTCGCCGTGCGAGCCGCTCTGAGTGCAGTCCGCCGAGTTCGAGCCGAGCGCAGCACGATGAGCTCGCGCCACTTGGCCGCCGGTGCCAGCACGCCGTGATACGTCAACAAGTGCGCTCGCGGTCGAGGAACGAGCGCCGCGAGCCGGGCCAGGAAGTCGAGCGGCTCGAACGCGATCGCTGACGTGCCGTCGCGCCAGCGTCGGCGCAGCACATAGATCACCCTGCCTTCGGGCGCGAGTGACAGCCGCTCGAGCTGGATCGGTGCGCGAGGGACGTACCGACATACCCGCTCCAGTCCGAGTACCGAGGACGAGCGGGCGCACTCATTTCTCGCGCGGGGACCGTAGCTTCGCGTCGTTCGGGCGATGGCGGCCGCTGCGGATCTGTCGCACACGCTCGGCCAGGCTCGAAGCCGCGTTGCGCACTTCCGACTGCAGCGCGACGTCGCGATCGAGGTCGTCGTGACTCGTGGCGTACGGTTCGTAGTAGCCCAGATAGCGTCCGAGCTCCGCAGTCGGTCCGGCCGAAATCAGCTCCATGTCGGTCAGCCAGTCGCACAGGATCCGCCGCAGCTCCAGGACGCCGGCCGCGTCGCCGTGAACGACGACGGAGAAGGCTCGGCCGGCGAGGTGCTTCGGATAGTCCCATCCCGCGAGCTCCAGTGCCTTCGCGCGCGCGGGATCCTTACCGCCGGTGCTGGTCGGATCGGGATTGCCACCATCGGCGCACACGAGCCGGTCAATCATGAGCTTGAGCGGCGACGTCGCCTGATACCAGTTGACCGGCGTCACGATCATCACGCCGTGCGCCGCGATGAAGCGCGGATAGAGCTCGTTCATCCAATCGTTGGTCTGCCCCAGCGCGTGGTTCGGATAGCACGAGCAGGGCCAGTTGCACAGCGGCATCGCTGTCGAAACGCACGCCTTGCACGGGTGGATCACGCGGCCGTACTGCGAAGCGAGCAACGACAGGTCGAGGAAGTCGACCTCGAATCGCGGAAGCTTTTCCAGCGTGTGTTGCGCGAGCTTCGCCAGCCGATACGTTTTCGACATCTCGCCCGGACACGATTGGTCGCTGCGCGAAGAGCCGTTGACGATCAGGATGCGCGAAGGGGTGCGCGCTTCTTTGTGACGCTTCGCGGCGGCGCGGATCTGGGCGCGCGCCTCCAGCCACTCGAGCGGCAGCTCGAAGCTCGGGTCCGCGAACCCGCGGCCGGCAGCTTTTGCTCGCGGACTCTTGTGGTACTCGATGTAGTTCTTCCACGCGACCTCGGTGATCTCGGCGATCGACGCGGAAACGGCGGAAAAAGCGGGGTCGTAGAAGCGTTCCAAGAAGCGGCGTGTGAATTCCGCCTTCGACAGTTCGACACTGGGCGTTCCGGTGACGACTCGGGGCTTCTTCGACTGCTTGACTCGTGCGCGCTTCGTCATGGCGTGTGGGATACCCCGTACAGGCCTCGGGTGCGAACTTCAACGTACGCTTCTGCGCCAGGCGTCTTGTTTGGCGTACGCGGCGCGACCGGGTCGCTCGCGCTCCCCGATCTTTGGAGCGGGGTCGCCGAGCGCGGTCTGGCGTTGTTCCAGCGTGTGGACGGCATCTTCGAAACGGCCGCTTCCGCCATGTGAACTGCTGGAGTCAGCGGTTGCGTCCGCGCCAGTACCAGCCGCCGCCGCCGAATACGAGAACAACCAGAATGATGATCAGGATCGTTTGCGTGGACATCTTTGGTTCTTCTCGGCGGTCTGCCAGTGACTGATGATTCGATCGACGCTTCATGCCCCTGATGGGCTAGCGCCCACGGCATGTACGTGCTCGAGCAAAGAACAGTGCACGCCGCGTGCCATCAGGCCCGCGACGGAGTGACTCCTGTCGCAAGGCTGCGTCCTCGAGCACGTCTTGTGCTTTCTTCAAAGTTCCACGCCGCGCTGCAAACGGGGAGCAGCGCGCAGAAAGCACTGGAAGGGGAGTCCGCGCCCATTCCTTCGACATCGAAGTGCCATCACTGGACTCCTCGAACGGTGTCGCGCGCGGTTGCGGTTGCAGCACGATTTCTGAGCACTCTGTGTGCGAACCGCACGCGCGACGTCGCATGGATGGATTCGTCTACGCGCTGCGCCCCGTGACCGGCCATGACGGAAGGTAACGACGGCCTGCCCGCGTATCCCGTGGACCCCGTGGCGGAGCGCCTCTGCCCGGACGGGCTGCTCGAACTCCGCGCCGGGCGCTTCGTGTTGAGCGCGAGCGGCCCCCCACTCGGCGACTGGGTCGCGCGCACGTTCCTCGACGCCTGAGGCTGCTTCTCAGAGCCCGATTCTCAGAGCCCGATTCTTAGAGCCCGATGCGCAGCCCGAACCCGACGAACGCGCTCGGTTCGGCGTTCTCCTCGAACACGGTGTCGCCGGAATCGTCGCGCAACTCGATGCTGCGCCCGAGCAGGGCGCCGACTTGGAAGCTGAGCTGGAACGCGGGCCGCGGCTGCCACTCCGCGCCCAGCGAGACGGGGATCGAGTCGTCCGAGAGCGCTCCGCCGGGGACGCTCGAGTCGTCCGCCAGACGGTAGTCGCGCGGCCGGTAGGTGCCCTCGAGAAATGCTTGCCAGCCTTCGCCGAGCTCGCGCGTCAGGCGCAGGCCCGGTCCGCGCGAGGCGAGCCTTGTCT
>CAZKIY010000343.1:0-4443 GCA_964552875.1 uncultured Planctomycetaceae bacterium
GCGCTGCGCAGTGTCTCGGCGCTGCGCAGTGTCTCTGCGCTACGCACTGTCGTGGTGAAGCCGTGGATCGAGGCGCGGTCTTGGAATTCCATGGTGGAGGGGTGCGGGGAATCAGCGGTCGGTCGGGGGTCGAGGGTTGTGTGACGGGCCTGCGTCCGACGAGTCGATGTCCTCGACGAGCAGTTCGATGGTCTCGGCGACGCCGGCGCTCGCGCGCAGGCGCAAATGACCGGACGGGAGCACTTCGACGACGACGACGTCGATCGCGGCGTGCTCGGCGGCGAACTCCAGCGCTCGTTCGGGACCGAGCACGAAGAGCCCCGTCGAGAGGCAGTCGGCGTCGATGGCGAGGTCCGCGACGACGGTGACGCTGCCGAAGTTCGCGGCTGGCTCGCCGCTACGAGGATCGAGCAGGTGACCGATCGTGCGCCCGCCGACGACGCGCGCGTGCTCGCTGTTGCCCGACGTCGCCGCGGAGTTTCGCGCGGACCGCAGCGTGGCGATCCGCCGCGACCGATCGCGCGGATCGGCGATGTCGAAGGGCCGTCCGCGCGCGCCGCGACGGTCGGTCGCGGCGTCGGGGCCGCCCGATTCCCCGCGCGGCGCGTGCGCTCCGATCGGCGCGTACCAAGCGACCTGCCCTCCGAAATCGAGCGTCGCGGAGCAAGCCTTGGTGCCGCGAAGTGCGGAGAGCGCCGCGTCCAATCCGGCGCCCTTGCCGAAGCCCCCCTCCTCGAGGAGCAGGCTCGGATCGACGCGCAGGGCGCTCCGTCCATCGAGCTCCAGCGCAGCCGCGATGCCGCCGAGCACGATCGCCGCCTGCCGCTCCTCCGCGGTCGGGATGCGCCCGGCGCCGCGCAGATCCCACGCGCGCACGAGCGCTCCTACGGCCGGATCGAACGCACCCTGCGTGAGCCGCGACCACCTATGAACGGCGGCGAGCTCGTGCGCCAACTCGCTTGACAGCACGATGCGCTCTCCCGGCGCGGACCGGTTCAGCTCACTGAGCTCGCTGTCCTCGCGCCACGTCGACAGGCGCTGCTCGGTCGCCTCGATCGCACGCAAGACAGCCTCGCTGGCCGACAGCGCTTCCGCGCGCGAGGGCGCCTCGATCGTCAGCGCGAGGCCGGTCCCCATGGCGCCGGCCCAGCGGTCGACGACAGGGCACTCGTCGAGGGGCGCGACGGACACATCGCGCTCGAGCGCACCGGGATGCGGGCGCGCGACGCAGGCCGCAGAGGCCAGGAAGGCCGCGATGGCGGTCACGCGGGTCGGTGTCGGGCGGGCGAGGTGAGGGGCGAACATCGCAAGTGACTGAGACTCAGTCTCAATAACGCGGAGAGGATAGCCGACCTCGCCGAAAGCGTGCAAGCGATTTTGTGGCCGACGAACGTGCGGATTCCCGTCGTCGTACTCGGGCGGAGCGGGCGTGCCCGCAGACGGTCACGATCCTGGGATCGAGAGCCGTGTCAGCGCGCATCGAGTGCGACGACCTCGAGAGGCGCACGCCTCGCCTGCGATCCCTTGAACAGCCTTGGATCCGCGCGTCGGTGCGGGGCGTCGAGAGCAGGGTTCAGTTCCCCCGTGCGGATGCGTAGCCTCGCCCAGGAGCGATGAACCGATCCCCCACGCCCGCGCGCCGCGAAGTCGTCCTGGTCGCCGGCTTGCGCACCCCGATGGCGCGAGCCGGCGGCGCGTTCGCGCGCGAGGACGCGGGGCATCTCGGCGCCAGCGTCGTGCGCGAGCTCGTTGCGCGCACCGGCATCGACCCGGGCCGGGTCGCGGAGGTCGTCGCCGGCTGCGCCGGTCCGCCCGCGGACCAGTCCAACGTCGGACGTGTCATCGCGCTGCGTGCCGGGATACCCGAGCACGTCCCGGCCTGCACCGTGGCGCGGAACTGCGCCGCCGGCATGGAGGCGATCACGTACGCGGCGACGCGCATCGAGGCCGGACGCGGCGACGTGTACCTGTGCGTGGGCGTCGAGGTCATGTCGCGCTTCCCGCTGCTCTACAACGAAGCGGCCACGCGGCAGTTCGAGAAGGTTTCGCGCGCGCGCGGGCTCGGCGCGCGCATCGCTGCGCTGGCCGGATTCCGGCCGAAGATGCTGCTCTCGCCGCGCATCGGGATCATGGAAGGTCTCACGGACCCGATCAGTGGACTGATCATGGGTAAGACGGCCGAGATCCTGGCGCGCGAGTTCGCGATCTCGCGCGAGGACGCCGACCGCTACGCGCTGCAAAGCCACCAGCGCGCGAAGGCCGCGCGCGACGCCGGGCGTTTCGTGCGCGAGATCGTGCCGCATCTGCCCCTCGGCGCTCGCGACGGCGCGCGCGCGCTCGAACATGACGACTCGATCCGCGACGAGCAGACTCTGGCCGGACTCGCGAAGCTCGGTCCCTACTTCGAGAAGCCCGACGGTCGCGTCACGGTCGGCAACTCGTGCGGGATCACGGACGCGGCCTGCGCGCTGCTCGTGACGAGCGCGGAGACGGCGCGCGAACTCGGGTTGACGCCTTTGGCGCGGATCAAGAGCTGGGCCTACGCGGGTCTCGATCCGGCGCGCATGGGGCTCGGGCCCGTGTATGCGACGGCCAAGGTGCTCGACGAGAGCGGCGTGCGGATGTCCGACATCGCGTCGGTCGAGTTGAACGAGGCGTTCGCGGCGCAAGTTCTCGCCTGCGCGAAGGCGTTCGACAGTGACTCCTTCGCGAAAGAGAAGCTCGGCCGCGGCGCGAAGCTCGGCGCGCTCGATCCCGCGCGGTTGAACCCGAACGGCGGCGCGATCGCGTTCGGCCACCCGGTCGGCTGTACGGGCGCGCGCATCGTGCTGAGCGCGGCGCACGAACTCCACGTGCGCGACGCGGAGCTCGCGCTCGCGACGCTGTGCATCGGCGGCGGACAGGGCGGCGCCATGCTGCTCGAGAGGATCTCGGCGTGATCGACCTCACCGGGATCCCGATGCCGCCCGACGCACCGCCGCCGCGCGCGTGCGTGCGCCTCGAGCGGCCCGAGCCGGGGCTCGCTCGCATCGTGCTCGACGCGCCGCACCGCACGTTGACCGTGTTCGACGTGCCGACGATGCGCGATTTCGACCTCACGCTCGAGGAGATCGAGCGCGACCCGGCGATCCGCGGCCTCGTGATCACGGGCAAGGACGCTCGTTCGTTCGCTGGCGGCGCAGACATCGACGCGATCGCGTCGGCGACCGACGTCACGTTCGTCCGGCGCTTCATCGAGATCGGACAGCGGATGTGGGACCGCGTGGCGGCGCTATCGCGCGATCGCGGCGGCTTCACGAGCGTGTGCGCGGCTGGCGGACCGATCCCCGGCGGAGCGTGCGAGCTCGCGCTGGCCTGCGACCTCATCGTGCTGTCGAGCGCGAAGGAGACGCGCATCGGACTGCCCGAGACGCAGCTCGGCATCCTGCCCGCGTGGGGCGGCGCGACGCGTCTGCCGCGCCGCATCGGGGTTCCGGCTGCGCTCGACGCGATCCTCACTGGACGACTCTTCACGGCGAAGGACGCGTATCGGCGCAACATCGTGGATCGCGTCGTCGCGCCGGAGGACTTGGTGCGCCTCGCCGACGACATCGCGATGGGGCGCATCGCGTGTCCGCGACGTGGTCGCGGAACGTTCGCGTCGATCCTGGTCGACCACAATCCGCTCGCCACCGCGGTCATCGCGCACCAAGCGCGCAAGCAAGTTCTAGCGCGAACGCACGGTCGCTATCCCGCGCCGATCGCAGCGATCGAGATCGCGGCGCGAGCGCCGCTCACGAGCTTCGAGTCGAGCTTCCGCGCCGAGGCTTCCGCCGCCAGCGAATTGGCTGTCGGTCCCGTCGCGAAGAATCTCATCCAGATCTTCCGTTTGACCGAAGACGCGAAGAAGCTGCGCAAGTCGAGCGACGGATCCGTGGTTCGCACCATCGATCGGGCCGGCGTGATCGGCGCCGGCGTGATGGGGCGCGGGATCGCGATCCTCTGCGCGTCGCGCGGCATCGAGACGCGACTCTCGGACAAGGCGCCGGCCGCGCTCGACGCCGCGTTGATCGAGCATCGCGCGAGCGTCCTCGAAAAGAAGAAGAAGCGCCGATTGGAAGCCAACGAAGCCGATGCCGCCATCGATCATCTCGATGCGACGCGTACGCTCGATGGCTTCGGTCGCGCGCAGATCGTGATCGAAGCCGTGGCCGAGCGACTCGACGTCAAACGCGCCGTTCTGGGTGAAATCGCGCGTCAAGCGGGCTCTGAAGCGATCCTTGCGACGAACACGTCGTCGTTGTCCGTGGCAGCGATCGCAGCCGAACTCCCCCATCCGGAACGCGTCGTCGGGTTCCACTTCTTCAATCCCGTCGACAAGATGCCGCTGGTCGAGATCGTGCGCGGACCGGCGACCAGCGCGCGGACCGTGGCCGAGGTCGCGGCGCTCGCGCTGAGACTCGG
>CAZKIY010000344.1:0-4424 GCA_964552875.1 uncultured Planctomycetaceae bacterium
CGCACGCACGAACTCGATCGGCATGTTCCCGCCCTGCAGGATCGCGTCGTGGAACGCGCGGTTCGTCATGCTTCCGGTCGCCACGAGTTCGCGATGCAGCGCGCGGAATTGCATACCGCCCGTGAGATACGCGGCTTGGTACAGCGGTCCGTAGTCGCCGCCGAACGAGCGACGCACTTCACCTTCGGCCGCGCGTCGCTCGTGACCGACTTCGGTGACTAGCAACTCGACGCACTCCGCCTCGGTCATCGTTCCGAGATGGAACGACAAGCTGAAAACGATTCGGGCGCAACGGTGCGAGCGCCAGAAGAGCATCCCGATCCGCTCGTCCGGGGTGCGCGCGAAACCTTGGTCCCACAGGAGCATCTCCCACCACAAGGCCCAACCCTCGGTCCAGAACGCGGTGCGGAACGAGCGCCGTTGCGTGGCGTGACGATCGTTCATGAATCCTTGCAGATGGTGGCCGGGGATCAGCTCGTGGTGCACGACGGCACGCGAGAACGCGCGGTTGTTCGCGCGCAGGGACATGACCTTGTCCTCGTGCGACATCGTTGCGGTGGGGAACGAGACCTGCACGACTTCGCCGCCCAGGAAGAACGGGCTCGTGCGCTGCGCTTCCGCGGAGAGCATCGTCATGCGCCACGTCTCGGCCGCGAGTGGCGGCACGGTCACGAGCTCGCGCGACGTGACGAAGTCGATCGCTTCGCGCGCGAGTTCTCGCACGAGCGCCGGTTGCTCACCGGGCTCGACGTGGCGTGACTTCACGGCCTCGAGCGCGGCACGCCAATCGGATCCGAGTCCGAGTTCCGCTGCCGCCTTTTTATAGCTCGACTCGGCACCACGCGAGTTCCGAGCGCGCCATGGCGACCAGCTCCTCCGGCGTGTGCGCGATCCTCTCGAAGCGCAGTTCCTCGAGCAGCGCTTCGCGACCGATCGAGTCACCCAGGATCGTGTCGCGATCGTCGGGCTCGAGCTTGGCCACGTGCTTCTTCAATGCCGCCGCGTGCTCGTCGAGCCGCTGGAGCGCCACGCGCGCCGGCTCGGCCGCCCACCAATCGAACAGGGGGTCGTAGCCCGAACGGAACGCGCGCCATTCCTCCAGGGATTCGCGTAGGCGTTCGACGTTGCGCGCGGCACGGAAGCCGATCGTGCGCGAGACGGGTGACTCCGTCGCCTTCTCGAGCGTTTCGCGAATGCTCTTCGCGTCGATCGCGATCACGGCGAGCGTGTCAGCCGCCGCGCGTGCATCGAGCGGATCGGCGCGTTGCCGCGCTTGGACGAGGTCGACGATCCTTTGCGCGTAGGGGACGAGCGCCACCACGTCTTCTCGACGCCTGTCTTCGCGCGCGAGCCGCGCTCGCAATCCTGCAATCCTGTTCGAGAGCAGCGCGAGGTCGATGCGGTCTTCGAGTCCGAGCCCGGCGATCGGCAGGCTCGCGAGTTGCGCTTGCTCGCCGTCGAGGAACGCGCGCAGTCGCGCGGTGCGGGTCGGGGAGAGCGGTGCGTCGTGGAACCGTCCGAGGCTGTCCCAGTCCGCGGCGAAGCGTTCGACACGCTCGCGCATCGATTCGGCCTGGATCGCGGACGCACCGACCGGAGCTGCGCGGCATGCGGCCGCGCAGGCGAGGAGAGCCAGGAGGCGGAGGAACATGGCGCGGAAGTCTACGGACCGACAGGGGACGTTCCCCTCGACCCCCTTTCTGCAGGTTTCCGCTCCACGACGGCCGTTCAGACGTCACGAGGCGGTGTCCGGCTCCCGAACCCATCACCTGGAACCTCCCCCGATGTCGCAGTCACGACTCCAAATCGCTTCGCTGGTCCCCTTCGCCGCGCTGGTCGCCGCGCCCGCGAGCGCGCAGCAATTCCCGGTCTTTTCGATCGATTGGAATGGTCCGACGATCAGCCTCCCGAACTCGTTCACGGGCGCTCCGATCACGGAAGGCGACCTACTCGCCGCCAACCCGCTCGTCCCCGCCTTCGGTCCGCTGCCGACGCCCGGCATCGTCGAGACGGCGGGCTTCGTCTTCCCTGTCGGCCTCGGCCTCGGTTGGCACGCGCCCTGCGTCGGTCACCCGGCCTACACGCCGTGCCGCGTCGAAGTCGACGCACTGAGCCACGGTCTCGACGCGCTCATTCGTTGCACGGCGACGGGCACGGCGCCTGGCGCACGACAGTGGGCGTTCTCCGTGAGGACGCGCAGCGCCGGCATCGTCGGCACGCCCGCTGCCCCGACCGTGTGGACCGAAGGTCCGTGCCAGGACGACGGCGCCGACGTGTTCGTCGACCTCGGCGTCAACTGCGGCCCTCTCGCGCCGACTGCGCCGTTCGCGGGCAGCACGGGCTACGTCGACGGCAACGGAATGCCGAGCTGTTCCGGAGCCGTCTACCCCGGCACGGGCTTGATCGAGAATCCGCCGGGCGCGATCCACGGCGACAACCTCGACGCGCTCGACGACAACGTGCCCGACCGCGCATTCGCGTCGGCGACGTGCACGTACTTCTCGCTTGACAGCGCTTTCGTCGACCCCGTGACGCTGATCCCGAACTCGGGCAGCGCCGTCGCGAACGGTTTCGTCGGCGGCGATGTGCTGCGCTCGTGCCCGGGTTGCGCGCCGGCCGTGTATGCGACCGCGCTCCAGCTCGGACTCGGATCGAACGACCAGGACGATCTCGATGCACTCGCGCTGCGCGAGAACGGCGTCGCGGGCTACCAGCGTTCGTTCGGTCCCTACGACTGGACGAGCGGGCAGACGGACATGCTGTTCTTCTCCGTTCGCCGCGGCAGCGCGATCATCGGCGTGCCCGACGCGTTCTTCGGTCTGCCGATCAGCGAGGCCGACATCCTCGTGCCGACGGGTCCGCTCGGATCCGTCCCCGGCATCTGGATCGCGGGTGAGAATCTCGGCCTGCGCACTCAGCGCATCGCCACCGCCTTCCTCGCGGACGACCTGGATGCGCTCGACACGCTGCATCTTCCCGAAGTCGGCACGCGCTACTGCTTCGGAGACGGCACAGGTACGGCTTGCCCGTGCGCGAACTCAGGCGCAGCGGGGCGTGGCTGCGCGAACAGCCAGCGCGTCGAAGGTGCGATCCTGTGGTCGAACGGCAACCCGTCGCTCTCGAACGACACGGTGCACATGGCCGTGTCGGGCATGACCGCCAACGCGACGACGCTGCTCTACCAAGGAACCCTCGCGCTCGCCGGCGTACCGTTCGGCGATGGACTGCGCTGCGTCGGCGGCAACACCCGTCGCCTCTATCAGCGCACGGCGCTGTGCGGAAATCGCGAGTACGGGAACGGCGTGCCGTTCGACGCGTCGCTCAGCGTGCAGGGCAATCTCGTGATCCCCGGCACGGTCCACTACCAAGTGCAGTATCGCGACTCG
Source organism: uncultured Planctomycetaceae bacterium (assembly GCA_964552875.1). Classification (GTDB taxonomy): domain Bacteria; phylum Planctomycetota; class UBA1135; order UBA1135; genus JAEUHZ01. Next base: position 3,387 of record CAZKIY010000344.1, read on the forward strand.
AGCCCGACCTTCTGCTCGGTGCCGGCGTTGTTCAACTTCTCGAACGGGTACCGACTGGTCTGGGGCCCGTGACGGTCGCGGGTGCGCGGACGTCTCGGGAATGAAGAACGGTCCCGCCTGCGACTCGCCGGTCGCAGGCGGGACCGTTCGCTGCGCACGAGCGACTCGCGGATCGCCGAGCGCATGCACGATGCGAGCACGTCGGTTGCCGTCGCGAGCCGGCACCGAAGTGGCTGCGACATGACGATCCGAGCGGAGCTGCTCTCCCGAATCCGACTCACCTTGGTCGGACTCCCGACTGTCGGGCACCCCGGACAGGCGATTCACAAGGGCGATCGTCGGAACCTCGCGGCGGTCAAGACATGCGTCAGGGTCGTCGCCCGCGGAGCGAGCGTGCCCAACACGCGGCATGGGGCTTGCACTTACTGGAGCGCAGACGCACGGCACGCGACGGAACGGCACTTTCGAAGCCTTCTCGTGCACTAACGGTCCCTTCAATGCCCAGGCATCTTCCATGAGAACCCTCTTCTACATTCTTCCGACGATTCTCCTCGCTGCGGCGTGTCAGTCCAGCGCGTACCGCTCCAGCGGATCTCGTCCGTCCATCGACGACTCGACGCTCATGAGCGTCCCCGTCGCCGACCGCGACGGCCTGCAAGAAGCACGTGCCGAGCACAGCACCGCAACCGACCGCGTCGCCATGGCCCAGCGCGAAGTCCAAATCGCGAAGGAGCAGGTCGCGCTGGACGAGCAGGCGGTCAAGATCGCGAGCGCAGAGGTCGAAGCCGCCCAAGATCGCATGAAAATGGCGATGAAGAGCGACGCCTCGGACCGCAAGGACCGCATCGAGAACTCGAAGCAGCTCTTGCACGGTTCCGGTGCTCATCTCGAGTGGACGCGCTCGCAAGTCCGCCTCGACAATGGTCGCGTCGCACTGCGCGAGGCCGGGGTCAAGCTTGCCGAACAACGCGTGCGCGTCGCCAACGCCAAGGTCGAGCTGGCCAAGGCGGCCGCGGTGAGCGAACTCGAGCGTCCGGA
>CAZKIY010000345.1:0-4402 GCA_964552875.1 uncultured Planctomycetaceae bacterium
CGCGCTGGTAGTCCTCGCGCGTCGCCCCACGGGCGATCGCCTTCTTCTGGAGTTCCTCGATCGCGTTGTTGAGGCGCGCGCGGAGATTTTGGGTTTCGGCCGGGGCCGTAGCGGGAGCCGGGGACTGCGCGGCGCTCGGCGCCGGGAACGCAGCCAAGGCGGCCAAGAGAGTCAGGGAGGCGGTGGTGAACTTCATGTGTGAGATCAGGGTCGCGACGGGTCTCTTTGCGAACGGAGACCGCGTTGGCGGAGTTTCGTAAGGGATGAGGATGACCGGAGCTTCGACCCCGCTCGCAGGGTCTGCGGTTGCTCCAGCGGGTACAGCGTAGGGGGACTGTGAGGTCCCGGCAAACCCGCCTGACCCGAGCGAGATGCATGCCACGACGAACCGAACGCTCTGGGCTCACCGCCGCGGTTCTGCGGCGGTGGGCGTCCCAGCGGGGGGACGCAGTGCCTCTGAGGAGGCGTCCCTGCGAGGGGCTGCACCTCGCGGTCCCCGAGGCTGGCGTGGCGCCCCGGGACGTCGCGCAGCGACCCCGCCCGGAGTTTGGATCCACCGGCGCGATCGGGTGCTCACTAGATCTCTCCATTCCGAAACGAAGCCGCCCGGCCGATCCGAGGACCGGCCGGGCGGTTGGAGGGCGGTCCGCTCGGCGTTCGCCGAGTCGGGTCCGTCCATCAGGTCACTTCGGCGAAGCCGCCGCGCGCGCGCGGATCATGAGCATCTCGCGCAAGCTGGCGAACTGCTCGCGCGTGATCCTGCCGGCCTTGACCGCGGCCTTCAGCTCTTCGAGCTTCGCATCGACCTTCTTGACGAGCTCGGCCGATTCCGCGGTCGGGAGCGGAACGCGCTTGGCGGCGTCCGAAACGTCCTTGAAGTCCGAGTCGATCGCGACCTTCTCCAGGCCGCGCTTCTCGAGGCGTGCGACCACGTTCGACAAGCGGACTTCCTTGACGATGTCGACCGCCGTGCCGAGGTCCTTCTCGACGAGCGGACCGGCCTTGGACTTCATCATGAGCGCGTCGATCTCGGCGCGCAGGCGGCCGATGATCGCGTCGATCTCCGGGTTCCAGGACTTCGCGGCCTCGGCGCGTGCCGTCAGGGTCGCCATGACGGCGTCCCAGTCGGTGCGGCTCGGCTGGCGGCTCGCGGCGACGCCCGTCTTGATGCGGGTGAGGATGTACTCGAGCTCGGCATCGATCGCCGCGTCCTTCAGGATGTCGAGCTCGAGGAGCTCGTACATCTTGGACTGGGCCATCACTTCGAGGTCGCCAATACGCGCGAGGAGGCGATCACCCGTGAAGACCATCGGCGCCGGCACTTCGTACCCGGCGGCGGCGGCCTTGTATTCGTCGATCACGCGCTGGTAGTCGGCGCGCGTCGCGTTGCGAGCTTCGGCCTTGACGCGCAGAGCGTCGACGGCGGCGTTGAAGCGCGCGCGGAGAGCCGGGGCTTCGATGGTCGCAACCGCGGCGGGCGCGGCGACGGCAACCGGAGCGGCGGCGAGGGGAAGGAATGCGAGCAGAGCGATCGTGATTTTCATGGCACTTGGGAGGAACCGGTCCAGTGGCGGCGTGGAGCGGAGCGGTAGTCGGTCGAACGGGACAGGGACTGGGGCGGTCGGTTTCGCGGGCGCGCGCGCCGCTCGCGATTCCAGGTCGCCCGGGGGGTGGGGCAAGGTTACGCCCCCCCTCGGGACCCGGCAATCCGACGATCTTCAGCCCCTCGAGATCGAGATCGCCGGGAATCGAACGGCTCGGCGGCGAATCGGCGCTTTCAGGTCTCCGTTTTTCCCAAGGGGGAGACTCCCGACGGCAAGTGCGCCACGAGGAACGCGGCCAAGCGCTCGTGGTCGGCCGCGCGGGGATGCGTCCGGCGCCAGGCCAGGACCATTCGGCGACCGGGTGGCCGACCGGAGAAGGCGCGGACGGACACGTGCGAGCGCTTTTCTTCGTCCGGAGCGACCGCCAGTCGAGGGAGCAGAGTCACACCCATCCCGGCGGCCACCATGTGGCGCAGGGTTTCGATGCTCGTCGCCCGGAAGTCCGCGCCGTCGCTCGGGTGCGCACCGGCCTCGCGACAGATCGAGAGCGCTTGGTCGCGCAGACAGTGCCCCTCGTCGAGGAGCAGGACGCGTTGGCCACGCAGGTCGGCTTCGGAAACGGTCGCGCGCTTCGCCAGCGGATGCTGCGGCGGCGTGACGAGGAGGAACGGTTCCTCGAAGAGAGGCGCGGACGCGAGTCCGGCCGTGGGCAGTGGCAGGGCCAGGATGCCCGCGTCGAGTTGGTGCCGCGCGATCTCGTCCAGGAGATCCACGGTGCGCAGCTCGCGAAACACGAGCGCGAGCTTCGGGAATTCACGTGCCAGCAGGGGAGCGATGCGCGGCAGGAGATAGGGGCCGAGAGTCGGGATCATGCCCAGACGCAGCGGGCCCGAAAGCGATTCGCGTCCTCGGCCCGCGAGGTCGACGATGCGGTCCATGGCGTCGAGGACCGCGCGCGCAGCGTCGGCGACCTCGACTCCCGTCGCCGTCGGCGCGACGCCCTTCGACGAGCGTTCGAAGAGTTGCACCTGCAGCGTGGTCTCGACCTTCTTGAGCGCAGCCGACAGCGTGGGCTGCGTGATGTGGCAGGCGGCCGCCGCTCGTCCGAAGTGGCGGTGCTCGGAGAGAGCCACGACGTAACGCAGCTCGGCCAGCGTGATGGCGGTGACGTCGACGTGGCTCACGGTGCGCGCCATCGAAGCACGCGCGGGCCGCAGATCAAGCGTCGAAGGCCGGACTTCGCGCCGACGATCGAGCCCGTCGATCGAGCCGATGCGCGCATCCGATTCGCAGCGCGGGCCGTAACAGGCGACAGTGTGCATGTGCTGGGGCCCCTCCGGGAACCGCCGGTGCCCGCGTGGGCACCGGGAGCGGACCTCGGCATCACTCACAGACCAACGCGCACGAGCGCTGCCCTCCCCGAACGGGAGGAGAAGGATCGATCACCATGCTCACCGTCGGAGACAAGCTGCCTCAGTTCGACTTTACCGCCTGCGTCGGCCTCGAGAAGGGCAAAGAGTTCAAGCAGATCACGAACCAGACGAACAAAGGCAAGTGGCTCGTGCTGTTCTTCTGGCCCAAGGACTTCACTTTCGTGTGCCCGACCGAGATCGCGGAGTTCGACAAGGCGTCGCCGAAGTTCGGCGAGCGCGATGCGGTCGTGATCGGCGGCAGCACGGACAACGAGTTCAGCCACCTTGCGTGGCGCAACGATCACAAGGACCTCAAGGGGCTCAAGATCCCGATGGTTCACGTCAGCCCGAAGTTCGCGAGCGAACTCGGCATCCTCCATCCGAAGGCGGGCGTCGCACTGCGCGCGACGTTCATCGTCGACCCGGAAGGCGTGATCCGCTGGGTGTCGGTCAACGACCTGTCGGTCGGCCGCAACGTGGAAGAAGTCGTGCGCACGCTCGACGCGCTCCAGACGGACGAGTTGTGCCCGTGCAACTGGAAGCCGGGTGAGAAGACGCTGCAGCCGGCCTGATCGCCGATTGTGGCTCGAGGGACCGCGGACGTGCCCGACACTCTCTCCGGGGCGTCCGCGGTCCTGTTTTCTGATGAACGACGCTACGAAACCGATCCACGACGAAAGTACGCACATGGACCAAGTACTCGCTCTCGCGTCCTCGATCCCCGATGCGGGCAAGGACATCCGCCTCAACCTGCAGAGCGTGCTCGGCGACGGGTCTTTGAGCGCGGATCAACGACTGGGCATCGCGCTCGCGTGCGCCTTCGTGTCGCGCAACGACGAGTTGCAGGAAGCACTGTTCCAGGACGCTTCGAAGATCGCACCGGCGTGGACCGAGGACGCCAAGGCGGCCGCCGCGCTCATGGCGATGAACAACGTCTTCTATCGGTTCCGGCACATGATCGGGAAGCCGGCCTACTCGACGCTGCCGGCACGTTTGCGGATGCAGCGCTTGGCGCAGCCTCAGACTTCCAAGGTCGACTTCGAACTCATGTGCATCGCGGTATCGGCGATCCAGGGCTGCGAGATGTGCGTGCAGAGTCACGAACACTCGCTGATGGAGCTCGGTGCGAGCGAGGCGCAGGTGCTCGACGCCGTCCGGATCGCGTCCGTGGTGCACGCGGCCTCGATCGCGCTGAGGCTGGATCGGCAGGCGTCGGCTTCCGAGTCGCCCTGAAGCGCTGAGAGCGTGTGACGAAATCGAGCCTACACGCTCTCAGACACCCTCTGCGCCGCTGCGCGGCGCGTCGCCCGTGAATTCTTCCCGGGCTCTGAGCGCCCTCGCTGCGGATCCGCCTCTCTTTCGCGCCCGCGATCTCCGACAGGGGCTTCCGGGCGCTGTCTTGCGCCGGGCGGTCGACCCGCTATCCTTTTCACCCTCCAAGCCCGA
>CAZKIY010000346.1:0-4397 GCA_964552875.1 uncultured Planctomycetaceae bacterium
GGTGCAGCACACGGTCGCGCGAGTCGTGGAGTCCGACGGCGAAGCCTATCGGCTGTCAGGTCGTGCACTCGATGAGATGGCGCGCCCCAAAGAAACTCGCCGGCTGCGCGTCGAGGGTCCGCGCGTCCACCCGCAAGTGCAGATCACGGTGCAGCTCCTGGATGCCATCGTGAGCGCGTGGAGCGTCCCGGTCGCCGAGTCCGCCTTCCTCGCTCTGACGGAAACGGATCGAACCCAAGCCGACATGGCCGAACGCCAAGGGGTGAGCCAGCCGGCCATATCTCAGAGGCTCGGTGCAGCTCGGTTCGACACCGTGCTCGAGCTCCTGGATCTCTACGCGAGAGCGCTGGCCATCGCGCCGGCGTGACCCATGGAAGTCGTTCTCCTCCTCCGACTCCTGCTGGCGCACGTGCTCGGCGACTTCTACCTCCAGCCGGCCGGTTGGATCGCAGATCGTCGCGCGAAGCAGGCCCGCTCCGTGTGGCTGTACGTCCACGGGATCCTTCACGGGCTCCTCGCGTGGAGCGCGCTCGGTGAACTCACGCGATGGCGAGAAGCGCTCTGCATCGCGGGAGTTCACATCGCCGTCGATCTCGTGAAGTCGCACGCGGATCCGCTCGGGCGAAGCGCGACTTGGTTCGTGATCGATCAAGCGCTGCACGTCGCGGTTCTCGTCCTCGTCGTGAACACTCTGAGCTCGGGCGGCATCGCGGGGGGTTGGAGCACGGACGCGTCGTCCGTCCCGCTGTGGGCGATCACTCTCGCAGTGCTCGGGATCACGCGACCTGTCGGGTTCTTCGTGCAAACGTTCACCGGTCGTTGGGACGCGGAACTCGGGGACCGAACCGATAACCTTCCCGGCGCCGGGATGTGGATCGGGATCATCGAACGACTCCTCGTCCTCGTGTTCGTAGTGATCGGCGCGATCGAGGCGGTCGGGTTCTTGCTGGCGGCGAAGAGCGTATTCCGCTTCGGCGACCTGCGGGACGGGACGGACCGCAAGCGGACGGAGTACGTCCTCGTGGGCACGCTGCTGAGCTTCGCCATCGCATTCGTCGCGGCGCTCTGCACGCGACGGCTCGTGCTGGGGATGTGGACGTAGGCCCGGGCGATGGTTGCGGTTGAGCGCGTACCAGCGCTCGGTGAAACCCAGAGGTCCTTGGACGCAGCCCGCGAACGCGCTTCGCCTACTCGAACGAGTCGATGACGTGCACGACGTGCGGCCACAGGAGCATCACCAGGTCGTCGTTCGAGGTGACTTCCGTGCGGATGCGGCTCACGAGCATCACGACGCCGAACAGGGCATGGTAGACGAGTGCGAGGACGAGCACGACGCGCACGATTCGTGACGTGTGGAAGCCCCACGCGAGCTTGGCCAGCCACGCCAGGAGAATCGACGAAGCTGCCAGGATTCCGCCGACGAGGGGGTGCGGTTGGAAGTTCTGCGACGAGTCGGAGAACGTGCGCACGAGGTATCCCGCGTAGAGCACGAGCGTCAGGATCACGAACGAGCGGAAGAGTCGGGCGGAGATGGTCGGGTGCGTACTCGAGCCGGCCGACAGGCTCACGATTCGACCGGTTGCTGCGCACTCTCCCACGCGCCGATGCCGCCGATCAGATCTTCGACCCGCTCACATCCTGCGGCGAGCAGGAGACTCGCGGCGATCGAGCTGCGGTAGCCGCCGGCGCAGTGGATCACGATGCGGCGGGTCTTCGGAACTTCACCGACGCGCTGCGCGAGTTCGTCGAGCGGCACGAAGGCACTCCTCGCGATGCGTTTCGCGGCACGCTCGCCGGGTTGGCGCACGTCGAGAACGAGCGGCGCGTCGGTGCCGGCCATTTGAGTGGCCAGCTCCGCTGCGGTGTGGCGATGGAATCGACGCACCCAATCCGGTCGTTCCGAAGCGAGCGCAGCGAACCCACCCGCCGCGAATCCGCGCACGTTTTCCAGGCCGATTCGAGCCAGGCGCAGCGCGGCTTCGCGCTCCGAGCCCGGTGGCGCGACGAGGATCACAGGGCGCGCACGATCGAGAATGGTCCCGCACCAGTGCGCGAACTTGCCCGACAGTCCGATGTTCAAGGCACCCGCGATGTGACCGCGCGCGAAGTCATCGGGTTCGCGCACGTCGAGGAGCAGCGCGCCCTTCGCAACCGCAGTGAAAACGGTCGCGGGAACCAACGCCACGAGTTCGCTCGCCAAGACGTCGTCGAGCACGGGCCTGTGCTTCTTGTTCGCCGCAGCCGCGTGCGGGAAGTACGCCGGCGGGTTCGGCAATTCGAAGGTCGCGATCTCGACGAACTTCTCCTTCGTCATCGGTTGCAGCGCCCAATTCAGCTTCTTCTGCTCGCCGAGCCGACCGCTGCGCTCGTTCGAGATGTTCTTCCCGCACGAGGAGCCCGCGCCGTGCGCCGGGTAGACGATCACGTCGTCACCGAGCGGCAAGAGCTTCGTGTGCAACGATTCGTAGAGCATCCCGGCGAGCGCCGGAGCGCTGATTCCCTTGGAGGCCATCAAGTCCGGACGTCCGACGTCGCCGAGGAACAACGTGTCGCCCGTCAGGACCGCTTGCGGATTCTTCGCATCGGCGACGAGGTCGAAGACGAGGATCGAGATCGCTTCGGGCGTGTGGCCGGGCGTCTCCAGCGCGCGCAACACGACGGTCCCGAGGCTGATCTCGTCGCCATCGCCGAGCGGCTCGAACGCGTACTCGGGCCTCGCGCGCGCACCGAGATGGATCGATGCCCCGGTGCGCCGCGCGAGCTCGATGTGCCCCGACACGAAGTCCGCGTGGAAGTGCGTCAGGATCACGTGCCGAATCGTGAACCCGCGTCGCGCTGCGTCTTCGACGTAGATGTCGACGTCGCGCCGCGGATCGACGATCGCCGCGGTGCCGCTCGCCTCGTCGGCGATGAGGTACGACGCGTGCGCGAGACAAGCCAAGTAGTACTGCTCGAGGATCATGGTTCTCTGCACGATCCTATGCGTTGCGGCGATCCGCTACACCCAGTCGGCGATCCGAAGTCGGCTCGAAACGCATGATTCCGTGCAGCTTTGGCCGCGACCTGATGACCTGTGCGCGGTTCTGAGTCATTCTCCTCATCGAGAACTCCATGATCCGAACTCTTCGCGCTGCCGCCCTACTCACCCTGCTCGGCCCCAGCACGCTCGCCGGCGGCATCGCTTGGACCTCGGGGTTCGAGAAGACGCTCGAGCGCGCCGCTGCCGAGAAGAAGGTCGTCTTCCTGGCCGTGAACATGGACGGCGAGCGTGCGAACGATCGCATGGCCGAAAAGGTCTACCGCGACAAGGCGGTCGTCGAACTTTCCGCCCGCACTCTGAACCTGATCGCCAGCGCCGCCGAGCACGCGACGATGGACAAGGATTGTCCGCGTTTTCCCGGCCTTCGCTGTCAGGACCATCGGCGCGTCGACAGCGCGGCGCGCAAGGACGTGCTGAAGTCCGACGCACAGGGGCTCGTGCTGGCGCCGCAACACGTTTTCCTCGGCAGCGATGGCCAGGTCCTGCTCTCCGTGCCCTACGAGATCACGGCCGACGAGCTGGCGTGGTGCTTCGTCACGGCCCTCGCCGAAGCCGATCCCAGCGCGGCGCCGGCGATGCCGACTTCGGCGCGCAGCCCTCAACGACTCGTCCTCGGTGCGACCTACGATCCCTCCGGCGACGAGGCGGGTAGTTCGCTCGTCCCGCCGACGAAAAAGGAAGTCGAAGCGATCATCGAGCGCCTCGAGAAAGGCCTGCAGACCGCCGAGCGCATGACCGAACTGCGCCGTCTGATCCTGAGCGACGAACCCGACGCGATCGAGTTCATCGAGCGCGAGCTGAAGAGCGGCGGATTCGGCGGTGGTCTGGGTGGCGGGCTCGGCGGAGGCGGAGGCAAGGGCGGTGGAGGTTTGGGTGGACGAGGCGGCGGCGGAGGAGCGCGACAGAAGCTCATGCTCCGCGCGATAGGCACGTTCTCACCACCACCGTACTGGGCGGTCGTGGCCGAATTCCTCGATGATTCTGACGAGGACCTGCGGCGCGAAGCGACGGTTGCGCTCGAACAACTCGGGGCGCGCGAGGCCGTACCCGCGCTCACCAAAGCTCTCGCTCAAGAGAAGGAGCCGGGTCACCAGAAAGACTTGATCCGCGCGCTCGGCGCGTGCGGCGCCGCGGATGCAAAAGTCCGCGCGGCGCTGATCCAGCGGGCGAAGAAGGACAAACAGACGCTCGTGCGGCAGAACGCGGTGCTGGCGATGGCTTGGAGCGCGAACGACGCGGACGTCAAGGCGTTCTTGCGCGCCGCACTCGAATCCGGCGACGACCTGGAGCGCGAAGCGGCGGCGCTCGCCGTCGGGATGTCGCGTGACGCGGCCTGGACCCGTGTTCTCGAAATCGC
>CAZKIY010000347.1:0-4389 GCA_964552875.1 uncultured Planctomycetaceae bacterium
CTCGTGCGGGTCGATTGTTCCGAGTACGGACTCGCGCACGAGGCGTCGAAGCTCATCGGCGCGCCGCCGGGCTACGTCGGTCACGAGGACGGCGGGTTCCTGACCGAAGCGCTCACGAAGCACCCGGAGACGATCGTCCTCTTCGACGAGATCGAGAAGGCGCACCCGCGGCTGCACAACCTGCTGCTGCAGATCCTCGAGGACGGGATCCTCACGGACGGCAAGGGGCGCACGGTGAGCTTCGAGCACGCGCTGATCGTCCTGACGAGCAACGCCGGCGCGCGCGAGATGATCCAAGCTCGCCGCCGCCTCGGATTCGAGCGTCACGTGACGATAGCGCACGCAGCGCTGTCGGACATCGCGAGCGAAGCGCTCGAAGCCAGTTTCAGCCCTGAATTCCTGGGTCGAATCGACGAGACCGTCGTGTTCCGCGAGCTCGACCAGAAGACGGCGGTCGGTATCGCGCAACGCCAACTGGGCGAGCTCGCCGGCCGCGCGCGTCGTCGCGGCTTGAAGGTCGCGTTCACGCCCGCCGTCGCGAAGTGGGTCGTCGACCGCGGGTTCTCGAGCGACTACGGAGCACGCGAGCTGCGCCGCATCGTCACGCGCGAGATCGAAGGTCCGCTATCGCGGATCTTGCTCGACGGAACGCCGCGACGCGGCTTGATCCGTGCGCGGATCCACGCGGACGCGCCGAGCTTCGAGCTCGATCGCTGAACGCGAGTTCGGTCGACTCGCCGCGCCGTTGTTCGCAGCTCCGTGGCGGACACGCCCGATAGCAGCAACTTTTGCCGCACGAGCGCGGCCCAGGGCCACGATAGCGACTGCGCTCCCGGCGCTCCGTGAGGAGGAAACTCCGCGAACTGCCCTTGCAGCACGAGTCGACCCGTACATCCCGCATGGGCAAGCAAATCGATCGAAGCACGATCTGATTCACGTCGCGGCCGTCAGCCGCGGCTCGTGAAGCGGAAACGGATCGGCGTGGGCACCCCCGGGGTTGCAAGCGAGGCTGCGAACGCTCGTCGCACACGTGGTCTCGATACGGACGGCCGTCATGATCCAACTCGAGCGCTTGCTGACGGGCGCTGCATGGATCTGGCCTCTCCCGGCGGCGTCATCAGCGACGCCCGCCGGACTTTCTCTTCAACGCGCCGCGCCCCCTATCCATGCGAACGCATGGATAAGAGGTTCTGTGCTCCTGTGCGAGGTTAACGCGGACCTGAATCCATGTGATCGCATGGAAATGGTCTAGCGCAGCCCCGCATCGGCCGATAGGTTGACGAAAACCATGCGATCTCATGGATCGAAGTCGCCGACGGGACCCGAGTCCGCAGCGCGGGCCTTGGGACAGGCGGTCCGAGCGCGCCGGCGCGCACTGGGGCTCGACCAACTCGTGCTGTGCGACCTAGCCGGTGTCGGACCCGCCTTCCTCTACTCGTTGGAGCACGGCAAGCCGAGCGTGCGACTGGACAAGGTCGTCGCCGTGCTCGCCGTGCTCGGACTCGAGATGCACGTGCGGCCCGGGCGCGAGTCGATCAGCGCCGACGACTCGCTGCGTGAGGTCGAAGGATGAAATCTCGCGACGCCGACGCACTCGACGTGCACCTCGGCACGGATCGCGTCGGTCGACTCAGCCGCACCGAGCGCGGCGCGCGCTTCGCATACGACGCCGATTGGGTGCGTCGTCACCGTGACGATCCGAGCCGCTCGATCGCGGTGCGCATGCCGGTGCGTGACGCGCCGTTCGACGCCACGGGCGTGAACCTCCATCCCTTCTTCGCGGGACTCCTGCCCGAGGGCCTGCGGCTGAAAGCGTTGGTGCGCGCGGTGAAGACGTCCGAGGACGACTTGTTCTCACTGCTCGCCGCGATCGGAACGGACACGGTCGGGGACGTCTCCGCCACGGCCGTGGGCAGCTCCCCCGAGGAGCACGCTCAAGAAGCACCTGCACGTCCGTGGTCCGAGGTGCACTTTCGCGAGTTGCTCGAGCGCAGCCTGTCGCTCACAACCGTCGCCGACCACAGCTCCGTCGCGGGCATCCAGCCCAAGATCTCGACCGCGACGATCTCGTTCCCCCTGCGCAAGCGCGGGGCGCACGGTCGCTACCTGCTCAAGCTCTCTCCGACGGAACTCCCGCGCTTGGTCGAGAACGAGGCGTTCTTCATGGGCGCTGCGCGCGCGGTCGGGATCCCGACCGCGAATGTCGAGTTGGTGCACGATGCGCGGGGCGAGGCCGGCCTGCTCGTCGAGCGCTTCGATCGCGTGGTGACCAGCACCGGCGGCGTCGAGCGCTTGCACCAGGAGGACGTGTGCCAACTCCTCGATCGCTATCCGGCGGACAAGTACCGCCTGAAGCTGCAGGACGTGAGCGACGCACTCGAGGCGACCTCGGCACCGATCGTCGCGCGCCTGGAACTGCTGCGCATGCAGGCCTTCGCCTACGCGATCGCGAACGGCGACTTGCACGCCAAGAACTTGAGCGTGCAGCGTCGCGCGGGCCTGGCCACTCTGACACCGGCCTACGATCTCCTCTCCACGCTGCCCTACGGCGACGCCAAGCTCGCGCTATCGCTCGAAGGCCGCGACGAACGGCTGACCTGGAAGCACTTCGCAGCTTTCGGCGAGCGCAACGGCGTGAGCGCAGCGTCGGTGCGCCGCGTGCTCGCGAACTTGGTGAAACGGTTGTCGCCTTGCGTCGAGCGGATTCCCGAGATCGGCCTGTCCGAGAAATCCGCGCGCCACCTGGCGAAGACTGTCGGTGCTCGCCTGACCGCGCTCGATCCCGAGTAGTACGGCTTCAGATGGGATGAGAAGGCCGGCCTCCACACGAGGCACCCGCGTCGCGACGCTGTTTCCCGACGAATCGTCTCTGCTCCGACTGGTCAGCGCCGTGCTGAACGAGATCAGCGACGAGAGGGAAACCGGATGCGTCGACCTCACGTTGCAAGACGGCTGACCCAGCACGAGGGAATTACAGAACTGGTGTTGCTTCGTCCCCGGAATCGCTTGGCTCCGGTCCCGGATCCGCGGATCCTAGCGGCCGTCGGACCCGCGCACGCTGCCCCCCCCGCGCGCCGAGCGACGTTCCAGGAACTCCCCACATGCGCGCTCTCACGATCGACGACCTTCGCACCCTGATCGCTCACGACGCGGCTCCCTGCGTCTCGATCTACCTGCCGACTCACCGCGGCGGCGGACCCGGCGACAAGCAGCGCTTCGCCGGCCTCGTCCGCCACGCGCGCGAGTTGCTCGCCACGTCCTATCCGCCAGCACAGATCGACGCGATCTGCGCGCCCATCGAGGCGCTGGCGAAGGACGATCTTTGGAGTCACGCGCTCGACGGCCTGGCCGTGTTCCGCTCGCAGGACTTCTCCGTCTACTACCGCTTGCCGCTCGCGCTGCAAGAGCTGTGCGTGGTCGCGGACAGCTTCCACATCCGCCCGCTGCTGCGCTTCCTGCAGTCGAACGAGCGCTATTTCTTGCTCAATTTGAGTCAGGGCCGCACGAGCTTCTTCAAGGGCAGCGCGCATGGGTTGGGCGCCGTGGACCTGGCCAGCATGCCGCGTTCGCTCACCGAAGCCGTCGGGATCGAGGGTCGCGGCCGCCACCTGAACTTCCACTCGGGCGCGAGCGGCCACAGCCAGGCGCCGATCTTCCACGGAAACGGCCGCGACGACTCGGCGCGCGACGAAGACGTGACCCAGTTCCTGCGGCGCGTGGACAAGGCACTGTGGGACGTTCTCCGCGACGAGAGCGCGCCGCTGATCGTCGCGGCGACGCCCAAGATCGCCGCGTCGTTCCAGTCGCTCAGCCGGTATCCGCATCTGTTGCACGAGCACGTCGCGGGCAACTTCGCGAATGCGAAGCTCGAGGACTTGCACGCGCGCGCCTGGCCGCTGGTGCAGGCGCACGCGGAGGGTCGACTGAACGATGTGACCGAGCGGTACGGGAACTTGATCTCGCGCGGCCGCGCGCTGGACGACGCGTCGTCGATCGCGCGCTTCGCGGTTCAGGGGCGTGTTCGCGATCTCTTGGTGGACCGCGATGCGCACTTGTGGGGGCGGATGGATCGGACGACGGGGGCGCTGCAGCTCCACAAGACGCAGGTGGATGCGCACGACGATGACGTCTTGGATGACATCGCGGAGGCGGTGATTCTGCGGGGGGGCGAGGTCCTGACACTGGCGCGCAAGGAGATGCCGACGGCTGCGCCGGTGGCAGCGACGCTGCGGTGGTGAGGCGATTCCTGGGGGAGAGTTGGGCGGTACCGAGCCAGGCTCCCCTCCGCCGACTTCGCTCACTCCTGCACGGACTCCGGCGAGAGAAACTCTCTAGTCCGGCTCGCCCGTCAGCACCCACGCGGCCCAGTCGCGCACGGTGTACTTGGGG
>CAZKIY010000348.1:0-4360 GCA_964552875.1 uncultured Planctomycetaceae bacterium
GTGCCGTACTTCTTGCGCGCGGCCGCTTCGAGATCGATGCCCGACATCGAGGCCATCGTCGTGAGCCACGCCAGGACGTCGGCGAACTCACCTTCGAGCTCGTCGTGGCGATTGCGACGCAGAGCGCGGGTCAGCTCGCCGACCTCCTCGCCGAACCACATGTGCGTGGCCGGAAGGCCGCGGGCGCGGTCCCGCGCGCCGTAAATCGCCTCGATGAGCTTTTGGAACTCCGCGATCTCCACGATCAGCTCCGGCGCGCGATCGAGACGATGGAAATGTCGCCCGGGAACGCGGTCTCGCCGGCGTGGTTGCGCAGGTCGGACTCGAGCTTCGCGAGCAGCGCGTCGGTCCCGAGCCCTGAATTCTTCAGCACCAGCTTGTAGAAGGCCTTTTCACCGATCTCGGCGCCGGCGGAATCGACGACGCGCACCGGCCCTGTGTTGGCGAGCAGCAGCCGATCACCGGGCTCGAGCGCGACCTGCACGACCTGCAACGTGCGATCGAAGACGGGCCCCTTGTCGAAACCCAACGCAATACCCTCGGGCTGCACGAGTCGGATCGACTTCTCGGCGGCGGAGTAACGCACCAGCGGCATCTTGTGTCCGGCGCACGCGACCGTAGCGCGGCCTTGCGCGGGATCCACGAGCACGTAGAGCGCCGTGACGTACATGCCGCGGCGAACATCGCGCGCGAGCTCGCGGTTCACGCGTTGGAGCGCCGCCGCGACGTCGGATCCGCGTGACAGTTCGACGCGCAAGTACGAACGCGCGATCGCGCCGATCATCGCGCCCGGGATGCCGCGCCCCGAGACCTCGCACACGAGGAGCCCGACCTGGCCGCCTTCGAGCTGCACGAACTCGTAGAAGTCGCCGCCCGGCGTGGGCGAATCGATGTGCAGTGCACCGAGGTCGTAACCCGCGATCGCGGGCGTGGACTCCGGCACCAGGGCCTCGCGCACTTCGGCGGCGAGGGCCAGTTCGCGCTCGCGCTTGTTGAGCTCGCGCTCGGCATCCTGCGCGGCCTCGAGGTTCCCGGCCATGCGGTCGATCGACTTCGCGAGCAACATGACCTCGCCGCCGGAACGCACGCGCGTCCTGTGACGCAGATCGCCGCGACTGATCTGCGCGATGTCGTCGACGATCATTTCCAGCGGACGCGAGACCGCGTTGCCGACGAAGTACGCGACGAGCGCGCCGACGAGGATGACGGCCAGCGTGACGCCGAGAATCAGGCCGAAAAGACCCTCCCCCGCTTGCTCCTTCGTCTTCGCGGGCACGACGAGAGGCGGAACGGTCGACTTCCATTGATAAAGGAAACCGTCTTGGTCGAACTTCGGTCCGTAGCGAACTTCGCGACGCTTGACGTCGCCGCCGGCGAACTCCGCGATCGGCCGAAACTCGACCGAGTGTGCCGCTTCGAGTCGCGCCTTCGACGCGTCGGGCCCTAGGCCTCGGAGCGCACGATCGTGATCCGCCGCGAGTTGTTCGAGGAGCGGCCCTTGGTTCAGCGCGGCCTGGACGAACGCATCTTCCTGGATCTTGGACGCCGCTTGCGTGACGCGCGAGTAGAGGAACGCACCCGCGGCGAGCATCACCACACCGAGCACGACGCTCATCGTGATCGCGAAGCGGGACGCGAGACGCGCCCCCGAGAGCTTCATGTCGGATCCAGGCTTCGATCGGGCCACTTCAGGTGTTCCTCAAACGGTCCAAGGAAGTTCGGGGAACAGGAGACGCGCCGGGATCATGACGACGAGTAGGCCCCAAAATCCGGCGGCGACATCGTCGAGCAGGATGCCGTGACCGCCGCCGACGTGCTCGAGTTGACGCGCGGGCGGCGGCTTGACGATGTCGAAGAAACGGAAGACGAAGAAGGCGACAGCGAGCGCGAGCGGGCTCGGCCCCTTCATCCACGCGACGGTGATCAAGTAGCCGATGACCTCGTCGACCACGAAGATCCCGGGATCCTTCTTGCCGGCGTACTTCTCCGCCCACGGACCGAGCGGCAGCGTGATCGCGTAGAGCGCGAGACACACGACCGCGGCCCAGATCGGGAAGTTCGCCGTGCTCGCGAGCAACCATGCGACGAGGACGCCGCCGAGAGTTCCCACGGTTCCCGGCGCGAACGGCGAACAGCCGAGGAAGCCGAACGAGACCATCGCGAGCTTGGCGCGGTTCGCCCAGCGTCCTCCCGGCGGCGGCGGCACGTTCGGATCGCTGGCGTTCGCGCGTGCCTTGCCCACGATCGCGTCCTTGATACGGCTCAACTCGTGGTCTCCAACAAGTAGCGGCGCGTGCGCGACAAGTACGCCCACGCGGACCCCATCGAGGTGAGCAGGGTGAGCCACACGAACACGTGCCCCGCCGAATCGCAGAATCGTTGGAACCATTCCGGAAGGTCGAAAGCGTGGAGGCCCATGACGATCCCGACCGCGAGGCACTGCGCGAACATCTTGACCTTGCCGAACCAGTCGGCGGGGAGCGTTCCGCCACGGCTCTCGACGTAGCCGCGGACGGCCGTGACGAGGAACTCCCGCGCCAGGATCACGACGACGATCCAAGCCGGGAACCACGGCCGTGACCACGGCATGACGGCCAAGAAGACCATCGTGCCCATGACGAGCACCTTGTCGACGAACGGATCGGCGATGCGACCGAACGCCGTGACGTGGTTGCCGCGCCGCGCCAGCCAACCGTCGAGGACGTCGGACGCGGCGACGATGACGAACGTCCAGAACGCCCAATGGATCCACGATCGATCGAGCGGGATCTCGCGCGCCTCGCGGTTCCCCTCGGCAGCCAGGATCGCGAACACGCCGAGGGCACCTAGGAATCGCAGAGCCGTGATCCGGTTCGGCCAGTGCTCGAAGACGCCCATCGGGGGACAGGATGCCGCAGGCCCAGGGCGGGTACCACCCTGGTTGCGATCGTTGTGCTCCAAGAAGTTGTCGGGGCCTGAGAACGCTGCTGGTGCGATCTGCTCACCATGCCGTCATTGAGCGGCGCAAGGTGACGGCATGGAGTGCAACTCCGAGGTGGTCGGCCGGCCGGACCACGCAGGTCTCCAGGTGTTATCGCGGGGCAATTCCGGGCCGATTTCGCCGACGCATCGAACGGGCCCGCGCGGATTGTCGAGGCCAAGAGATTCGGCGAATGACCGAGCCCGGCCCGATCATCAACGGTGGGTCTTGATCGCTCGGCATACGAGGTTCGACTCCGCGTCGATCGCTTCGACCTTCGCGCGCACGATGTCGCCGACGCGCGCCGACTTCACGCCGCGCACGACGGCGACCAGGTCGACCTCGGGCGCGTCGCTCGCGGGGCGGCCGACGAGGACTTTGCCGCGCTCGTGGATCTCGTCGATGAGCACGTCGAGTTCGCTGCCGACCCGCGCCTTCTGCGTTTTGCGCAGCACGCGGTCGCGCGCGGCTTGCACGGCTTTCTCGCGTTCGAGTGCGATGTTGGGCGGCACTTCGCCGGCCATCCCCCACGCGCTCGTGCCTTGCTCGGGCGAGTACGTGAACGTGCCCAAGCGGCCGAGCTCGTACTCCTCGACGAACTTCGCGAGCTCTTCCGCGTCCGCGTCCGTCTCGCCGGGAAATCCGACCAATACGGTCGTGCGCAGAGTGATGCCCGGCACTTCTTCGCGCAGCCGATCGAGGATCTTGCGCACCTGATCGCCCGAACCGTGGCGGCGCATCGCGCGCAGCACGTTCGTCGCGATGTGCTGGATCGGGATGTCGAGGTACGGCACCGCGGCGGGATGAGCGCGCATGACTTCGGTCAGGCGCCACGGGAAACGGTTCGGGTACGCGTACATCACGCGCACGCGCTGCACGCCGGAGACCTTCGCGATCGCTTCGACGGCGTCGGGTAGTTCTTGGCCGTGCTCGCGACCCCAGGCCGTCGAATCCTCGGCGACGATGACGAGCTCGCGCACGCCGCTCGACACGAGTTCCTCGGTTTCGAGGACGACGTCGGCCAGCGTTTTCGAGCGGTGTTTCCCGCGAATCGAGGGGATCGCACAGAACGAGCACAGGTGGTCGCAACCGTGGCTGATGCGCAGGTACGCGTAGCTCTTCGGCGTAGAGAGGAGCCGCGCGCCTTCGCGATCGGCGGGCTTCGTCTCTGGGCCTTCGAGATAGCGCGGCACTCCGGCCTTGCCCTCGGTCAAGGCGCGCACGCCCTGCGCCAACGCGCGGTAGTCCGAGATCTCGCTGAACAGATCGACCTCGGGAAACTGCGCCTCGAGGTCGTGACGGAAGCGCTGCACGAGACAACCAGCGACGACCACGCGCTCGATGTCGCCGTCGCGCTTCTTCTTCAGGAGATCGCGAATCGCCTTCTCGGACTCTTCGCGC
>CAZKIY010000349.1:0-4356 GCA_964552875.1 uncultured Planctomycetaceae bacterium
TGCCGTGCATGTCGAATAGGCCCCACGGATTCTCTGGCTTCTCGCCGACGGCATGAACACGCCTGTCCGAGTTCTGGCTGTACCAACCGACCCGCGCGAGGTCCTCCTCGCTGTCGCTCGACCAATACTCCGTCGTCGTACCAGCGCGACACGCGTACTCCCACTCCGATTCGCTCGGAAGGCGCGCGCCCAGCCAACGGCAGAACATGGTCGCCGCATACCAGGACACCTCGGTGATGGGGTCGCGCTCGTTACCGCCGCGTGCTCGGGAGGGAGGATCGAACCGTGAGTACTGACCACGAGTCACCGGGGTACGGAACAGATCGAATGCCAGTCTCAGCTCGACCTTGTGCGCTGGCCGTTCGTCGTCGCCACCCTTCTTCGAGCCCATGGTGAACCGCCCCGCGGGAATCGTGCTCCAGACGGACACCACGCCCTCACCCGTCTCGACCGTCTCGAATAGCGGGCCATCAGGCTTGGGGAGGTGATCGAACAGGCGCGCTCGGCGCTGGGCAGCTTCGCGCGCCAGCTCGGGCTCGGCGACGCCGATCGCGGTGAAGGCCTGATCGATGAAGTACAGGTCGTCGGGCGTGGCCCCGGAGCGGCGGATCTGGTCGAGCAGCCGCAGCGAAAGCAATGGGTCGCCGAGCTTGTCGCGAAGTTGGAGGAGTAGCTTGCCGCGTTTTTCGATGTCCTCGGTCAGGCCGAGCACGGCCTCGATCGTCTTGGGCGTGAGCTTCTCCGAGCTTGCTACGGCTCGCAGCGCGACAGCTGGATTCGACGCGGCGAGGGTGAGAATCAACTCGTCGGGCCGCTCGACCTCCCCGGCCAGGAACGCGAAGGATTCGGCCCACAGATTGACTCGGTCGTTCACACCGGCGGCCAATTTTACTGCCTGCTCGACGCCGAGCGCGGCGAGGTGTTTGGCGGTCAGCGCCTCCTGAAAGCTGCGGTGCCAGAAGCCCCAGTGGCCGCTGTCGCCGCGATAGGGGCCGACCACGCCAGCGCGCCGCAGGCGTTCGAGAACCCACCGAGCGACGGGCGTGCCGGCGGGAGCACCCCAGGCGGCGGGAGCGAGGAACTGGCCATTCATTCGCACGTCGACGGCGAGCAGTGCGCGCTCGAGCACCGTCGGCGAGCTGTCGATCTCGCCGCGAACGGTCATCGACGCGGCGATCTCGACCAGTGCGGCGCGCACCCAGTCGACCAGTGGAAGTGGTTCGGGCGGTTCGTGGTGCTCGTCGGCGAGCAACGCGTCGAGCACCTGGTCGTAGAGCTGTCCTCGACGCGGCCCAGGCGCGCCGCCGCGGTTGATGACGATCGCCATGAGCGTGAGCAGCAGCGGATTCGCCGCGTCTTCGGCGAGGCCCGGGTTGGCGTTGAGCTCGCGCACCCACTCTCCCGGCCCGCGTCGCTCGGCCGCCTCTGGCTTGAGGTACTCGGCGAGCATTTTGGTCTGCTGGTCCTGCTCCATGCGCTGCACGTCGGCGACGACGAACGGCGCCGGCAGCGGCGCGCGCGAGTAGCCGATACGTCGCGTCGTGACGACGAGCGTGGAGTCGCCCAGCGCGTCGTGCAGTTGCCGGACGAGGTTGGTCGCTTGGCCTCGCACGGCGTCATCCACCTCGTCGAGCCCGTCCAGCAGGAGCGCGAGGCGGCCCTCGCTGCGCGCGAGTTCCAGACCGTCGAGCGCCGCGGACTCGCCGTGGTGCTCGAGGTGTGCGCGCACGCGGGCCCAGCCGGCCCCGCTTTGCGCCAGCAGGTTGCGCAGCGTGAGGAACACGGGCACGGCCTGTTGGTCGAAGGTGCTCGCCTTCTCGAACACGACGTGGCGTAGCAGCGTGGTCTTGCCCGCGCCCGGATCGCCGCGCACGACCCAGCGCCGCGGGGCGCGCTTGAGCAGGTCGACCAGCTTCAAATCGCGCGTGGGCTCGGCGCCAGCGTGCTCCTCGCGCAGGTCGAGTTCGACGTACACCTGCTCGAGCCCGGCGCGGCGCACGCGCGAGCGGAAGAAGGGGAGGAGCTCGCCGTGCGCGTCGCGCGCGCGGCGCAGGTAGGGAAGCAGCGGGTCTTCCGCGGCGGGCGGCCGCCAGCGTTCGAGTGCGCGGGCGAGCGCATCCAGCGACGTACGAGCGGTCGGTTCATGCGCCGTCTCGTTGGAGCGCAGCAGCTCGAGCAGGCTCCGCGCGCCGTCGCCCGCCGACTGCGGCGGCATGCAGGCCAGAGCCAGCAGGGCGCTCGCGCGCTCGTCCTCGGGCAAGTTCCTGACCGAGTTCGTGGGGAGCCTCAGTTCGCTCTCGAAGCCTGCACAGGTGAGCGGCGTGCGGGTGAGCGGGGCGAGGAGCTGTTCAAACTGTCGGCGGACTTGCGCGTCCAGGCGCGGGTGGCCGGGAGGGGGTTGTTCGAGCTTGCCCTGCGCGAGCCGTGGACCGCCGGAACCGAGGGCTGTGAGCAGCTTGTCGAGCGACTGCACGTACTTCTTGGGCTCCGTGAAATCGAGCGCCTGCGCGCGGCGGATGTAGGTCGGGCGCGGGGCGTCGGCATGCACGACGACGAGGATGCGGCCCTCGGCAGCCCACTCCGGACGCTTGTCGATGATGGTCTGCCACTCGTCGCGGATGCGCGGTCGCACGGCGGCTTCGGGCGACCAGACCAGCACTAGGCGCTCGCAGGCCGCGAGCGCGCGTTCGACCTCGTCGATCCACGGTGCGCCGCCGTGGATGTCCTCCTCGGAGAAGAAGCCGCTGAGGCCGTGCGCCTCGAGGTTCGAGTGCAGCGCGCGCGCCCAGTCCTTGTCGCCGCTCCAGAAGCTCAGGAAGTAGTTCTGCATGCGTGGGGGCCTGGAGTATGCCGTGGTGTTGGTTCACGGGGGCTGGCTGCCGAAATCGGTCGGTTTGGGCGCGGGGAGTGGTTCACGTCTGCCGCTGCGCCGGGCTCAGCCACCTGCTCGCCGCTGCGCTTGCGGCGGCGACTGCGCCGGGCGCGAGGGGGCTCCCTGTGGCCTGTGGGAGTCGCTGCGCGCGGGTCGCAATAAGTTGCTGGGGAGGTGAAGTGGTGAAGTCAATCCGTGGTGACGGACCTGGCGGGGCGGAAGCCGGCGCAGTCCCACCGGTGCGAGCGGAGGAACCTGAAGCGGTACGCCGAGCGCGCGAACTCGGCGGAGAACACGAAGGCGCCGCCGCGAACCACGCGGAGCGAAGAAGCCTCGTCCACCCACGCGCTGCCGTCGGTCGGCGCAGTCTTGTAGTCGCTGGCCCAAGTGTCCTCGCACCACTCCCACACGTTGCCGTGCATGTCGAATAGGCCCCACGGATTCTCTGGCTTCTCGCCGACGGCATGGACTTGCCTGTCCGAGTTCTCGTCGTACCAACCGACGCGCTCGAGGCTCTTCTTGCCGTTGCCCGACCAGTACTCCGTCTTGGTTCCCGCGCGACACGCGTACTCCCACTCCGCTTCGCTGGGAAGTCGCGCGCCCAGCCACGCGCAGTAGAGCCGCGCCGCGAACCAGTCGACAGCGGTGGCGGGTAGCTGGGCGTCCTTTGGCTTCACTTGCGTCGCTGATGGCGTCGCGAACGGCGCCCACTGCAAGACGGTCACCGTGGTCGCCGCGAGCTCGAAGGCGCGGACGGAGACCGAGCGCACGGGACGCTCGTCGTTGTAGTCCGACTTCGCCGATCCCATCGCGAACGTGCCGCCGGGGATGCGCGCCCAAGTTAGGAGGCCCGCTTTGGGCAACGGACGACCGCAGCGTTGGAAGAACGCCTCGCGCGAGGGCGTCGCGTGCTCGATCTGTTCGAGCATCCACCAGATGCGGCCAAGACCTTCGACCGGCGTCTGGGACGACACAGCGCCCCACAGCAAGTCGCGGCGCGATGGTGCCTCGAGGTTCCAGCGATCCAGCATCCTCTCGAGCTGTTCCGGCACCCAGCCGACGATCGACACGAAGCGCTTCACGACGTCGATGGCTGGGAGAGCGTCGATCGACGGCAGCGTCCGCAGCGCGAGGTCGGAGCTCGCCGCGGTGATCGCATCGAGTAGGAACGCCGGATCGGCGAGCTGTCCGGCGAGCAGTGCGAAGACCTCGCCCCAGCGCGCCGGGTTCGTCGACTCGTCGCGCTTGGCGGCCTTCTTGGCGCGCGACGGTTTCTCTGCCTTTTCCCAGGCTGTGGTCTCCTGGGCCCAGGCCGCGACGCGCGCCCGGATCCGTTCCTCGCCCTCGCGCGCGATGGCCTCGGCCGCCAGGAACTCGCGCAACGAGCGGTGGAGGTAGCGCCACGGTGCGTTCGCGCCGTCGTGCTGGCCGAGGACGACGAGGCCAACTTCCTCGTCAGGGAGACCTGGGGCACGAACGACGCT
>CAZKIY010000350.1:0-4350 GCA_964552875.1 uncultured Planctomycetaceae bacterium
GACGACTGGAGGTTCTTGCCTCCGAGGAACGCGTCCGTGCCGAGGTTCAAGTCCGCGCCGTACGTCGACGACGTCGTCGCGCCCGTCGGATCGCCGACCGTTCCGATCAAGCCGACCGTCGATTGTTCACCGACGTTGTAGGCCAGCCGCGCGACGCCCAAGTTCTGGTCCTCGATGCTGTTCGTCGCCTCGGTCGAGACGTCGAGGAATCCAAGGTTCCAATCGCCGGCTCGCCCGGTGAGCTTCGCGCCGAGGAGGATCGGCACTTCGCCGCCCGCTCCGTCCAGGCCGATCCGACGGCTGAAGAAGGGCAGGACCACGTTCGACTCGAGGTCCGCGAAGTCGAAGATCCCGGCGTCCTGCAGGAAGAAGTCGCGTTTCTCTGGGAAAAAGAGCGGAAACCGCGTCAGGTTGACTTGGCGGTCGTCGACCTCGGTCTCGGCGAAGTCGGTGTTCACCGTGATTGCCGCCTGGAGGCTCGGAGTGATGCGCCAACTCGCATCGAGCCCGGGTTGCCCGGTGATCGAAGCCGCGTCTCCGCGCTCGTCGTCCGCGCGCGCGACGAAGAAAGGGACGACGTCGAGGCCGATCCCCTGCTCGAGCCCGACGAGGCCGTGGAGATCGGCCCCTTGCGCGATGCGGAAGAAGCTCGAGTCCTGCGTGTGGGCCGCGAAGCGCGCGAACTCCTCCTTGCGCTTGATGCAGCGGTTCACGTTGAAGCCCCACACGGGATCGTTTGGATCGAACGCGATGGTCGCGAACGGGATCTCGATCTCGGCCGACCAACCGAACTCGTCGATGACGGCTGCGCCGTCGAAGATGCCGTCCCAGGCTTTCTTGAATCCGCCGCCGTTCTTCGAAGTCAGCGCGTCGCCGATCGATCCGGCGGCGCCGATCTGGAAGAAGTACGCGTTGCGTCGATCACGGAACGTGTCGAGCAGGATCTCGATGCGATCGTCGGGGTCGAGATCGGCGTCGCGCTGGCGCAAAGTCGCCACGATGCCGTCCGGATCGCGGTCGAAGCAGCGGATGCCGAAGTACAACGCGCGGCCGTCGTGGACGAGGCGGATCTCCGTGTCCTCCGTCGGATCCGCGTCGACGAGCGGGACCATTTGCCGCAGCGCGCCGATCGGTCGAGCCTCGCGCCACATCGGCTCGTCGAGACGGCCGTCGACGCGCGGAGCCGCCGCTACACGCATCACTTCGGCGCGCGGCCGAACCTCGCTCGCGTCCTGGATCGAGAGCGCGAGCGCGAGCAACGCGCAGTTCACGCGTCCTCGATCTCCACCCAGACGGGAGCGTGATCGGACAGATCGGCCTTCTTCTCGATCCAGGCCGTCTTCACGCGTTCCGCGGCTCTTGGATTCGCGAGCACGTGATCGATGCGCCAACCGACGTCGTTCGCGCGAGCTTGGCCGCGATTCGACCACCACGAGTACAGTCCGGCCTCCTCGGGATGCAGACCCCGCACGACGTCGGTCCAACCGCTGTCGAGGATTCGCGCGAACCAGGCGCGTTCCTCGGGCAGGAACCCTGAATTCTTCTGGTTCTCTCGCGGTCGCGCCAGGTCGAGCGCGGTGGGCGCGATGTTCACGTCGCCGCACACGATCACCGCGCGCTTTTCGCGGCGCAGGGCCGAGAACCAGGGCGTGATCTCCTCGAGGAAGCGGAACTTCGCCGCTTGCCGTGCATCGCTCGACGAGCCGCTCGGGACGTAGAGGCTGATCACCGTGACATCGGCGAAGTCGGCCCGCAACGCGCGACCTTCGTCACGGCAGTGATCGAAGGGCAGGCCCGACGTGTAGCGGTCGACGGCCGCGCGTGAATACAAGCCGACTCCCGAGTAGCCCTTCTTCGCAGCGCATTCCCAGCGAGAATTCCAGCCGGCGGGCGAACGCAGATCGTCGTCGACGTCACTCTCGTGCGCGCGCAGCTCTTGGACGCAGAGGACGTCCGGTTCCGTCCGCCGCAGCCACCGCGAGAACCCGCGCCGCTCGGCGGAACGGATCCCGTTCAGGTTCAGAGTGCAGAGCTTCATGCGCGAGGGGGCGGCATTCTGCGCGTGGACGCGGCCGACGGGAAGACCCTCCGGCCCGCTATCCTGCGCCGTCATGCCGCGCCTTTTCCTCGTCGACGGGACCGCCCTGGCCTACCGCGCGCACTTCGCGCTGCAACGCCAGGGTTTCAACGCGCCCGACGGCACGCCGACCGGCGCGACGTACGGGTTCGCCCGCGCGATCCACGACGTACTCGAAAAGGAGAAGCCCGACCTCATCGCGGTCGCGTTCGACCCGCCGGGCAAGACGTTCCGTCACACGATGTACGGCGATTACAAGGCGACGCGGCAGAAGATGCCGGACGAGATCGTGGCGCAGCTCGAGTTGCTGCGCGAAGTCACGCGCGCGCTCGGGCTCCCACTGTTCGAGGTCAAGGGCTTCGAAGCCGACGACGTCATCGGGACGCTGGCCACGCAGGGCGCGGATGCCGGCTACGAAGTCATGATCGTCACGGGCGACAAGGACTTCCTCCAGCTCGTGACGGACAAGGTCAAGCTCTACAACGTCTTCAAGCCGGGCATTCCGCTCTTGATCGAGGGTCCGGCCGAATCGATCGAGCGTCTGGGCGTGCCGCCGGAGCGCATCGTCGACGTGCTCGCGATCATGGGCGACGCGTCGGACAACGTGCCGGGCGTCGGCGGCATCGGCCAAAAAGGGGCGGTGAAACTGCTCCAGGAGTGGAAGTCGCTGGATGCGATCCTCGCCAACCTCGATTCACTGAAGGGCAAGGTCGGCGACTCGATCCGGCGCGATCTCGAGCAACTGAAGCTCTCGCGGGACCTCGTGACGATTCGTCGCGATGTTCCGCTCGATCCCGGCTTCAGCGGGTTGAAGCCGCCGGCGCCGGACGCGAAGGCGTTGACCGAGCTGTACCGCCGTCTCGACTTCAAGTCCCTCGTGCCCAAGGTCATCGCGGGACCCAGGGCGATCGAAGCCCGCGACTACGTGCTCGTGGGCGACGCAGCCGGCCTGGCGGCGATGATCCGCGAACTCTCCGAAGCCGGCATGTTCGCCTTCGACACGGAGACGACCAGTTTGATGCCGCTCCAAGCGCGCCTCGTCGGCTGCTCGTTCTCCGCGAAACCGATGCGCGCGTTCTACGTGCCGATGAACGCCGAGCCGCCGGTGATGGAGGGCGGCATGCCGGCCATCCTCGAGGCGTTGCGGCCGCTGCTCACGGATCCAGCGTTGCGCCGCGTGGGTCAGAACACGAAGTACGACTGGCTCGTGATGCACGCGCACGGCATCGACATCCCGCCGCCGTGGTTCGACACGATGGTCGCGAGCTTCTCCGCGGTCGGCGCGGCGCGGCGTCACAACCTCGACGACCTCGCTCTGCGCTTCTTCGATCTGCAGAAGATCCCGACTTCGGCGCTGATCGGAACGGGCAAGAGCCAGATCACGATGGCCGAGGTCCCTGTTCTGAAAGTCGCGGAGTACGCCTGCGAGGACGCGGATGCCACGTTCCGGTTGCTCGCGCCGCTGCAAGCCGAACTGGCCGAAAACGCAGCCGAAGGACTGTTCCGAGATCTCGAGATGCCGCTCGTCCCCGTCCTCGCCGCACTGGAGCGTCGCGGGATCCGGTTGGACGTTCCGGTGCTCGAAGAGATCGGCCGCGGCCTCGAGATCGAGATCGCGACGGTCGTCGCGCGCATTCACGAACTCGCGGGCGCACCGTTCAACGTGAACAGCACGAAGGCGCTCGGTGAAGTGCTCTTCGAGAAGCTCGAGATCCACGTCGCTGCGGGCGTGAAGCGCGCGAAGAAGACGCAGACCGGCTACGCGACCGATGCGGCGACTTTGGAGCAGCACTACGGGGACGTGCCGATCGTGACGGCACTGCTCGAGTACCGCGAGATGCAAAAGCTCGCCAGCACGTACGTCTCCGCCTTGCCGACGTTCGTCGACCGAAAGGACGGGCGCGTGCACAGCTCGTTCAGTCAAGTCAGCGCGGCGACGGGTCGTCTTGCTTCGAGCGATCCGAACCTGCAGAACATCCCGGTTCGTTCCGCGCGCGGCCGCGAGCTACGTCGCGCCTTCGTGCCTCGTCTGCCCGACGAACACGGACGCTGGGTGATCTTGTCGGCCGACTATTCGCAGGTCGAGCTGCGCATCTTGGCGCATTTGTGCGGCGACCCCGGGCTCGTGCGCGCGTTCGCCGAGGGTCGCGACGTGCACGCGGCGACTGCGGCGACGATCTTTTGTGTCGCGGAAAGCGATGTGTCACGCGAGATGCGCTCACGCGCCAAGGCGATCAACTTCGGCCTCTTGTACGGCATGGGACCGGCGCGGC
>CAZKIY010000351.1:0-4348 GCA_964552875.1 uncultured Planctomycetaceae bacterium
TATACTGTGCCGGTCCGGATCCGGATCCTTCGCGGAATCCGCCGGCAGCATGCCGACCGTCCCTCACGATTTCCGCGACCCCGCGCTCCTCGAGCTGGCACTCACGCACAGCTCGGTCGGCAGCGAACGCGACAACGAGCGACTCGAGTTCCTCGGGGACGCGGCGCTCGACCTCGTGATCGCCGAGGAGTTGTTTCGCACGGCGGGCGCGGAGCTCCAAGAAGGCGAGATGACCGAGCGCAAGGCCTCCGTCGTTTCGCGAAAATCACTGGCGGAAGCCGCGCTTCGGCTCGGATTGGACTCGCTCGTGACCTTGGGCGCCGGCTTGCGCGACCGCGCACTGCCGCGGTCCGTCCTCGCCAACGTGTACGAGGCCGTGCTCGGCGCTGTTTACCTCGACGGCGGCCTCGAAGCGGTTCGAGCGTTCGTCCACGTGACCTTGAGCGAGGCGCTGGCCCGCGTCCGCGAGCCGGCCGAAGGACTGAACCCCAAGCAGGAACTCCAACAGATCTGCCAGCGCGATCTCGGCAGCCTCCCCGTCTATGCGTTGCTCGATGAACGCGGTGCGGCGCACGCGCGCGCCTTCCAGATCGCGGTCGAAGTTGCCGATCGCCGCTTCCCGAGCGCGTGGGGTCGAACGCGCAAGGAAGCCGAAACCTGGGCTGCTCGCGAGGCGCTCCTCGTCCTCGAAGAGTCTGGGTCCGAGTTCGGATCGGATCGAAGTTGAGCGCGACCACGGAATCGACCGTCGGCGCCCGCGCGCGTCCGGCCGCCGTCGTGATCGACGCGTCGCAGCTCGCCACGCCGGAGCTCGAGAAGTTGGCGCGCGCGATGGAGCGCGAGCGGTCCGTCCTGGCGGGCAACTTGTGGGGTTCCTCGCAGGCGCTCGTGCTCGCGTGGCTCGCTGCCCGCGC
The DNA here is from genome assembly GCA_964552875.1 of uncultured Planctomycetaceae bacterium. Classification (GTDB taxonomy): domain Bacteria; phylum Planctomycetota; class UBA1135; order UBA1135; genus JAEUHZ01. The sequence continues at coordinate 915 of CAZKIY010000351.1, forward strand.
CCAGGGACCGTGGGTCGTGGTGACCTCGGGCGAAGCGGAAGCACAAGGATTCGCCGACGATTTGGCCAGTTTCGGCGCCGACCCGACATGGCTACCGGCGCGCGAGGGCCTCGGCACGGCACTGCGCACGGGCGAAGCGGACTTGGGCGGGTTGCGCGCACGGCTCCAAGTCGCGCAGCGCCTCGCGGGCCCGCCGGAGTCGCGACCGCGACTGCTCGTCGCGTCGCTCGTGTCGATGCTTCAACCGATCCAAGGTCGAGCAGAGCTCGAGAAGAACTGGCTCGGACTCCAGGTCGGCAACACGTTGGATCCCGAGGCCTTGCTCGAGCGACTCGTCACCAGCGGGTACCAGCGCACGCCGCTGGCCGAGCGCCCCGGCGAAGTTTCGCTGCGCGGCGAGATCCTCGATCTCTACACGTACTCGAGCGAGCTGCCGATTCGTATCGAGCTCTTCGGCGAGGAGATCGAGTCGCTGCGCACGTTCGATCCGGTCGATCAGCGCAGCGTCGAGTCGCACACGGCCGTGCAGGTCAGTCTCGCTTCCGATGCCGGGAGCATCGAGGAAGGACAGGGCGCGCTTCCGGCGAGCCTCGCCGGACCCACGGCCGTGTTCGTGCGAATCGAGCCGTTGCGACTCGAGGATCGCGCGGGCGGCTTGCGCATCCAGTCGGCGGGCCACACGCGCGCGCTGCTCGAATTCGACGCGTTGGTACGCGAGCGACGCACGCTCGACCTGCAAAGCCTGCCGGGTGGTTCGGCTTTCGACACACGATCCGTCCAAGGTCTCTCCACGAACGCACGCGAAGCGCCGAAAGCGCTGCGGGAAGCGGCCGAAGACGGCACACGCGTGATCGTCCTGTGCCAAACGGAGGCCGAAGAGAAGCGCTTCACGCAGGTCATCGCCGAGAACGGCGGCGGGGAAGGCGTCGAGACGCGCGTCGGCTCGCTCGCGCGTGGATTCCGCTTGCCGGCCGCGAAGCTCGTCGTGGTCAACCACCGCGAGCTGCTCGGCATCGTCGGGCGCCGCGCCACGATGAAGACGCGCGAACCCCACAAGGTGCGCGCGCTGCAGTCGTTCTTCGAATTGAAGGTCGGCGACCTCGTCGTACACGCCGTGCATGGTCTCGCGCGCTTCGCGGGACTGAAGCGCATGGAGCGCAGCGGCGGCGAGGAAGAGCACCTCCACCTCCTGTTCGCCGACGAGGTCTCGCTGTTCGTTCCGGCGTCGCGCATCGACATGGTGCAGCGGTACATCGGGACCGGATCCACCGCGCCGCCGCTCGACCGCATCGGCTCGAGCTCGTTCCGCAAGCGCAAGGAGAAGGTCGAGCGCGCGATCCGAGACCTCGCGACCGAGTTGCTCGAGGTCCAAGCTCGTCGCGCATTGCGTCAACGGATCCCGTGGGGAACCGACGAAGCACTCGTGACGCAGATGATCGAGGCGTTCCCCTGGACCGAGACCGCGGACCAAATCACGGCCGACAAGGAGATCGGGTCCGATCTCGCAGCAGATCGACCGATGGATCGCCTCCTGTGCGGCGACGTCGGGTTCGGCAAGACCGAGCTCGCGATCCGCGCGGCGTTCCGCGTCGCTTGCGCCGGCGGCCAAGTCGCAGTGCTCGTTCCGACGACGGTTCTGGCCAGCCAACACGAGGCGACTTTTCGCGAGAGACTGGCCGATTTCCCGGTCGAAGTCGCGGCTTTGTCGCGTCACGTCACGGGCAAGGACGAGCGCGCGATCCTCGAACGCGTCGCGAAGGGCGAGATCGACATCCTGATCGGCACGCACCGCATCCTCTCGAAGGACGTGCACTTCGCGCGTCTCGGACTCGTGATCGTCGACGAAGAGCAGCGGTTCGGCGTCACGCACAAGGAGCACTTCAAGAAGCTCCGCGCGGAGATGGATCTCTTGACGCTGTCGGCAACGCCGATCCCGCGCACGCTGCACATGTCGCTCTCGGGTTTGCGGGACATCTCGGCTCTTGCGATCCCGCCCGAGGGCCGCCAGGAGATCGAGACCGTCCTCGGTTTCTGCGAGGACGACACTCTGATCCGCGAAGCACTTCTACGCGAGAAGAACCGCGGTGGTCAGGTCTTCTTCCTCCACAACCGCGTGCATTCGATCGAGCAAGTTGCGCTGCGGATTCAGATGCTCGTCCCGGAGTGTTCGTACGCGATCGGTCACGGCCAGATGCCGGCGCGTGAGTTGAAGAAGGTCATGGACGCGTTCATCCGCGGGTCCGTGGACGTCCTCGTCTCCACGACGATCGTCGAGAGCGGCATCGATATTCCGAGTGCGGGCACGATCGTGATCGATCACGCCGACGAATTCGGTCTCGCCGAGCTGCACCAATTGCGCGGCCGCGTCGGCCGCGGCACCGCGAAGTCGCACTGCTACCTGCTGGTCGAGAAGTGGAAACCGCTGCGTGACGAGGCCAAGGAACGACTCAAGGCGCTCGAGGAACTCACGCGACTCGGCGCGGGATTCCAGATCAGCATGAAGGACCTCGAGATCCGCGGCGCGGGGAACCTGCTCGGTCCCGAGCAATCCGGTCACATCGCGGCCGTCGGCTACGACATGTACTGTCGGCTCCTCCACCAGACGACGGAGAAGTTGCGCGCCGGTGGCGAGGTCGACATCGACGGCGTAGTCGCAGCTCAGGAATCGCAGGGCGCGGAACTCGAGCTCGGGATTCGCGCATTCCTATCCGACGCGTGGATCCCCGACGGACGGGCGCGCGTCGAGGTCCTCCGCCAGCTCAGCGCGATCCACGACGACGCCGAGATGAAACGCGCACTGGAGACACTGCGGGATCGCTTCGGCCGCATCCCCGAGGAAGCGGAGAACCTCGTGCGCCTGTTCCGACTCAAAGCACGCCTCGAGGAGATCGGGATACGACGGCTCCTGTGGCGCAAGGACGTCTACGTGCTCGAATACGCCGACCGTGTGGCACTCGAGAGCGCGCTCGATCTGCGCGGCTTGGAAGTGCGGCCGATTCGCACGGGTCTGATGCACTTGCCGATCCCGCCGGATCACAAGTCCGGTGCACAAGCGCTGCAATGGTTCGAGCGACTCTTGCGCGGCGCGCCCGTGACCCCGACGATGCCGCGTCCACGATGACGCTCTTGCTCCTTCTCGGCGCGTTCCTGTCGCAAGACGCGACGGAGGTCGCCCCGGCAGCCGCCCGACCGTGGCGCGCGGTCGACCGAATCGAGATGGTCGTCAATCAGGACATCATCACCGCGTCGCGTCTGGACCGGGACCTGAAGCAATTCATGCGGAGCCAGAAGCTCACCACGGACACGGAGATCCGCGCGGCCAAGACGCAGATTCTCACCGACCGCGTGAAGGAACGGCTGCGCGTCCAAGCCGGCGCGAATCTGGGCGTCGACGAGAAGCTGATCGACGCGCGCGTCGCGGACAGCCTGGAGCG
>CAZKIY010000352.1:0-4300 GCA_964552875.1 uncultured Planctomycetaceae bacterium
GCAACGTCGACATCCCGCAGAAGGCGTTCCTCGCCGTGCTGGGTGGGGACGACGACGAAGAGCCGTAGTGGGCACGGGCCGGGCTTCTAGCAGTCCGTGGTGAAAGCCACGTCGCGAGGCCGAGCACGCTCGAGCGATGCAGGCCGGCGACGGAAAGACGGCGGAGGTGGCCTCCACGGCTACTGAGCACGACTTGCCTAGCCTGGCGCCGCAGCGCTCGAGCGTGCTTGGCCGCAGTAGTGACTTTCACCACGGGCTTCTTGCCGTCGGGGCTCGCAAGTCCGAATCGACCGTAGCGCAGCGCGAGGGTCGGCATCACCACTCGCTGCCTAGTACCGCCGAACGCGGTCTGTGGACCAGTTGAAGGTGCCCGAAAGCACGGCCGGGGTACGAAGGTACTGACGTGGCCGGGCCGCTCGCTCCCGTAGCTTGGGCGTTGGGAGTGATTGCCATGGTGAACTCGATCGGGCCAAGTCAACGGCGCACGCGCCTGCTCTTGTTTCTCTGGGCGTTTCTCGTCGGCCTCGGAGCGGTCACCAGAATCGCACTGGCGTTCCACAGTGGCTTGGCATCGCATCCGGGCGCATGGGCGCGCGCGCTGGCGATTGGAGCGGGGATCGACGCCCTCGTCGCGATCGTGCTCCTCGCCCCGATCGCTTTCGTGCTGGCCCTTCGATCGGGCGAGCAGGAGAGCCCCCGACTGCGCTTCGTGCTCGTCACGATCTTCGGGGCCGTGGCCGTGTTCGGCGCGTTCGTCGAGTTCTTCTTCTTCGATGAGTTCGACGCGCGCTTCAACCACGTCGCGCTCGACTACTTGCTCTTCCCGGGCGAGGTCGTGGGCAACGTCTGGGAGAGCTACCCGGTCCCGCTCTACGTCGGACTCGCGCTCCTCGCTGGCGCCGGGATCGCCTGGAGCGTCCAGCGTTTCCTGCGCGGATCGACCGTCGCGCCCCGCGCTTGGCCGAAGCGCGCTCGGCACGCATCGGCTGCGATCTTCGCCGGCGCCGCCGCGCTGGCACTGCTCTACGTCCTCCCGCCGCGCGATTCCGGCGACCGCTCGAACGACGAGGTCGCATCGAACGGGCTCGTGCAACTGGTGCACGCGTTCCAGACGTCGGGCCTCGACTACGCCAGCTACTACCGCACGGTTCCCGCCGCCGAACTCGAAGAACTGGCGAAGACCGAGGTCGGGCTGCCCGGGCTCGACGCTCCGGCGCGCACGTTCCGCGCTGCCGAGCGTCGCGCCAAGCCCCTCGACGTCGTCATCGTGCTCGGCGAGAGCTTCGGGTCGGAATTCGTCGGCAGCCTGGGCGGTCCGAGAAACTGCACCCCGGGCCTCGATCGCTGGTCGCAGAGCGGGCTCTACCTCACGAATGTCGTCCCCACCGGCAATCGAACGGTTCGCGGCCTGGAAGGCGTCTTGTGCTCGTTCGTGCCACTTCCCGGCGATTCCATTTGGAAGCGCGAGAAGTCCGACGACGTGGCCACGATCGCGCGCGTCCTGAAATCCGGCGGCTATCGGACCGAGTTCGTCTATGGCGGCGACGGCGCGTTCGACGGCATGAAGTCCTTCGCGCTGCGCAACGGCTGGGACCAGTTCCACGAGGACTCGCTCGTCGGCGATTCGAGCTTCCCCGACGACGCGTTCCGCACGATCTGGGGCGTGGCGGACGAGACGATGTTCGACACGCTGCTCGAGCGCCAGCGCGCGGCGGCGCGCGACGGCGTCCCGTTCTTCGGCACGGCGCTGACGGTCAGCAACCACAAGCCCTACCTCACGCCCGACAGCCCCGTGACCGGCCTGCGCGGGGACAAGCTCCTGGCGTCGGCCTGGCAGGCCGCGGTCCTCCTGGTGTCGAGCGCGCTCGCTTGGCGCTACTTCGGCCGGCGCGGGCGCGGAGCGAAGACGGCGACCGTGCTGGCCGTCGTCTGGGGGACGTTCCTCGTGTTTTCCTGGACCAAGGCGCAACCGCGGGACACGCGCGACAACGCCGTGCGTTACGCCGACCGCGCGCTGGCGCAGTACCTCGACCGCGCCAAGGCCGAGGGTCTGCTCGAGCACACCGTCGTGCTCTTCGTAGGCGACCACGGCGCGCGCGTGTACGGCTCGGAGGAGATCCCCGCCGCGAGCTACCGCGTCCCGGCGTTGATCGTCGCGCCGGACGCGAAGTACACCGGCCGAATGATCCCGCGTCTCTGCTCGCAGGTCGATCTGGCTCCGACGCTCCTGTCGATCGCCGGCGTGGACTACGCCGCGCCGTTCTTCGGGAGCGACCTCCTCGGCGCGAACGACGATGGTCCGGGACGCGCGTGGCTGATCCACAACCGCAACATCGGGCTGCTCACGGACACGAGCCTGACTGTGCTCGGATTGCGCGGCACGACGACGTTCTATCGGCGCGAAGGCCGCGAATCCGACAAGTTCGAACGCCTGAAGGGCAGCCCGGCTCGGCTCGCGGACGCCGATCGCGCGGCTGCTGCGTTCCAGGCCGCCTCGTTGTTGTACGAGGGAGGACGCTATCGTCTGCCGCATGTCCCGTAGTCGAGCCGACACGCTCCACTGGTGGTTGACGCGCGTCGCGGCGCCGATCGTGGCGCTGGGCGTGCTGGCTTTCCTGATCGGACGCTCAGCCTTCGACCGCGACTCCCTCCGGCCGTTCTACGACGTCGAAGTCGGTGCTTTCCCGTTGCGTCGGGGCTGGTTCTTCGAGGGCGTGCTCCACGTCGGCGGCAAGTGGGTCGTGGTGGCCGGCACGGCTGCGCTGATCGTCATCGCAGCGGCCCGGTGGCGCGATCCGCGCTGGAGCGCGAACGCGCGCCGCTTCGCCTACCTCGCCGCGTCCCTCCTCGCGACCGTCGCGATCACCGGCGCCTGGAAGGAACTCGCGGACCAGGTGACACCGTGGGACACGATCGGATTCGGGGGCCGGAAGCCCTGGCCGGGAACGGACGGCCGATCGTCGATCTGGGACCTCCTGGGTTCGCCCGGCGCACATGCGTCGTCGGGTTTCGCGTGGATGTCGCTCTACTTCGTAGGCGCGTCGCTCCGCACGCGACACCGCTGGCTGTGGCTCGCGCCGGGGCTTCTGCTCGGGCTGCTCTTCGCGCTGGGGCAGCACGCGCGCGGAGCGCACCAACCGTCGCACGAGCCGTGGTCGATCGCCGTCGCGTGGGCCGTGGCGTGCACGCTCGCGGCCTTGTTCCGTCGCCTCGGCTGGCTCCCGTGGAACGAGTTCGACGATTCGACCGCCGTCGAGGAAGCCACGCACGAACGCGCGCTGCCCTGGTTGGTCGGGACGAGCATCGGATTCTGCGGGATGGCGTTCTTCGCGACCGACATGTTCACGGAACAACTCGATTCGCAGCTCGCGGGCCTCCACGCGAGCTTCGAGTACGTCGAGGTCACCATCACCGCGGCCGGTTTCGGGATCACGGCCTGGCTGCTGACGGACAAGATCCAGTCGCTGCGCGCGCGCGAAACGCGGCGCGTCGAGGAGGAGCGCGAGCGCCGCTTCCAGGTCCTCGGTCGCATGGCCGCGTCCGTCGCGCACGAGGTGCGCAACCCGCTGCAGACCGTGCGCCTCATCGTGGACGAGCAGCGCCACGGGGTCCCCGGTCTGCGCGACCACCCGCTGGAGGCAGAGTTCGAAGCGAGCCTCGAGCGCATCGATCGCGCTGTCGACCTCGTTTACCGCCTGGCACGCCCGGAGAGCGGTGAATCCGACCAGACCGACCTGGCTCAGGCGGCGCGCGAATCGGTCGTCGCCATGACGCGGATCCATCCCGGGCGCGTGAGCTTCGAATGGGAGCGCGAACCGCCGCGTGCGGTCGTTTCGTCGTCGCGATCGGCCCTGCGCATCGTGCTCGACAATCTGCTGCGCAACGCGGTCGAAGCGTCGCCGCCGGGCGGCACCGTGCGCCTGGATCTCGGCGAGCGCAATGGACATTGGGCCTTGCGCATCGAGAACCGCGGCAGCCTGCACGCGCGTGCGGACACACGCGACCTCGGGCTCGGACTCGGGGTGCCGATTTCGCGCCAGATCGCGGCGAACGCCGGCGGCTGCATCGATCTGGAGGAGGCCGACGGCCGCGTGACGTGCACCTTGCGCTGGCCGCGCGATGCGGAGCCGAGCTCATGACGCAAGGGCGCATCCTGCTCGTCGAGGACGAACCGATCGGGCGCGACCTGCTCGCGCGCGGCCTGACGCGCCACGGATTCGAGGTCGCGACGGCCGCGGACGGACTCCAGGCCGCGGAGCAGCTCGGCGAGCCCTTCGACTTCGTGGTCACGGACCTCGTG
>CAZKIY010000353.1:0-4299 GCA_964552875.1 uncultured Planctomycetaceae bacterium
CGGCAAGAGGAACGCGAACGCGGCGGCCTTCGTGCCGGTCGCCATGAACGTCGTCACCGGGCTCGGCGCGCCTTGGTAGACGTCGGGAACCCACAGGTGGAACGGGAACACGCTGATCTTGAAGAAGATCGCGGCGACGAGCATCGCGACGCCGGTGACCGCGAGCGGTTGCTCGAGCAGGTCGCTGCGCGCTTGGATCCCCGACAATTGCAGCGTGCCGGTGCCGGCGTACACGAACGCCGCGCCCATCAAGTAGATCGCGGCCGCGAAGGCGCCGAGGACGAAATACTTGAGGCCGGCTTCGACGGATTCGCGCCTTGAGCGGCGGAAACCGGCCAAGGCGTAGAGCGGAACGGAAAGTGTCTCGAGGCCGACGAAGAAGACGAGCAGGTCGCGCGAGCCCGCCATGAGCACCATCCCTGAGGCCGCGGTGAGCAAGAGGATGTCGTGCTCGCCCTCGAGGTGCGCTTCCTCGCGGTAGTACTTCCGACCGAAGGCCCAAGCGATCAAGGTCGTGGCGACGAAGAGCAGCGACCACGAGCTCGTCGTGCTGTTCGCCACGTAAGTGCCTTCGAAAACCGACAGTTCCGGCCCGAACATGGTGCGCGTCGCGGCCCATGCTGTCGCCGCGAGCGTGGCCAGGAAGACGACGCTACGCAGGGGCTGGAGCGCCCTGAACAGCTCGACGAAGACGAGCAGGAGGACGCCGATCGCGAGAGCCAAGAACGGCCCACTCGCGTCGAGCGTCGTCTGCGACAGGATCCGGCTGGCGATATCGGAGTTCATCGAGCTTCGATCTCCAGGCGGTGAACCGGTGTCGCTTCGACGCTGGCCGTGCGGACCTTGCGTGCGCTTTCGATGCGGTCGGTGACGCCGCGCAACGACGCATCCGTGCGATCCAGGAATACGTTGGGCTGCACGCCGATCCAGACGCACAAGACGACGATCGGGAGCATCAATGCGACTTCACGGCCGTTGAGGTCCGACAGCGACTTGTTCTCCGAGTGAACGAGTGGCCCGAAGAGCATCTTGCGCGTCGCCATGAGCAAGTAGATCGCGCCGAAGATCACGCCGGTCACCGCGATCGCGGCGAGCCAGGGCGAAGCTTGCCATGTGCCCAGGAGGATCAAGTATTCGCCGACGAAACCGTTGAGGCCGGGCAGGCCGACGCTCGACAGGACCGCGAAGACGAGGAACAGCGCGAAGATCGGCATCACGCCGGCGATGCCGCCGTATTGGTCGAGCGCACGCGTGTGGCGGCGCTCGTAGATCATCCCGATCAAGAGGAAGAGCAGTCCCGTCGAGAGACCGTGGTTCACCATCTGGAGCAAGCTGCCGCGCAGACCCGCTTCCGTCAGCGCGAAGAGACCCAGCACGACGTAACCGAGGTGGCTGACCGACGAGCACGCGATGAGCCGCTTCACGTCCGTCTGCGCCATCGCGAGGAACGCGCCGTAAACGATGCCGAGGACGCCGAGCGCCATCATCCAGGGGGCGGCCTCCAACGCGGCGCCGGGGAACATCTGGATGCCGTAACGCAGCAGACCGTACGTGCCCATCTTGAGCAGCACGCCCGCCAGGATCACCGAGCCCGAAGTCGGTGCTTCGGTGTGCGCGTCGGGCAGCCAAGTGTGGAACGGCATCAGCGGCACTTTGATCGCGAACGCCAAGGCGAACGCGGCGAAGAGCCAGGTCTGCGTCTCGACGGGCATCTGGCCGGCGATGTCGAGCAAGCGCACGACGTCTGTGATGCCCGCGGTCCAGATCAACCAGATCGCAGCGACGAGCATCACCACGCTGCCGGCGAAGGTGTAGAGGAAGAACTTGATCGTCGCGTACAGCCGTCGCTCGCCGCCCCAGATGCCGAGGATGAAGTACAGCGGGACGAGGCTCGTCTCCCAGAACACGTAGAAGAGGATCAGGTCGAGGCTGAGGAACACGCCGAGCATGCCCGTCTGCATCGCGAGCAGCCAGACCATGAACTCTTTGACGCGAACGTTGATGTGGCCCCACGTCGAGAGCACGACGATCGGTCCGAGTATCGCGGTCAAGCCGACGAGCAGGACGGAGATGCCGTCCATGCCCAGTCGATAATGGACGTCGATTCCGCCGGGGAGCGTGAACCACGCCGCGGTCTCCGTGAACTGCATCGCGGCGCTGGAACCGTCGAAGCGCAGGCACACAACGATGCCGATCGCTGCGACCGCGAGCGTCGTTAGGAGCGCGATGCCGCGCTGCATTCCCACGGCCTTCTTCGGGGTCGCCGCGATGAGCAGCGCGCCGACGAGCGGCAGGAAGACGAGGACCGACAGGGTCATCACGTTGATTGCCATGGGATCAGCGCTTCCACAGGAACAGGAAGGCCATGAGGGCGGTGACCGCGCCCATCCACAGGCCGTAGGTCGCGATGCTGCCGTCCGCCATCTTGCGGACGCGCCCACCGATGCCGCGCGTGAGTGCCGCGATACCGTTCACGAGTCCGTCGATCGCGAACGCGTCGATGACGACGGCGATGACGAAGGCGAGGAGCTTCACCGGGCCGACGACGAAGCTCGTGTACTTCGTGTCGATCGTCCACGCGTCGCCCAGGAACGCGGCGAGACGCGGGCTCTTCGCTTCGCGCTCGAGGTCGCGTGCCGTGCCGCCGACGTACGCGCGGAAGCCGCGCACGGCGAAGACGATCGCGATGAGCGCGCCGACGCCGAGCAGGATCCACTCCGTCGTGTGCGGCAGCGGCTCGTGCTCGCCGTGGCTTGCCCGGAGGATCGCCGTGCCGCTGCGCGTGACCGGCTCGAGCCACTCGGCGAGCAAGTGCGGCGCTCCGAAGACGATCGGCAGGCCGAGCGCGCCACCGACGACCGATAGGATCGCCAGCACGACGAGCGGCAGCGTCATCAACGCCGGCGACTCGTGCGGATGGACCTTGGCTGCGTCGAAGCGTTCCTTCCCGAAGAAGGTCAACGCGACCATGCGCCACGTGTAGAACGCCGTGAGCATCGCCGTGAGCAAACCGACGGCCCACAACGCGTAGAAGAGCGGCGAGCGCTGCGCGAACGTGTGCGCCAGGATCTCGTCCTTCGAGAAGAAGCCTGACAGGAGCGGCAACCCGGACAACGCTGCCGCGCCCGCGATGAACGTCGCGAAGGTGATGGGCATGTAGCGCTTGAGCCCACCCATCTTGTGCATGTCCTGTTCCTCGTGCATGCCGTGGATCACCGATCCGGCACCGAGGAAGAGGAGCGCCTTGAAGAAGGCGTGCGTGACGAGGTGGAAGACGGCCGCGGCCCACGCGCCGGTCGCGAGCCCGAGGAACATGAAGCCGAGCTGCGAAACGGTCGAGTACGCGAGCACCTTCTTGATGTCGCGCTGCACGAGCGCCGTCGTGCCGGCGACGAACGCCGTCAGTGCGGCGACGATGCCGATGATCGCGAGCAGCGTCGGGCTCGCCGCGAACAAGGGGTTCATGCGCACGACGAGGTAGACGCCGGCCGTGACCATGGTCGCCGCGTGGATCAGCGCCGACACCGGCGTCGGACCGGCCATGGCGTCGGGCAACCACGTGAAGAGCGGGATCTGCGCCGACTTGCCGCACGCGCCGCCGAAGAGGAAAAGACCCGCGAGGAACAGTTCCGGCGCGTGCGCTGCGATCGATCCCGGGACGCCCGCGTTGATCGCGGCCATGTCGAGCGATCTGAACATCTGCGCCAAGAGGAACGTGCCGAGCAGGAAGCTGGCGTCCCCGATCCGGTTCATGACGAAGGCCTTCTGCCCCGCTTCCGCCGGACCGTTCTTCTGGTACCAGAAGCCGATCAGGAGGTACGAGCACAGGCCGACGCCTTCCCATCCGACGAAGAGCCCGATGAGGCTCGACGACAGGACGAGCATGAGCATCGAGAACGCGAACAGCGCCAAGTACCCGAAGAACTTGGCGTAGCCCGGGTCGCCCTTCATGTAGCCGGCGGCGTACGTGAAAATCAGCGCACCGATGCCGGTGACGACGAGCGTCATCACGCTCGACAGCGGATCGAGGTGCATCGCGATGTCGATGCCGAAGGTGCCGGTGTCGATCCAGGCCCAAGCGGTCGAGCGCAGGACGCGCGCGCCTTCGCCCAGCTCCTTCAGCGCGAAGAAACCCTTCAGCGCGAGAGCGAACGCCGCATACATCGAGAGAGCGGCGAGGACGGGCGCGAGCGCGCCGATGCCGGCGGGGACCTTCGTGTGGCCGTGATCGGCGTGCACTTCGTGGTCTCCGTGCGCATGGCCGTGCGCACCGTGCGTCGCCTCGTGTGCCGCACCGTG
>CAZKIY010000354.1:0-4292 GCA_964552875.1 uncultured Planctomycetaceae bacterium
TCCTCTCGCGCTCGTACCGCATCGTTCGTAGCGCTCGCCGAGCCTTCGGCGCGCGTCCGCGTTCCGATCCTAGCAGCCATTCTTTCCGACCGTCCTCCGCGCCGCCCTCCCCGATGCCTTTTCGACTTGCCCTCGCGGCGCTCCTGGTGCTCCTCGCGACCCTCTCGTCGGTCCGCGCGACCGAGCCCGTGCTCGGAGCCGCGCCCACGGGCCGCCTCATCGTCCTGGGCTTCGACGGCGCCGACGCGCGCACGACCGAACGCTTCATGGACGAGGGTCTCTTGCCGAACCTCGCGCGACTGCGCGAGACCGGCACGTTCGCGCCGCTCGGCACGACCATGCCGGCCGAGTCGCCGGTCTCGTGGGCCGCGCTGAACTCGGGCCAGAATCCGGCGAAAACCGGGATCCCGGGCTTCGTGAAGCGCGAGCTCGCGCCGGACGGCACACCGATGCCGGCTCTCGGTCACGTCACGCACACTGCGCGCCGATCGGACACGTTCGACCTGCCGTTCCTCGAGAGGACTTTGCTCGGATGGAACCCGATCCTCCTCTCTGCCGCGGTCGGCATCGGCGCGATGCTCGTGTTCCTGCTGGTCTTCGCGGGCCTCCTCAAGATCCGCGCGCGGGTCGCCGTCCCGATGGCGCTCGTCCTCGGTGCTGTCGGCGCCGTTGCGACGCACGTTTCGACCGGCTACGTGCCGCGGAGCATCTCCGACGTCGTCGGAAACCCCACGAAAACGGCCCCGTTCTGGGAAGTCGCGGCCAAGGCCGGAGTCCAGAGCATCGTCATCGACAGCGCCATGTCTTGGGACCGGCCCGAGGTCGTCGGCGCGCGCGTGCTGTCCGGCCTCGGCGTGCCCGACGTGCGCTCGAACAACGGCGACTGGTTCATCTACACGACGGACCCCAAGGTGATCGAGCGCGCGCCGATCGGCCAACCGACCAGCACGGCCGGTCGCATCTTCCGCGTCGACGAACGCGACGGCCGGATCGAGAGCTGGATCTACGGTCCCTTCGATTTCGTCGCGATCGACGCAGCGGAGCGCGAGATCGAAGCCATCGATGCGCGCCTCGGCAAGCCGGGCCAGTCTTCGGGTGAGGTGACCGAACTGCGCAAGCGGAAACGCGAGATCCAGACCGAAGTGCTCCCGCGCCTCCAGTTGCGCGACAAGTTCCGCTCTTCCGACGAAGGCCGCGTGTCGGTTCCCCTCCAAGTCGAACAGAAGTCCGACGGCGCTCACGTGTCGATCGGCGAGCAGACGCAAGTGTTGCAGGAGGGCCAGTGGTCGAGCTGGTACCACCTGACGTTCGAACTCTCGCCTCTCGTCAAGGTCCGCGCGATCACGCGGACGAAGTTGATCAAGAAGGCCGACCCGTTCGAGCTCTTCGTCGACTTCCTGCAGTTCGACCCAGCGCATCCCGCGTGGTGGCAGCCCATCAGCCAACCGCCCGGCTTCGCGGCCGAATTGGCGCACGCGGCCGGCGCGCCGTACGAAACCGTCGGCTGGGCCTGTCTCACCATGCCGTTCAAGGACCGCGAGATCGATCCGATCACGTTCCTCGAGGACATCGAAGCCACGCAGCGTTCGCGCGAGACGCTGATGCGCGCGGCGCTCCAGGAATCGGACTGGCGCGCGCTGATGTTCGTCGAGAGCACGCCGGATCGCGTGCAGCACATGATGTATCAGTTCGCGGACACGACGCATCCGGCCTACGACGCCGCGAAAGCTGCGCAGCGTACGCGCTTCTTCGGCGAGGACATCGCGCTCTCCGATGCGATCCGCGCGTCGTACCAGTCGATGGATCGCGTCGTCGGAGAGGTCGTGAAGGACCACCTGAAATCCGGGGACACGCTGCTCGTGTGCGCCGATCACGGATTCCAGTCGTTCAAGCGCCAAGCGCACCTGAACAACTGGCTGGCGAAAGAGGGCTACCTCGCACTGCTGCCCGGTACGACGCCGGCGGGCGGGCGCGCCCTGTCTTTCGTCGATTGGCCACGGACGAAGGCCTACGCCGTCGGTCTGGGCGGCGTCTACTTGAACCGTGCCGGTCGCGAAGGCCAAGGCACCGTCGATCCGCAGGATGCGGCCGCGTTGCTGGCCGAGATCCGCGCGAAATTGCTCGCGACCGAGGATACGAACGGCGCCGGTCGCGCCGTGCGCCGGGTCTACATCACATCGGAGATCCACGAGGGACCGTTCCTCTCCGAGGAGCCCGATCTCATCGTCGGCTTCGACGCAGGTTGGCGTGTGTCATGGGCGACGACGCTCGGTGACATTCGCCTCGTCGAGAGCTCGACGCCCGGCGTTTTCGTTCCCGCCGACGTGTTCGAGGACAACCGTCTCAATTGGTCGGGCGACCACGTCTCCGTCGCCGACGACCTCGTGCGTGGCATTTTCTTCTCGAACAAGAAAGTCGTGGTCCCGGAAGGCGGCGTGGATCTCCTTCACATCGCACCGACGGCGCTGTCCGTTCTCGGCGTGCCGATCCCACCTGAGTACGACCACGAGCCGCTCGAGTTCCGCGAATGAGCGCGAGCCCGCGGCGAATCGCACCGCGCGAACTCTGCGCCCGGCTTGCACGCGGCGACGACTTGATCCTGCTCGACGTCCGCGAGCCGGACGAATTCGAATTCGCGCACCTCGCGGGATCCGTCTCGATCCCACGCGGCGACCTCGCGGCCCGTTCGGGCGAGCTCGATCCGAATCGTGCGATCGTGTGCATCTGCCACCACGGGGTCAGGAGTCTCCAAGCCGCGGCGCTGCTCGTTTCCCGCGACTTCACCGACGTGATGGATCTCGAAGGCGGCCTCGACCGCTGGTCGATCGAGGTCGACCGGGCACTTCCGCGCTACGGGAACTGACGCGCGAGCCGCGCAGCGCAAAGGTCCTGTCCGAGGGCGAACACCACCTCGTGTCCGGCGTACGGGACGCGCGACAAGGCCTGATCGGGGAATCCGCGCAGGGTTCGTGCGTCGAGAAGCACGATCGATCTGAAGGGTCGGGTCAGGCAGCGAGAGAGGGCACGCGAGATGAAGAACCAGCGAACTTTCGAAGTGGATCGAGCAGCGACCACGCGTGCTCGGATCCTGTGGCGGGACGAGGACTCGGGCGAGCTCCTGTGGCTCGTCCTGACGGGGACGGAGGAGTTCTTCGAGGACCTGGGCCGCCAGGGGTACGACCTGCGCCAGCTGCCGGAAACTCCGAGCCCGGTGGGGGGGCGCGCCGCCCCGACCGCGGCCTGAGCCCGAAACGGCGCTCTCACCGGGGTTCGATTCCAGCGCGGAAAACCCGGCAGATCGGCGAGAGTCGGCGCGTGCGCGTTGGATCCCGGCGGCGCCGTCCCTAGACTGTCGGCCCTACGAAACGGGCCCTGTGCGCGCATCGGTGCGCTGCCGGCCCGCGGCACCTCATGACGCATCCCGCACTGATCGAACGCATCACCCGCTCGCTCGCCTACATGCTCCGGCACCAGCCGGACGAGTTCGACCTGGAGGTCGACGACCACGGGTACGGCGAGCTCACCGACGTGATCCGCGCTCTGAACGAGCGCTTGGGCGAGTCCGTCGCCGAGGAAGACGTGCGCGAAGCCGTCGAGTCGGGCGATCGACAACGCTACGAAATCGTCGGCGACCGGATCCGCGCCCTTTACGGGCACTCGATCGAAGTCCAGCCCGGCGAAGCGGCTCGCCCGCCCGAGCGACTCTTCGTCGGCGTGTCGCGCGCCGACGCCGACCGCGCGCGTCGCTACGGTTTGCGCCCCGGACGCCGTCGCTTCCTCCACCTCGCGTTGACGCCCGAAGACGCGCTCGAAACGGCGCAGCGAACCGCGCGTGAGCACGAGGTCATCGTCGTGCGCGCGATGGAGGCCTGGGACGCGGGCATCAACTTCTACGATCGCATCTCGCTGTTCCTGTCGGATCCGATTCCGACGCAGTTCCTGGAGGGAGCTGCGCGCGAGGTCGGCCGATCCGCGAGCGCTGGACGATCGGCGCCGGTGCGTCACGCGCGCGAAGACGTCGTCTACGCACGCCCCGACGACGACGCGGGCGGCGATGCGGAAGATGTCGCACCGCACGAGCACTCCGGAGAATTCGGGGGCGGTTCTCCGGCGGGATTCCCCGGAGGTGCTGCCGACGCGCAAGCCCCGCAAGGAGACGACGGCTCGCGTCGTCGTCGCCGCGGTCGCCGCGGTCGCCGCGGAGATGAAGTCGCCGCACCCGGCCACGCGCCGGCGGCGTTCGAAGCTCACGCGGACTTCGACGGTCCGCCCTCGGGCGGCTACGAGGAAGC
>CAZKIY010000355.1:0-4292 GCA_964552875.1 uncultured Planctomycetaceae bacterium
GGAAGACGAGCACTTCGGGCTTCGTCGCGAGGCGCGCACCTTGATTGCAACCCTCGGCGAAACCGACGTTACGTTCGTTGCGCTCGAGGCGGACCCAAGCGTGCTTGGCGCGCATCTCCTCGACGCTGCCGTCGTCGCTGCCGTTGTCGACGAGGACGACCTCGAGCCGATCCTTCGGATAGTCGAGCGCTGCCAAGCTCTCGAAGCAGCCCTTCAAGTGGTGCTTGCCGTTCAGGTTCAGGATGACGATCGACGCGCGCGGAAGATCCTTCACCGAAATCGGACCGCCCGGTTGCACGACGAGCACCGGATCGGGCGCGTTCGAGGTCGGGGTCGCGAAGGACGGCGGAGTTCCGATCTCCGCTGCACCCCCGCCGACGAGCTTCTTCAGGATCCGCTTCACCGTGACTTCCCTGAGTCTCGCGGAACGCTCACGACGCGCACGCGGAGCACCCGCGCATGCGTCTCGTCGCGCCCGACTTTCAGAGTCTCGATGCGCAAGCGGCGTGCTTCGCGCGGCAGGTCCAACTCGATCGTGTGCGAGAGCGGTCCGTCACGTCCGCCCGAAGTTCGAGCGGGCACGTCACCGACGTGCGCGCCGTCGACGAGGACGCGCGCGCCGAGCTCGAGCGTCGATTCCGCGCCGAGCGCGAACTGGTCGACGTGAATGCGTCGGCGTCCACCGCCCGCGCCGAAGAGGTCGTATTCGACCGCCGAGCGCGCGCGCGCGCGCAAGAGCAACATGTCGGCGCCCTGCTGTTCGACGCCGCCTTCGCGCGACGCGGTCTGGATCCCCGGTGAATCGACCAGGACGCGCTCGCCCGACGCGCCGGTGCGCGCCAGCGCGGACGCTGCCAGCTGTCGATAGCGAAACTGCGTCGCCACCGCGTCCTCCTGGATCGTCTTGACCGCCAAGAAGTCGCGCGAAAGCTGCGAGATCAGAGTCGGTTCGTCGAGGAATCGCGTGAGCGTCCGAGCCAAGTCGTCCGCGTCACCCACTTGGAAGTGGAGGCCGTCGACGCCGTCGCGCACGAACTCGGCCATCCCGCCGATGTTCGACGCGACGACCGGTGTACCGAGCATGTGCGACTCGTGGATCGTGATCGGCGCATTCTCGAACCACACGGACGGCACGATGAGCACGTCGATCTCGGCGTAGACCTCGGCCAGTTTCGCGTTGTCGAAACGACCGCGGAACACGACGTTCGATCCGGCGTGCGCCTTCAACTCGGCGTGGTGCGCATCGGACTCGGGTTTGAAGTCGCCGAACACGTTCAACGTGCACGGTTTCCCCGCGAGTCGACGCATGGCTTCCAGCATCGTCGCGCCGCCCTTGTACCAGACGAGCGAACCCACGAATCCGAAACGCATGCGGCCCGCGGGATCGGGTTTCTTCGCGACGGCGCGCACGTGATCCGTGCGCATTCCGTTCGCCGAGTAGATCAAGGTGTGCGGGTCGAAGCCCGCGGTCTCGACGTACTTGCGTCGCAGAAATCGGCTGGGAGAAACGCGCAAGTCGGCCGCCGCGTACGCCGCGGGGACGAACTCGTGGCGGTCCATCAACTGCTTGAAGTCGTCCTTCCCCGCGAGTCCTGCAGCCAGCTCGGCGACGTGACCGAGCACGGATCCGGCGATGCGCGCCGCGCCGATCTTGTCGTAGTGCTTCTCCTTGACGCACAGGAAGCAGCCCGCGCCCTGGTTCTCTTCGCAACGCACGCCGTCAGGCCGAATGAGCTGCACGCGCGCGCAGAGAGCCCAGTAGTCGTGGATCGTGAGCAGCGTCGGAAAGCCCTCCTCCTTCGCGACCTCGACGAGACCCGCACCGAGGTGGATCAGGTGCTGGAAGTGCACGACGTCCGGTAGTTCGAGCGCCAAAACGCGTCGAAATGCGGCTTCCGCGCGCTCGTCGCGATATCCGTCGGAAAGCCGACGGTGCGCGAGTCGATTCGTCATGCGCAGCACGCGCAAGTCCTCGAACGTGTCCTCGTGCACGCTGAAATCGGCCGGACCGCCCTCGGCAACGGCAACCTTCGCCGGTGCGCGCGTCATCACCACGACATCGTGACCGAGCGCGCGCATCTCGCGCGCGAGGTTCAGCGTGTAGACCTCGGTGCCGGCCCACGTGTCCGGCGGGAAGCCGTGCACGACGTAGAGGATCTTGAGTCGTGACCGCGTGAGCATGCGCGATCCCGAGAGCCGCTTCTCGGTGCGTCCGCCGTCGTGCAGACCCTCGAACGCCGCCGCGCGCAGCCGTGCGGCCTCGACCAAGAGCGATCCCAAGGCCTCGTCGGACAACCCCTCGGCCTCGAGCGCGCGCTTGTCGTCCTCGAGCACGCGCTTCTCGAGGATCCGCGCGTCGTCCCTCGACGCCACGCAGACGCGATCGAGCCACTCGGCGTTGAAACGTCCGTCGATCGTGGCCCGCGCCCGCGTCTCCTCGGGCGAGTAGTCGTGGCTGTGCTCGACCGTCGCCGCGTCGTCGTACACGACGGTGAATCCGGCCTCGAGGATCGCGCGCGCTTGCAGGATGTCCTCGCCGAACCACGTGCGCGGGAACGGATGGCGCTCCCACAGCTCGCGTCGGAGCGCGCTGGCGACATCGTTGAAGTTGTAGAGCACGCGGCGGTCGTGCGCGTTCATCCGCGCGTAGGTCGCGGCGTCGGGCAGTCGTACTTCGCGACGGCCGGCCTGGTAGCCCAGGTCGCTCGCACTGAAGATCTTCGTGAGCAGCCGCGCATCGGGTCGCGGCACGTTGCGGCAGTACGCGGCGCCGACGCGCTCGTCCTGGAAGTTCGCCGCGAGCTGCTCCAACCACTCCGCCGAACTCGGAATCGCGTCCTGCGTCAGGAAGACCAGCAGGTCGCCCGTGCTGCGCGCCGCGAGCAAGTTGCGCGTATCGCCGTGATCGAACTCCACGCCGTCGATGCGCTCGTAAGTGAACGGGACGGGGAAGCGTTTCGACCAAGCCGCGAGGAGCTCGTACGTGCCGTCCGTCGAACTCGAATCGATGGCGCGAAAGTCCCACGGCAGCGAACAACGCTGGGCCGCCAGTGCGCCGAGAACGCGCTCCAGGAACTCGAGCCCTTGCCACGTGGGCATCAGGACGGAGATCGAGCGGAGGGGGCGCATCGGAGGCTTGTCGGACGAACGGGAGGGACCATTGGAGCGGCCCGGACCGGCCGTAGCCAGGGGGCCGCTCGACTATCCCCGGCTGCCGACGCGCTGACCGCGAACCTGCGCGGCACGCAGCTCGAAAGCGCGCGGCAAGTGGGACCAGCCGCCATGCCGTGCCATGTAGGCAATGTCGGAGCGGATTTCGTGGACCAAGCCTTTCGCGACGGAGAACACGTGCGGTCGCACGACGCGGCCGAACATCACGCGTTGGAACTCGGCGTCGACGCGATAACGCTCGAAGGCCTGCTTCGGCGTGTAGCTGTGCGCGTGAAAAACGACGGCGCGCGGTTCGAACTTCACGCGGAAACCGCGCGCGAGGACGGCGCGAGCCCAGGCGACGTCCTCGCCGAACGCGATGTCGGGAAGCGGCGTCTCCAGCAGGATCGAGCGCCGAATCGCGCTGGCCACGTCGTTGAAGCGCACGTGCGCCGAACCAGGGTCGCCCACCCACGCGAGATCGCTCGCGTCGGGATGATCGAGAGCTGTCCGCGCGGTCAACGGATCGTCGTCGGGACGCGGCAAGAGGCGCGCGAACGTTCCCGCAGTCCGTGGATCGGTGAGCGCATCGGAGAGCATCGCGAGCGTGTCCTCGTCGCGCGGCTCGGCGTCCTGCGAGAGGAACACCACGATCTCTCCGAAGGCCATCCGCGCGAGTTCGTTGCGCGTGCGCCCATGACCGAACTCGTGCGGTTGGATCGTCGCGACACGCGCGCCGGCACGTTCGAGCGCCGCGCGGGAACCGTCGGTCGAACTCGAGTCGATCGCCACGATCTCGAATCCGCTGGCGACGCGTTGCCGCGCGAGGGCCGGCAGGAGCCGCGCGAGGTCGCGCTCGCCGTTCCAAGTCGGGATGCAGACCGAGATGCGCGGCGTCGACATGCGGGGCGCGCAGCCTAACGCACGCCCGCGCCGCGTTCAGGGCGTCAGCGGGATCGCGACCGCGTCCGTGAGGTTGAAGCCCGCGCCGCCGGGCAACGTGAGGTCGCGATAGAAGACCTGGAAATCAAAGGTCGTGCCGGGCGTGACCTGCAGGCCCGTGCCCGCCGCGAAGTTCGGCGCCTACGTCGCGATCCGATTCGCGACCGAGCGCGCGCCGAGGCGCAGGATCCCGCCGCCGA
>CAZKIY010000356.1:0-4275 GCA_964552875.1 uncultured Planctomycetaceae bacterium
TCCGCGAGCATCGTCCAGTCGAACATGTCCAGGCGCAGGTGATGGATGTGGTTCGCCGCGAAGATGTTCAGTGAATTGCCGGCCTGTTCGAAGCTCGCCCAGAACATGACGTTGCACGCGAGCAGGATCAGCAGCGCGAAGATCCGGTCGCGCACCACGCGCTCGCTCTTGAGTGCGAACGCGAGCAGGTAGACGACCATCCCGGCGCCGAGCAGGCCGAGCGCGATGCCGACCTCTTCCTTCCGCAGCAGCAAGAGGTACATCAGCGGGATCGTCGCGATGCAGCCGAGGGTCACTGCCACGAGCGGCATCGGACCGCGCCGTTCCGGCGGCGGCACGCCCTTCCCTTGCAGGCTCTTCGTGCCGGCGCCGAAGACGATGATGCCGAGGACCATGCCGATACCTGCGAGCATGAAGCCGTAGCGGTAGTCCGGCACCGTCGCGTTCGTCACGGGATCGACGAGGTCGCTCATCCAGCGCGAGATGCGCGCGCAGAAGATCGGCGCGAGGAACGCGCCCAGGTTGATCCCCATGTAGAAGATCGTGAAGCCGCTGTCGCGACGCGGATCGCCCTGCGGGTAGAGCCGGCCGACCATCGTCGAGATGTTCGGCTTGAAGAGGCCGTTGCCGACGATGATCGTCGCCAGCCCCACGCGGAACCACGTCTCGTCCCTCGAGAGCAGCGTGAAGCAGCCGATGGCCATGATCACGCCGCCGAGAATGATCGAGCGCGAGTAGCCGAGGACGCGGTCGGCGACATAGCCGCCGAAGATGCCCAGCGCGTAGACGAGCGCGGTGTACGCACCGTAGATGACTGCCGCGTCACCCGTCGTTTTCTGGAACTCGGCGATCAGGTGGAAGACGAGCAGCGCCCGCATCCCGTAGTAGCAGAAGCGCTCCCACAGCTCGGCGAAGAAGAGGACGAACAGACCGGACGGATGACCCAGGATCGTGCGTTCTTGGGTCGATTCGGACGAAGCCATGCGTTCCTCGAAGTGGGGGAGGCGGCGAGACGGGGAATGCGGGATCCTACTCGGGGATCCACGGGGCGCTAGCATCGATCCGGTGTCCCGCGCACTTCGAGTCGTCGCCGCCACGCGCGAGCATCACGCGGAGTTCGCGCGCTTCTTCGCCGGGCTCGAACTCGACGATCCGGTGCCCGAGGTGGATCGCTGGGTCGCGGACATGGTGCCCGGCACGATCTTCCTGGCGGAGGATGCGCGCTTCGTCGGCTACGCGTTTCGCGAGCACTTCGGTGAACTCGTGTACGTGCGCCACGTCGTCGTGGCGCAGGAAGCGCGCGGCCGCGGCGTCGGTCGTGTCGTCATGCGCGAACTGGCGCGAATAGCGCGCGACGCGGGCGCGACTCGCTGGGAACTGAACGTGAAGCGCGAGAACATCCCGGCGATTCGACTCTACGAACAGTGCGGCATGCGCGCGGAGTACGCGACGCGCGTCTTGCGGATCGACTGGCCCAACGTGGTGCGACTCCCGGGATCCGCGCGGCCGCTCGTGGCGCGCGGCGTCCGGCCCGAGGACGACATAGCGATCGAGCAGGGCCTGCGGTTTGCACCGGGAAAGCTCGCGCGACTCCGCAGCCTCGAAGGTGTCGAACTCGCGCAACTCGTCGAGCACGAGCGTCCCGTCGCGTTCGCTTCGTTCGACGCACGTTTTCCCGGCTGTTTCCCGTTCCGCGTCGCGGCACCTGAGCTCGCACGGCCGATGCTGGAGCACTTGGCGCCCCTGCGTCGGCTCGATGTCGAGTGGATCCAGCTCGTGATCGAGGACGATACCGCGACGGAGGCCGCGCTCGTCGCCGCGGGCGCGCGCACGACCCTCGAGATCGTGCACATGAGCGGCGCGATCCCGTCAGAGATCTGATTCGCGCGCCAGTCGCGCCTGCGCGCGTCCGAGCAGGATGCCGACGCCGAGCCACGCCACCGCGAGCGGCGCGCCGCCGAGCGCGATCGCGGCCAGTCCGATTCCGAGGCCCTTGTGCAGTCCGCTGAAGCTCCACGCGCCGATCAAATCGCCCGCCCGGTAGACGAACGTGTCGACGAAGTTCTTCGAGGCGTACTTCACGTCGCGCTCGACGACGGTGTAGAGCGATTCACGCGCCGGCTTCGCGGTCGCGAAGTTGCTGGCCGAGAAAAGGATGCTCGCCAACGCCACTCCGAGCAGTTCGGCCGTCAACCCGAACGCGATGGGGCCGTCGCCCAGGACCGCACTACCGCGCCAGATCATGAGACCGAGACCGATGCAGACGATTCCGCCGACCACCGGTTGCGTGAGCAGCGCGAAGGTCACGCCGAGCCTGCGAATCATGTGTCCCGTCACGAAGATCTGGAGGAAGAGCGTGAGCAGGTTCGCCACGAGATCGACGTTCGCGTAGTACGCCGTGCGCTCGTTGCGCGTGTCGATCGCAGCTTCGACGAGGTGACCGGTCTGGTAGTAGAGGATCGTCTTGAAGAGCGTGTAGAAGAACGTGAACGCGCAGATGCCCTGCAGGTACGGGCTGCGCACGACGTACGCGAGCCCCCGCCACATCGACGTCGACCGCTCCGCGGCTGCCGGTGCTTCTCGAACGAGTTCGCGGGGCGTGTCGACGCCGTGGCGACGGGCGAGGACGTGCACGCACACGACGGCCAGCTCGAGCAGAACGCAGCCCACGAACAGGAGGTTCAACGCGCCGATCCGTTGGACGAGCGCTCCGGCCAGCGCGGATCCGACGACCGCGCCCGCGGTGCCGCCCACGGAGACGAACCCGAAGATCCGCTTCGCCTGCTCGAGCCGGAAGATGTCGGCCGCGAAGCCCCAGAACACGGACAGAGCGAACAAGTTGAAGACGCTGAACCAGATGTAGAAGCCGTAGCCGATGCCGACTTGCCACGACGTCGGGCCGAACTCGAATGCGGCGCGGAACGCGAGGAGGAAGAAGACCGAGACGTGGTAGACGAGCGGAAGGAACCGTCGGCGCGGAAGCTTCCGGATCAGCGTCGCGAAGATCGGTTGGACCGCGAGCGACAGTGCCAGAGTCCCCGTCCACACGAGCGGCAACTTGTCGGCGCCGCCCGCGATGCCGAGCGCTTCGCGCACGGGCCGCAGCAGGAAGTTCGCGCACAGGAGCAGGAAGAAGTACGCCGCCGCCCACGCGATCGAGGGGCCCTCACCGGGACGCGCGTCGACGAGGCGTGAAACGAAGGTTCGCCGCGACGGAACGAGCTCGCTCTCCATGCGCGGCACAGTCTGCCGTGCGACGGGCCCGCGTCGCGTCGGATCTCTGCAAGAACGCGCGACGATTCCTGGTCAGATCGCGAGCGCCCAAGCACCGATGACGGCCGCGATCGCGCCCAAGCACACGAGCGCCTGCGTCGCCGGACCGAGGCGCAGCTTTTTCCGCGGAATGCGCCCGAGCACGAACCCGACGAGACCGCCGACCGCGAAACCCAGTGCGTGCGCTCCGACATCCACGCGTTCGAGTGCGTCGAGCGAACTCGGATCCTCGACGTGCACCCCGCCCGCTCCGAGCCACGCGAGCAAGCCGAAGCCCATGATCACGGGGACCCAACGACGCCACGGTTTGTAACCCAACTCGCTTCGACGCACGTACTCGTACGCGACCTGGATGCCGAGCAATCCGAACACCGCGGTCGATGCGCCGAGCGATCGATGCGAAGCATCTTGGAACCAAGCGTTGGCGTAGTTTCCGAGCGCACCCGCGGCGAGCGCGCTCCACCATGTCACACCGACGCCGACGCTGGCTGCGACGATGACGCCGAGCGCAGCGCCGAACACCACGTTGCCCGCGAGGTGCGCGAGGTCGGCGTGCAGGAACAGCGCCGTGATCGATCGCCACCACTCGCCGTCGCGAATCTCGCGCGCGTCGGCGCGTCCGAGCGTTTCCCAATCGACGCCGAAACGGTGCGATTCCTGGAGGATGTAGAACAAGACGAGCAGACCGCCGAACACGATCGCGGCGTGGATTCCTTGCGAAATCGGCGCCGGATACGTCTCTTTCGGCGGCCAGTCGAGGTTCTCGCGTCGGTAGCGGTCCAGCTCGGCCGCGGCAGCGGGCTGGTCGAAGTCGCGCACGACGAGGATCTGCTCGCCCGCCTGTTCGAGGATTCCGCTCGCGATGCCCGTCGCCTGCAAGGCGAGGACCTGATGCCGGATCGTGCGCGCATCGCGCGAGCGCGCGACTTCGTGCCAGGCCGACTGTGTCGGAATCGCGCGAATGGGTTCCAAAGGGGGCTCTCTCGCGGCGTGGCGGGGAAC
>CAZKIY010000357.1:0-4269 GCA_964552875.1 uncultured Planctomycetaceae bacterium
GAGTGCCGCGCCGTGCGCGGCCGCGGCGGTGACGCCGTGGCCCGCGTCGTGCGCCGGGGGAGGCGTCGTCGGAGCAGGCGTCGTCGCGTGATGCTTCTTCCAGCCGATGCGCAGCAGCAGCGCATAGAAGAGCGGCGTCAGGAGCAAGCCGAAGAACGTCACTCCGATCATGCCGGCGAACACCGCGACGCCCATCGCTTGCCGCATCTCGGAGCCGGCGCCCGTGCTGACGACGAGGGGGAACACGCCGGCGATGAAAGCGATGCTCGTCATGAGGATCGGGCGCAGGCGCAGCTTCGCTGCTTCGATCGCCGCCGAGGCGGGATCGAGGCCCTCGTCCTGTTTCACCTTGGCGAACTCGACGATCAGGATCGCGTTCTTGGCGGCCAGACCGATCAAGACGATCAATCCGATCTGAGTGAACACGTTGTTGTCGCCGTCGGTGACCATCACGCCGACCATCGCCGAGAGCAGCGACATCGGCACGATGAGCAGGATTGCGAGCGGCATCCGGAAACTCTCGTACTGCGCGGCGAGCACGAGAAACACGAGCAGGATGCACAGCGGGAAGACGTAGATCGCCGAGTCGCCGGCGAGGATCTTCTGGTACGTGAGGTCGGTCCACTCGTACTTCATGCCCGCAGGCAGCGTCTCGTCGGCGAGCTTCATCATCGCCGCTTCGGCTTGGCCCGAGCTGAAGCCGGGCGCCGCCGCGCCGAGGATCTCGGCCGCGGGATAGCCGTTGTAGCGGCTCGCGCGATCGGGTCCGTACGACTCGCGAACCTCGACGAGCGTGCCGAGTGGCACCATCTGTCCGCGATCGTTGCGTACTTTCAAGCGCGTGATGTCGGTCGCTTCGTCGCGGAACTGCGCGTCGGCCTGCGCGACGACCTTGTACGTGCGGCCGAAGCGGTTGAAGTCGTTGACGTAGATCGATCCGAGGTTGATCTGCATCGCGTCGAACACGCTCTGCAGCGGCACGCCCTGGGTCTTCGTCTTCTCGCGATCGACGTCGGCTTCGAGTTGCGGCACGTTGACCTGATAGCTCGACAGCGCGCCCGTCAGGCCGGGCGTCTGCGACATCCCGCCGATCAATCCCCACGTCGCGGCGAACAGCGCATCGGAGCCGGCGTCGGCACGGTCCTCGACGAACAGCTTGAAGCCGCCCGTCTGCCCGAGTCCGTTCACCGGCGGCGGCGGGAAGATCAGCACGAACGCGTCCTGGATCACGCCGAACTTCTGGTTCAGCGCGCCCGCGATCGCTCCGCCCGACAGCTCGGGCGTCGTGCGCATTTCGAACGGATCGAGCGCGACGAAGATGATCCCCGCGTTCGCGCTGACCGTGAACCCGTTGATCGAGAGGCCGGGGAACGCGACGCACGCTTCGACGCCCGGGTGCGCCAGCGCGATGTCCGTCATACGGCGGATCACGTCGTCGGAACGATCGAGCGACGCCGCGTCGGGCAGTTGCGCGAACGCGATCAAGTACTGCTTGTCCTGCGACGGGACGAAGCCCGACGGCACCTTCTGGAACGTCCAATACGTCGCGGCGACGAGCCCGCCGTAGATCAGCACCACGACGACCGCGACGCGGATCACGCCGGCGACCGTGCGGCCGTAGAGCGCGGAACCGCGCTCGAACACCCAGTTGAACGGCCGGAAAAGCCACGCGCCGAACAGGAAGTCGATCCCCTTCGTGAGGAAGTCCTTCTTCGCGCCGTGCGGCTGCAGGAGGAGCGCGCTGAGCGCGGGCGACAGTGTCAGCGAGTTGAACGCGCTGATGACCGTCGAGATCGCGATCGTGATCGCGAACTGCTTGTAGAACTGGCCCGTCAGACCGCTGATGAACGCGGTCGGGATGAACACGGCCGACAACACGAGCGCCGTCGCGATGATCGGGCCTGAGACCTCGGTCATCGCCTTCTTCGTCGCTTCCACCGGCGACAGGCCGTTCGAGATGTTCCGCTCGACGTTCTCGACGACGACGATCGCGTCGTCGACGACGATGCCGATCGCGAGCACGAGTCCGAACAAGGACAGCGCATTGATGCCGAAACCGAGCGCGTTCATGACCGCGAACGTGCCGACGAGCGACACGGGGACTGCCGCGAGAGGGATCAAGCTCGCGCGCCACGTCTGGAGGAAGAGCACGACGACGAGGACGACCAAGAGAATCGCCTCGATCAACGTGATCACGACCGCGTCGATCGAGTGCTGCACGAACACGGTCGGGTCGTACGCGATCTTGTAGTCGAGGCCCTCGGGGAAGTTGCCCGCCAGCGTCGCCATCGCCGCCCGCACGTCCTTCGAGATCTGGATCGCGTTGCTGCCCGGCAGTTGGAAGATCGGGATGCCGACCGCGGTTTTGTTGTCGAGCAGCGAGCGCAACGCGTATTCGCCTGCGCCGAGTTCGATGCGCGCGACGTGCTCGAGCAGCACCTTCTCCCCGTTAGGACCTTGCTTGACGACGATGTCGCCGAACTCCTCCTCGTCGACGAGGCGGCCCTTCACGCTGAGTTGCAGCTCGAAGTCGACGGGACTTGCGACCGGTTGCTGGCCCACCGCGCCGGCCGCGACCTGCACGTTCTGTTCACGAATCGCGGCGACGACGTCGCTCGCGGTCAGCCCGCGCGCGGCGACCTTCTCCGGATCGAGCCACACACGCATCGCGTAATCGCCGCCGCCGAACACCTCGACCGCGCCGACGCCGGGCAAGCGCGCGAGCACGTCCTTCACTTGCAACGTCGCGTAGTTGCGGATGTAGACCTCGTCGTACGTATCGTCGGGCGAGATGAGGTGCACGACGAGCGTGAGGTCGGGCGACTGCTTCACAGTCGTGACGCCGAGACGGCGCACGTCCTCGGGCAACTTCGGCAGCGCCTGGCTGACGCGGTTCTGCACCTGTACTTGCGCCAGGTCCACATCGGTGCCGAGTTTGAAAGTGACCGTCAGCGTCATCACGCCGTCGCTGGTCGCCTGCGAGAACATGTAGATCGAGTTCTCGACGCCGTTGATCGCCTGCTCGAGCGGCGCGGCGACCGTCTCGGAGATCGTCTTCGGGTTCGCGCCCGGATACGCGGCGCGCACGACGACGGTCGGCGGCGTGACCTCGGGGTATTCGCTGATCGGCAGTCGCCCCATGGCGAGCAGACCGAGCAGGAAGATCAGCACGCTGAGGACGCCCGCGAAGATCGGGCGCTTGATGAAGAAGTGCGAGAAGTTCATGGCGGTGTCTCTCGTGCGCGATCAGCGCGACGCGGCTTGCGACTTCTCGCCCGGCGCTCCGCCGGACGCCGGCGCGGTCTTCTCGAGCTCCGGCGTGACGGGCGAACCCGGTCGCACGCGTTGGAGTCCGTTCACGATGATCAGCTCGCCGGCCTCGAGGCCCGTGCGCACGACGCGCAGCCCGTCGACGATCGGACCGAGCGTGACCGAGCGCTGCTGTGCCTTGTTGTCGTCGCCCACGACGTACACGAACTTCTGCGATTGGTCCGTGCCGATGGCGCGCTGGTTCACGAGCGTCGTCTCGTGCTTCGCCGTCGTCGGAATGCGCACGCGCGCGAACAGGCCGGGGATCAGCAGGCCGTCCGGGTTTTGGACGAGCACGCGCATCAGGATCGATCCCGTCCCGATGTCGAGGCGATTGCCGAGCGACTCGACGACGCCCGTTCGCGGGAAGCCCTCCTCGTCGGCGAGCCCGAACTCGACCAACACGCGACCCTTGTCGTCGTGCGGCAGCTCGTTCGCGCGCATCAGCTTCTGCAGGCCGAGCAGCGAGTTCTCGTCGACGTCGACGTACACGTACATCGGGTCGACGGAGACGATCGTCGTGAGCAGCGTGTTCGCGCCCGGAGCGCCGCTGACGATGTTGCCTTGCGTGACGAGCGCGCGGCTGACACGGCCCGCGACCGGCGCGACGACCTGCGCGTAGTCGATGTCGAGCTTCGCGATGTCGCGCGTCGCCTCGGCGGAGAGCAGCGCGGCCTTCGCCTCGGCCTGGCGCGCCGTGCGCGATTCCGATTCCTCGGCCGAGATCGCGCGGGTCGTCAGCAACTGGGTCGCGCGCGCGGCCTCCTTGTCGGAGTTCTCGGCACGAACCGCGGCCTGCACGACGGCCGCTTCGGCCGCGGCGAGCGTGGCGCGGAAGCCGCGCGAGTCGATCGTGAACAGCACGTCGCCGCGCTTCACCATCTGCCCGCTCAGGAAGTGGACTTCGTCGACCTGACCGCTGACGCGCGGCCGGATCTCGACGTCGTCGACCGGGCCGAG
>CAZKIY010000358.1:0-2582 GCA_964552875.1 uncultured Planctomycetaceae bacterium
CGCCGGCTGCGAAACCCGGCGCGCAGGTAGGCGAAGGCAGCCTGCGCCAGCTCACGCCGCTCCTCGTGTGGGCGGTCGTCTTCTGCGACATCGGCACGTCCGTCTACTACGTGCCGGGCATCCTGTACGAGCGCGTCGGCAACGTCGCGCCGTTCTTCGTCTGGATCGGCCTCGCGGGCTTCATCCTGCTTGCGATCAAGTACATCGAGATCTGCTGGCGCACGCCCGACGGAGGCGGCGTCGTCAGCATCGCGAATCAGGCGTTCACGCCGATGATCGGCGCCGTCGGCGGTCTCTTGATCTCGATCGGCTACTTCCTGACGTCGGCGATCTCGTCCGTGTCCGGGATCCACTACCTGTCGTCGTTGTGGCCGTTCTTCGACGAGCACGTCGTGGCGATGGCTTCGGCGACGCTCTTGCTCCTGGCCATCGTCAACACGATCGGCATCCGGGAGAGCGCGACGATGGCGCTCGTCATGGCGATCTCGGCGTTCTGCGTGAACCTCGCGCTCGTCGTGGTGGTGCTCTACCAGATGGGGGACGCTGAAGCCGAGCTCGTCACGTCGACCATGGCGTTGGCGAAGGACCTCGACGGCAAGACGTTCTTCATCGGGTTCTCGACCGCGTGGCTCGCGTTCTCGGGGCTCGAGAGCATCAGCCAACTCAGCCCGGCGATGCGCCATCCGCTCCGGACGACGGCCGGGCGCGGGATGAAGCTCGTCGTCGGCTCGATGCTCCTCACGTCACCGATTCTGACGCTCTTGGCGATCGCGCTGCTCCCGACCGAACTCAAGGCGCTGAATTCCGAGCGCTTCATCTCCGAGATCGGCAGCCTGTACGGCGGCTTGCCGCTGAAGATCGCGGTCGTGCTCACCGGGTCGAGCTTACTGCTCCTCGCCTCGAACACTGCGATCATCGGCTGCTACCACGTGTTCCTGTCGCTGGCCGAACGCGGTTTCATGCCCTCGGCGATCGCGGCGCGCAACCAGCGGTTCGGCACGCCACAGGTCGCGATCCTCGTCGCGACGCTGATCCCGATCGTCATCATGTACCTGGCCGAAGGCAACATGCAGACCCTCGCGGGTCTGTACGCCTTCGGGTTGCTCGGCGCGTTCCTGCTTTCATCGGCCGGACTCGACGTCATTCGCTGGCGAGACTCGCAGCGTGGGGCCAAGTTCTGGCTCGGTGTCTTCACGACCCTGCTCGTGCTCATCGCCTGGGTCGTCACCCTGCGCATCGAGGGCCAAGCCACGCTCTTCGGGTCGCTGCTGGTCGCGATCGGCGTGCTGTTCGCCGTCGGAACCCGACGCAAGTGGTTCGCGGAGTGGCTGTATCACCTGCCGCTGCTCGCACGGCTCTTCCCGACGCGCGTCGAGCGTGCCGAGGAGGACCTCGAGCACATCGAACAGCTCGAGATCCTGAGCCTCACGCAGGCCGAGTCGATCGCGCAGCTCTATCCGTCCAGCACGATGATCGCGATGCGCTCCGCGAATCCGGGCCTCATCTCCGAGGCGATCGCGCGTGAAAAGGGGCGCGGCGGCAAGAACCTCTACGCGTTGTACGTCGAGGAACGCACGGGCCTCTTCGTCCGCGATTGGGCCTGGCGTCCCAAGTCGGAAGGCGTCGAGGCGCTGCGCTCCGCCGCGCAGGCGGCCGAAGCCGAGGGCATGACCCTCCTTCCTGTCTGGACCGTGTCGTACAACGCAGTCGAGGGCATCCTGCGCGCCGCCGAAAGCCTTGGCGTGACCGCCATCATGATCGGCGCCACGCAGCGCAGTGCGGTCTACCACTTGCTGCGCGGGCACGTGCTCGCGGGGCTCACCAAGCGCTTGCCCCCCGGCATTCGACTCCTGATCTACGGCTGACGAGGGCGCATGGGCATCGAGAACGGAATCTTGTGGGCGGTCTTCGGCGTCGTCGTCGTCGTGATGATGGCGCTGGACCTGGGTGTCTTCCACAAGAAGGCGCACGTGGTCAACGTGCGCGAGGCCCTGATCTGGACCGCCGTGTGGATCGGGATCGGCCTCACGTTCGCGGTCGCTATCCGCGTGTGGGTGGATCCCGCGTACATCGCGAAGCCGGGCTCGACGGCGGAGCACTTGCCCTCGCTCGAGTACCTCACGTGCTACCTCACCGAGTACGCGCTCTCGGTCGACAACATCTTCGTTTTCCTGGTCATTTTCAGCTACTTCGCGATCCCCTCGGAGAGCCAGCACCGCGTTCTCTTCTGGGGCATCCTGGGCGCGATGGCGATGCGCGCCCTCTTCCTGTGGATCGGCATCGGCGCGATCCAGCGCTTCCACTGGATGATCTGGGTACTCGGTGGCCTGCTGATCCTCACGGGCGTGAAGCTGTTCTTCCAGAAGGAGGACTCCGAGGTCGATCCGTCGAAGAACATCGTCCTGCGGCTTGCGAAGCGGTTCACGCCGGTCACGGACAAGTTCCACGGCTCGCAGTTCTTCGTGAGGCTCGACGGGAAGCTCACCGCGACCCCGCTTTTCATGGCACTGCTCGTGGTCGAGACGACGGACGTCTTGTTCGCGCTCGATTCGGTGCCTGCGGCGCTCGGGATCTCGCAGAAC
>CAZKIY010000358.1:2682-4238 GCA_964552875.1 uncultured Planctomycetaceae bacterium
GGTCTCGACGACGCGCGGCGCACGCCGGCGCACGCGAAGCGCGACGGTGTCGACTACGAACCGACGCGACCCTTCTATCTCTTCGCGCAGCACTTCTCGGCCATCGCGGCCGCCGGACCGATCGCGGGGCCGATCCTCGCGTGCCAGGGATTCGGCTGGTTGCCCAGTCTCTTGTGGATCGGCATCGGCGTCGTGTTCATCGGCGCGGTGCACGACTTCACGACGTTGCTCGCGAGCGTGCGGCACGGCGGATGTTCGATCGCCGAGATCGCGCGCGAACGACTCGGCTCGCCCGCCGGACGCGCGACGATGGCCTTCATCTGGATCGCGCTCGTCTACGTGATCGTCGCGTTCACCGATATCACGGCGGGCAGCTTCGCACGCGGCACGGAGGAGCTGGAAGGCAGCGCCGTCCGCTTCAACCCCGGCGGCGCGGTCGCGGCGGCGAGCGTCATGTATCTCGGTCTGTCGATCGTGCTCGGGCTCGTGCAGCGCTGGTTGAAGCCGCCGCTGTGGCTCGTCACCGTGATTTTCGTGCCGGCGACGTTCGCGCTGTCGTGGTTCGGCACGCACGTGTCCGACTGGCTCGTCTTCGGACCGATCGAGTGGGGGCTCTTGATCCTCGCGTACTGCGCGCTCGCGTCGGTCCTGCCGGTGTGGGCGCTCTTGCAGCCGCGCGGATATCTCGGCGGATTCGTGCTCTATTCCGCCCTCGCGCTGGGCGTGCTCGGGATCCTGTTCGGCGGTTACGAGATCCAACAACCGGCGTTCAAGGGCTGGGACACGGGCAAGGCGGGCGGAACGTTATTCCCGTTCCTCTTCGTGACGATCGCATGCGGCGCGTGCTCGGGGTTCCACGGGCTCGTGTGCAGCGGAACGACCAGCAAGCAGATCGACCGCGAGTCGCACACGCGCGCCGTCGGCTTCGGCGCGATGGTCGCGGAAGCGTTCGTGGCGCTCATCGCCGTCGTGACGATCATCATCTTCACGCAAGACCGACTCGTGGACGTGGCGGGCAAGCCGTTGAAGCCCGGCACGATCTACGGCAACGGTATCGGCGAGTTCATGACGCTTCTCGTCGGCCGCGAGAACCTCGCGTTCGCGATCACGTTCGGCGCGATGGCGTTCTCGACGTTCGTGTTCGACACGCTCGACGTCGCGACGCGGCTAGGGCGCTACTTGATCCAGGAGCTCACGGGCTGGAAGCACCTCGGCGGAGCGGCGTTCGGTACGCTGATCACCATCGTGCCGGCCGCGCTGTTCCTCGCGTACGGCGGCGAGGGCAGCTACCTGCGCTTCTGGTCCTTGTTCGGCGCGAGCAACCAACTGCTCGCGGGGCTTTCGCTGATCTCGATCGGCGTGTGGTTGCGGCAGGAAGGCAAGTCGAGCACGTTCGTGCTGATCCCGGCCGCGATCGTGCTGACGATCACGGTGTGGGCGCTGGTGGAAATCGCGCGTATCAACTTGTCGGAGAGCACGGGACTCGACGTGCGCTTCGCGAACGGCGCGGCGGCAATCACGCTGCTCGCGTTGGCGGCGTACCTCGTCTTCGTGGG
>CAZKIY010000359.1:0-4222 GCA_964552875.1 uncultured Planctomycetaceae bacterium
CCCGAACCGCTACCCTCTGCCGGGGGTCATCCGCTTGGAGTTCCTATCCCCATGCTCCGAGTGTTACCGGGAAAATGGCCACGCGGGAGTTCGCTCTTCGTGCCGGCCGGCGCGCCGGACCTCATCCCCGGCTCCGGAGCACCCCGCGCAGGGCGCTCCGGCGTCCGCTACCTTCACCGCCTGGTCCTCGGCACCAGAGCACGCGCCGCGACACCGGGCAGCGGCGAGTGCCCGAACACGCGCTCCACGCTCGCCTCCGACGAAGACGACTTCCATGCGACCCCTGATCGCCATCAATGGACTCCTCGCGACCGGCGAGAAGCCGAGGCTCGAGCTCGCGACGCGCTACGCCGACGCGGTCTTGAAGGCCGGCGGCATCCCGGTCGCGATCCCGCCCTGCGGCGGGCCGGGCGACGTCGAGCGCCTCGTCGAGCGCGTCGACGGCGTCGTCCTGTCGGGCGGCGACGATTTCGACACGGCGCGCCTCGGGCTCGGCCCCGTGCACGCGAGCGCGACGCTGACGCCGGCCGCGAAGCAGGACTTCGATTTCCTGCTCGCCCGCGCGGTCGTCCGCGGCGGCGTGCCGGTGCTCGGGATCTGTTACGGCATGCAGTTGCTCGGCCTCGCCGAGGGCGGTCGCATCCTCCAGCACATCCCCGAGGAATGGTCCGGTCGTCAAGAGCACCGCGGCGGCGTCGTGCACGCCGTGAGCGTGCTCGAGGGCTCGAAATTGGCTCGAATCCTGCGCGAAGTGCGCGTCGACGTCGTCTCGCGGCACCACCAGGCGCTGGCCTCCGTCGCCGTGCCGTGGCGGATCACGGCGCGCGACGACGAAGGCCTCGTCGAGGCGATCGAGCGCGACGGACACCCGTACGCGATCGGCGTGCAGTGGCATCCCGAGCTCGCCGCCGAGGGCTCCGTCCAGGACCGCCTGTTCCAAGGCCTCGTCGGCGCCGCGTCGATCGCGGCGACACAGCGTGCTCTCTCGGAGCGCTCGAGCTGGTCCGGCGGGAACGCCTCCTACGCGTGAGCACGAGCGCTCCGCAACGGCGCATCGTCGCCGTCCAGGTCGATCCGCCGTACTCCGTGCACGTCGGCGCGGGTCTCGTCGGCGAAGTCGCGCGCCGCGCGGAGGGCTGGTCGCGCACGTTCGTCCTGACCGACGCGAACGTGGAGCGCCTCTTCGGCGACATCGCGCGCGGTTGGCCGAGTGCGTTCGTGCACGCGGTCGCACCGGGCGAGGACTCGAAGAGCTTCGCGATGCTCGAGCGCGTTCTCGACGCGATGGTCGCGGCCGGCTGCGACCGCAGTTCGGGGCTCGTCGCGTTCGGCGGCGGCGTCGTGGGCGATCTGGGCGGACTAGCCGCGGGCCTGTTTCACCGAGGAATTCCGTTCGTCCAGGCGCCGACGACCTTGCTTGCGATGGTCGATTCGTCGGTCGGCGGCAAGACGGCCGTGAACCTCGCGAGCGGGAAGAACCTCGCGGGGATCTTCCACCAGCCGGCCGAGGTCTACGCGGACACGCGCTTCCTGGCGACGCTCCCCGACGACGAATACCGCTCGGGTCTGGGCGAGGTGATCAAGACGGCCGTGATCGACGGACCGCTCTTCGCGCGCCTCGGCGAGCTCGCTCCGGACATCGCGCGCCGCGAACCCGAGGCGCTGGCCGAAGTCGCCGAGGCCTGCGTGCGCGTGAAAGCGCGCATCGTGGCGCGCGACCCGTTCGAGCAGGGCGAGCGGAAGCTCCTCAACCTGGGTCACACGTTCGCGCACGCGATCGAGCACGCGGCGGGCTACGGTCGCATCCCGCACGGCGTCGCGGTCGCGGTCGGCGTGGTTCTGGCCGCGGAGTCGGGTCGCGCCGCGGGTCTGGCGGTCGAGGCAGGATTCGTCGAGTCGCTGCGCTCCCTGGCGCGCGAACTGGACGTGCCGGCGAGCCTGGACGCGCTGCGCCAGGGCTACGGGATCGAGTTGCACCCCGACGCTCTGCTTTGGGCGATGGCCCGCGACAAGAAGGCGCGCGCCGGACACCCTCTTTATGTCGTACCGTTCGGCCCAGGCGCGGTCGAACGCGACGTGGATTTGCCGGAGCCCTCGGTGATGGCGGCGCTGGGCCAGCTGCGGCGCTCTTGAAATCCGCCGGCGGTCATTCAGCATCTCCAGAGTTGCTGACGATCGCGACTCGTGGCGTAGCGCCGATCGGGAGTCTCGCGGCGAGCTCGACAAGGCCCGCCTCAGCGTCCGCATCCTCGACGGAAGCGATTGTCGTCCCGTCGAACAACACCTCGAATCCTGGGGTGGCAGCTCTCAGTGATATCGAATCCTTACGAGCACGTGCCAAGGGAAGGTTGCTCGTGCTGAAGGGCCAAGCGAAGCAGAATGACTCTCTCCGCTACTTCGCGCTTTCAGGCGGTGTGTACCCCGGCCCGATACGACTGCGTAGCCAGTTGACTTCAAGTTCAAGCAAAGCGAAGTCTGGATATGTAATGGAATCAAGGATCGTCGTCTTCACGATCATTCCCCCCTCGGTGGGCTCGGCCTTGAAGCCAAAACCAGGGGTTGTTCCGTCGGCTTCGCGCGGGGACGGAAGGTTCTCGCCGGCAGCCACGAACTGACTATCGAAGATACCGAGTTGCCAACGCTCGGCTATCAACCGATCCCGCTCTGCGATGTGACCAGGAGAAAGCGCCTCGAATGCCGCGATGAGGTGAGCCTTGTCCATGCCTGCATACTTCATCTCGACGTCGATGACACTTCTGACAGGATGAGCGGTGGGCTCTTGGCTGCGCTGAACGACAATGAGCGGCGCTTCGCTGGCAGCATCGATGACCGGAACGCGATCCGCCGGCCTCGCCAGTTCGGAATCCAACATCGGGACGCGCTCGTGGTTCGCATGCCGCGTCGGATCTGAATCGACAGGCGCGCTGCTCGCGCTGCGCATCGGTGGGCTGACTGCGTACCAGCCAAGAATTGCCACCAGAGCGACGAGAAGCGAGGCGGGCCCTAGTACCCATCGTGATTTCATAGTGCCTACCTCGATCCTCGCTCAGGTCAAGCGTCGCACATTCCGCACACTAACTTGAATGGATAGTAGTCCGCATGCGTGCACGGGCAAAAGGTGCCGATTGAACACGTGTTGCGGCAGGCGGCCTCGCAGCTGTTCGAGATCGGCGAGCTGGTTCCTCCAGTGCAATCAGTACTGCCACTGACGCTCATGAAACAACCGCCGCAATCGGCGAAGCTGCCGCTCGTGACGTTGCCCTGGGTGGTGCAGATGCAGCCGGTCAATGGCTTCACAAAGCCCTGCGTGCCGTCCGGACCGGCGCTGACCACCGGGCAAATGCCCGAGACGGGCAACATGAAACTGCATAGAGTGAACAGGAGGACGACGAGCCCCAGAATCAATATCGGCCTGAGAGACGAGCTGGTTGTCAGCATGAATGGCTTCGATGCTTGGGGATGAGGTAGCGGAATGACCAGGCACGGAGCCTAACCCTTGACCAGGGAACGAAGTCGAACGTGACGAACCCGGAGTCGAGGACCAGGTCGATGTCCGTCGTGACGTCCGTGCCGGCCGGCAGGATCACGCCGTCATCGGAGAGTTGGCCTGTCAGCGTGCCGTCACCGTCGTGCTGGGAGCCGCTCCAGCCAGCACGAAGTGGGGCGAGCTTAAGTCGAGGTCGGCCCGCAGACCGGGTGCCGTGTCGTCGCCGAGATCGAGCGCGCCCTCGACGTCGTTCGGCTGGAGCGGCTGCCCGGGTTGCGCCGCCGCGACGTGGCCGGAGACATCGGGCTGGCTGACGCGCGGCTCGACCGCGATCCGCGGCGCGGAACAGGCGCTGACGAGGCGGCGACGAGGGCGAAGGCTGCGAAGCGGGTCATGCACGGCTCCTGGGGAGCCGCAGGATGGCGTGCGAGCGCGCACGGATGCAGACCGCGTCGAGCGCGCTGTCGACAGCAGCGGTCCGCACTTGGTTCAATCGTGTAGTTTACGCCCACACGTACGGTTCGCCGGCGGGCCCCCGCACCACTCGCCGAGCACCGCGCATTCCGCCGCGCGCTCTCCCCCCACTGCCGATGCCCCGCCGCGACGACCTCGAATCCATCCTCATCCTCGGCAGCGGACCGATCGTCATCGGTCAGGCTTGCGAGTTCGACTACTCCGGCACGCAGGCCTGCAAGGCGCTGCGCGAGGAGGGTTACCGGGTCATCCTGGTGAACT
>CAZKIY010000360.1:0-1320 GCA_964552875.1 uncultured Planctomycetaceae bacterium
CACGACGCCGGCGAGTGCGAGACCCCCGCGCTTCGCGTGAAGGACGACGCTACCCCGGCGGCGGACTTGTACGACTTGCTCGACGCCCGAGCCGCTAGCAACGATCGACTGCCGCCTGGGCCACAATCCCGGCTGGTCAATCTCCGCTTCGAAACCCTGCTCCATGAATCCGGCTCGTCCCGCCCGTCCGTCCAAGTCAGTCGCAATCGGTTCGAAGCCGACGCCCAAGCCGAATCCATCCCAGAGCCAAACGGAAACGCCGGCGAGTGGATCCGATCCGTCGAGGAGCCGGATCGCGATCCGTCCCGATTCTGCGTAAGTAACTTCCTCGGGCTCGGTGCTCAGCACGACGCCGCGGATCACGCCACCTCCACCACCCGCACGGAACACGTGCAAGTCTGCCCCTGTCTCATCCGAGCCAGGAAAGCGCACCAGCCCATCGGAATCGGTCGTGTAGGTGAAGCGCCAACCACCACCCGAGGGCGCGACGCCGACCGACAGGCCTTGGAGTGGCGCACCTGTAGGGTCGACCATGCGCACCGCTCTGTTCTCGACATCGAGCGCCAAGCGCACTGTTCGATCCTGGACGAGTTCGGGCCGGATGCGCAGTGATCCAAGCGCCTCCGATCGCTGATTTTCGACACGCAGCTCGAGCGGACTCCCTTCGATGGCCGCGACGCGTACGATCCCATCTCCCGGTATCGGAAGCCCGCGCACGTGCCCCGCATCCTTCCCGTTGGATCCCGAGTAGATGCGCAACTGACACGAGCCGAGGTCGACGGACTCGCGGCCGGTGTCGATCTCGACCAAGAACGAGACTCCGCGAGTGAGATCGAACACGAGGTCACGTGGGGCATCCGGTCGAATCAGGATGTTCTTGGAGTCCGCACGCTCGATGCCGCGACTCACGTCGACGTCGTACGAAAGGAGGGAAAGACCATCGAACTGCACGACACCGTCGCGTGGAAACGGGAGCGTGACGGGGATGTTCCTGCCCCACAGTGTGGCCGTCCACGCCGTCGGATCATCGTCCATTGGGACCCGAAGGACGACGCGCAAGGATTGCTCGGCTGCGAGCGCAATGACCCCCACGTCGAGCGCGCCCTCGGCGACGCCCGTGGCGAGGAGCAGCGTCGATGCGTGGCCCGGATGAGTAACCTCGATCGTGCTCAGTTCACCGATCGCGAGTCCTCCGACTTCGAAACGCCCGAGCGCGTCTGTGCCGACACGCGCACCGAAAGGCCGAGTCCGGACGCGACCTTCGGTGACCCACAGACCGATGCTCGCGTTCTCGATGGGTTCTCCCGTGAGCGCATGGCG
>CAZKIY010000360.1:1420-4211 GCA_964552875.1 uncultured Planctomycetaceae bacterium
TGACCCACAGACCGATGCTCGCGTTCTCGATGGGTTCTCCCGTGAGCGCATGGCGAACGACTCCTTGCGCGACCCCACCTGGACGCAGGTCGAAGGACAGCTCCGAATCGACCGTGGGACTGAGGACGATGGTCTGTGCGGAGGACCTGGGCAGGAACTCGCCGACGGCGAAACAGGATCGTTCGCCGACCGGAACTCCCTCGATCACGTACGTTCCATCCTTGCGGTTCAGGAAGTCGACCGTCGTCGTGTCGGAGTAGCCCAGAGCAGCTCGGTGCACGATCGAGAAGTCTGTGACCGGCAGACCGGCAGACGTCACCTTTCCCCGCAGCACCGCGCCGCGGTCGAGGACGACCGGATAGGTCGGGGACACGTCGCTCCACACTTCCATCGCGAGCTTGAAGCCGACGTAGCCGCTCTTCTCGGCGAGAAGCCACAGTCCTCCCGCGGGTGCCGCCGGCAGGACGGCTGTCCCAGTGTCATCGGTCGCATGCACGGCCCACTTCCAAGTCTCGCCGACAGCCCAGGACCAGCTCACCTCGGCCCCGACGAGCGGATCTCCTTCCCTGTTGGTCACCGTGACGGGGAACCGGAACCCGTGCTTCGCCACGAGAACCAATTGAACGTGTTCGGCCGGATTCGGAGGTGCGTGCAGAACCACCGTGGGTACGAACGTGGAGCCCTCGAGTCCGAACTCCAACGAATCGCAGGCAGGCGCGGGGCTGGAAGTCGGACCGAAGGTTCCGTCGGCTCGGACCTCCGTGACACCGAGCCATGTGCCTCGGCTGCCCACGATCGCACGCACCTCGACACGACTGTTCGCCAGCTCGAGTAAAGGACTCTCGGCCTCGACGCGGCCGGACCAGGTGAACGTCGACACCCAACGCAAATGGACCGAGTCCGGCGCGGTGCCCTTCCAAGGAATGCAGCGAGAGATCCCCAGCGTTGCATCGACGATCTGAGCTCGATCCAGACTGGCCAAGCTCGCCCGGCCTTGTGCATCCGTGAGCGTCTCTCGACGAAGACCGTAGGCCAGACGCACTCCGCGAACACCGAGCTGTGCACGCATGCGTGCGTCGAGCGGAAAGCGCTGCAAGACGGTCGCTCCGGCCACGGGCCGGCCGTCGATTCCTTCGACATCCACCTCGAGGACGGGCGCGCTCGCGAGGACGATGAGCCGTGGAATCTGCTCGAGATCGTCATCGCGATCCAAAAGCATCGACCACGGCGCGTGCCCCGGGTGTGTGATCCACAGCGCGGAAGGCGCGTCGACGTCCCCGGGCGGCGCATCGAGCGCAAGGCGCCCGCTCGCGTCGCTCGAGTGGAGGATCGTGTGCGCGCGCCATTCCCGGCCATCATCGAAAGGCCATTGGAGTGCCCACGAGGGATCGCCCGCTCCAAGGCGACTCCAGGAGAATTGAGCACTCTCGATGGATTCTCCGCGCTCGTCCTCGATCCGGAAGACGGTTCCGACACCGACGCGTGGCGAGGGAACGCCCGGGTCCTGTGAAGCGTTGTCGGCTATCGACTTGTCACCCTCGACCGTGCTCCCCGACCTCGTTCCGCCTGTTCCCTGACGAACGTCCGACGAGTTCGACCAACGCCAAGCACCGATACCGAGGAGGATGAAAGTAGGTACCGCGACGAGGACGAGCGCCGAAGCCCGAATCTGCATCGGTCGACCCTAGCTCCCGAATTGCCTGAAAGGCGGAGTCACGGCCCCACCGACAGGTGCGCGAGCGGAAACTCCGCCAGCACCATGGCCCAATGTGCGCGGCCCCGTGCCGACGACGCCGCCGGCTCCTTGCGCTGGAGCCAAGGCATAGCACGCGCACGTGACGAGGACCGCGAGGAGCAGGCGTCGGTTACAGAATTGCATGGAAGATTTCCCCGGCCAACTTCACTGGACCATCGACGACGCGTCGCAGCACGCGGATCGAAGCTTCATTCATCGATTCGCGCATGACAACGCGCAGGCCTGCAATTCGCTCGATGTGTTCCACGAGCGGGCCCGGCCGGCCACCCACGATTCGCGAGAGTTCGAGCAACGCCGTTTGGGCGCGCCGTTCCTCGGCCGCCTGGATCGCACACCACGCCTGCACGAGATACGGACTGAGCAGTTCCGGGAAAGCGCGGATCGCCGCTGCGCTGGCCACTTCTGCGCGGTCCCAGCGCTTGGACTGCGAGTGAACCTCCGCCACCATGGTCCAGGTGAGCGCCTCGTCTATCGCATCGTGGCCCGTGGCGAGCGCGTGCCTAGCCAAGAGCAGGGCCGGTGCTTCCCGTCCGTGCAGTGTATGCCAAGCAGCGGCATGGTGGCGAGCGCGGAACGAAGGACTCAGCCGCTGAGCGGCGGCACAGAGGCGAAGGACGTTCGCTGATCGTCCGCTTCGAGGATCCGAGCAGGCTTCGAGCAAGGCTCGCGTCGATCCGTCCACGACTCCTTCGGGAGAGTCGGCCATGGCCCGAGAGATCGCAACGGCAGCAGCCCGGGGATCGGGGCGCGGCGTTTCCGAGCTTGCCACTTGCCTGCGAATCAGCTTGCCGTGACCCGCATCGTCGCCACACAGCGCGACCCACGCGACTTGGCGCAGCGCAAACGCCACCTCCTCGCGATACACCTCGACGAGGTGCCGCTCCGCACGGCTCGAGTTCGACTCTGCTCCCGTCAGCCACGCGCGATCCTCGCGCAATGCCCGCATCTCCGTCCCGGGCTTCACGCGCAGCAGGACGGAGTCCGGCCGCTGCGCGATCTCGCGCACGAGTTCCATCACTTCGGGGCGTAGTTGGA
>CAZKIY010000361.1:0-4210 GCA_964552875.1 uncultured Planctomycetaceae bacterium
GTGCCGGGCCTCGCGTTCGTGCGTTTCCAGGTCGAC
Organism: uncultured Planctomycetaceae bacterium; assembly: GCA_964552875.1. Lineage (GTDB taxonomy): Bacteria > Planctomycetota > UBA1135 > UBA1135 > JAEUHZ01. The sequence continues at coordinate 37 of CAZKIY010000361.1, forward strand.
TTCGACCTCGTGGCGAATGGGTCCGAGCTGACCGCGGGTTCTCCGCGTCCGAGCCTCGAGTTCCTGCGCATCCCCTACTTCCGCTGAGACCGATTCTGCGTCGCTTGCGCGCGGGGAACCGCGGTCCGCCAGGCGATGCGGAGAGCGAGCTTGCCAGAGCGGGGCGCGTCGCCATGATGGCGCGCCCCGCTCATGCAATACGGCTTCCTGATCGACCATCGACGCTGCATCGGCTGCCACGCCTGCACGGTCGCGTGCAAGGCCGAGAACGATGTCCCGGTCGGCAGCTTCCGCACCTGGGTCAAGTACCAGGAAAAGGGCCGTTTTCCAGCGGTGAAGCGCCACTTCGCGGTGTTGCGTTGCAATCACTGCACGAAAGCGCCGTGCGTCACGATCTGTCCGGTCAATGCGCTCTCGAAGCGGCCCGACGGCATCGTCGATCTCGATCGGGACGCGTGCATCGGTTGTCGCGCGTGCATGCAGGGTTGTCCCTACGACGCGATCTACTTGAACGAGGATTCGGGTGCTGCCGAGAAGTGCCACTTCTGCGCGCATCGCGTCGAAAAGAAGCTCGAACCCGCGTGCGTCGTCGTGTGCCCCGAGACCGCGATCATCGCCGGCGACCTGGACGATCCGACTTCGCGCATCTCACAGATGGTCGGCTCGTTGCCGACCGAACAACGCCGTCTCGAGCAGGGCACGGGGCCGAACGTCTACTACGTCGACGTCGAACCGACGCTCTTGAAGCCGGGACTCGCCGAGCGTCCCGAGACGTACATCTGGAGCGATCGACCGCCGCACAAGACCGACGCGTGGCCGGAAGAGATCGCGACGCAGGCGGACACGCGCACCGTGCTCGATGCGGGACACAAGGTCGAGTGGGGTTGGCACGTCGCGGCGTATCTCGTCACGAAGGGCATCGCGGCAGGCGCCGCCGTGCTCGCGCCGTTCGCGGTGGCACTCGGACTCGACGGCTTCGCGAGCGCGTACTTGCCCGAGGTGCTCGCACTCGCGTTCACGGTCGTCACGACGATCTTGCTCGTGCACGACCTCGCGCGACCGATGCTCTTCTTCCGGCTGCTCACGCGACCGAACACGAAGAGTTGGCTGGTCAAGGGCGGTTGGGTGCTGTCGGCGTTCGGCGCGACGACGTTCGCGATCTTGGTCGCGCGCTACTTCGACTACGACGCCCTCGCGGACGGATTGCGCTGGCCCAACGCGATCCTCGGGCTCGCGACGGCGGGCTACACGGCGTTCCTGTTCCAGCAGTGCGAAGGTCGCGACCTATGGCAGGGTTCGCTCGTGCTCCCCCATCTGCTCGTGCAGGCCGTGCTCTGCGGATCGGTCGCGCTGGCGCCGTTCGCGAGCGGGGCAGACCTCCTCGTGATCGCGGTCGGCGCGGCACTCCTCCACGCAGCGTTCGCTGCTGCGGAGCGCCTGAAGCGCCATCCGACCGACAACGCGCGCCAGGCCGCCGCGTTCCTCGGCACGATCGCGATCCACGGGATCCCGCGCGCGTTCCAGACATCGCTCCTCGTCGGCGCGATCCTGCCCAGCGCGCTCGTCATCGCCTGGTTCGCAACGGGCGGTGCGATTCCGGCGCTGGTCGGTGGTCCGGGCCCCGTGATGTCGCTCATCGCGCTGCTCGTCTTCACCGGCCTCTACCTATACGAGGCGGCCTTCGTGCGCGCCGGACAGCTTCCGCCGCTCTCCTGAACGAGCCGCTCGTGCCACCGTTGACGTTGGTGTCAGTTGAATCCATCCACCCGCAACGAGGCTGGTTGATGGATTCAACTGACACCATTCGCACGTAGGCTACGCGGGCCATGTTGAGCCTCGTCGCGGCCTTCTTTTCTCCCGCCCTCCAGGAACCGCGACTCGAGCTGCGTTCGGGCGATGTCATCGCGATCGTCGGCAACTCGCTGGCCGAGCGCATGGTGCACGACGGATCGTTCGAGGCGCGCGTGCAGATCGAGTACGGCGATCTCCGCATCTCGATGCGCAACCTGGGCTTCGCGGGCGATGAGGTGGCGACGCGTCAGCGCACGTCGGGTTTCGGTGAACCCGACGAACACCTCACGCGCATCGGGGCGACCGTCGTCATCGCGATGTTCGGCTACGGCGAATCGTTCCGCGGATCGGCGGGCGTCGAGGCGTTCCGGGGCGAGCTCTCGAGCTGGGTCGACCACACGCTCGCGCAGAAGTACGACGGGCGCGGGGCGCCGCGTGTCGCGCTAGTGACGTCGATTCCTTGCGAGGATCTGGGCGATCCGCTGCTGCCGAGCGCTGCAGCCGAGAACGCGCGCATCGCCCTCTACAACGCGGTGATCGCCGAGGTCGCGAGCGCGAAGTCGGTCGCATTGGCCGACGTGTTCCCGAGGATGCAGGCGAGCTACGACGCGAGCGCCGAGCCGCTCACGATCGACGGGATCCACGTGAACGACGCCGGCAATGATGCGTTCGGCATCGCGTTGGTGTGGACGCTGTTCCCCGACCTGCGCAAGGCGGAATCGACGGCGCTCTTCACGGCGCGCGCGCTCGTCGCCAAGAAGGACGGGCGGTGGTTTCGTCGACATCACGTCGCCGATGGCTACAACGTCTACGGCGAGCGTTCGCTGCTCGCGTACAACGACCAGACGAACCGCGTGGTCATGCAGCGCGAGCTCGAGTGGCTCGACGCGACGTGCGCGAACCTGGATCGCGAGATCTGGGAGGACGTGCGCGGACTCGATCCCGGATCGATCGCGCGCGTCGCGGTTCCGCCGCTCATCCCGGTGCCGACGAACCGACCCGGCGACGGTCCGAACGGCGAGCACCGCTTCCTCTCGGGCTCGGAAGCGATCGGACGCATGACGCCGGGCGCAGGCTTCGAGGTCACGCTTTTCGCCGACGAATCGCGCTTTCCAGACCTGGCGAAGCCCGTTCAGATGTCGTTCGACGCGCGCGGACGTCTGTGGGTCGCCGTGTGGCCGTCCTACCCGAACGCGAAGCCCGACGAGCCCTCGCGCGACAAGTTGCTCGTGCTCGAGGACGTCGACGGCGACGGTCGCGCGGACACGTGCACGCCGTTCGTCTCCGACCTGCACAACCCGACCGGGTTCGAGTTCTGGAACGGCGGTGTGTTCGTCGCGACGGCCCCGCACCTCTTGTTCCTGCGCGACACGAACGGCGACGGCATCGCTGACCAGCGCGAGCGTGTGCTCGAGGGACTGGGTTCGGCCGACACGCACCACGCGTCGAACAGCTTCGTGCTCGGGCCCGACGGTGCGCTGTACTTCCAGGAAGGGATCTTCCACCGCACGCAAGTGGAAACCGTGCACGGCGTCGTGCGGCAGAAAGACGGTTGCGTGTGGCGCTACGAACCGCGCACACGGCGGCTCGAGAGGTACGCGCCGTACGGATTCCTCAATCCGCACGGACACGTGTTCGATCGCTGGGGACAAGACTTCGTCACGGACGGCACGGGCAACGAGAACTTCTACGCGCTGCCGATCACGGGCGCGCTCGCGACGCCACTGCAGCACCCGAGGATTGCGACCTTCTTCGAGCAGCGCAGCCGCCCAGCGGGTGGGACCGAGATCCTTTCGAGCCTACATTTCCCGCTCGGAATGCAAGGCGACTACCTGATCGCGAACGTGATCGGGTTCCAAGGCATCTTCCGCTACGCGCTGCGCGACGACGGTTCGGGCTTCGCCGCGGACGAGCGCGAGCCCATCGTCCACAGCGCGGACCCGAACTTCCGTCCGGTGGACCTCGAGGTCGGCCCCGACGGCGCGCTGTACTTCCTCGATTGGCAAAACCCGCTGATCGGGCACATGCAGCACCACCTGCGCGATCCGAGTCGCGATCACGTGCACGGTCGCGTGTACCGGGTGACGGCGAAGGGGCGGCCGCTGTCGAAGCCCGCGGCGATCGCGGGTCGCCCGGTTCCGGAACTGCTCGAGCTGCTGAAGTCGCCCGAGGACCGCGTGCGCTATCGAACGCGCATCGAATTGTCGTCGCGACCGACGAAGGACGTCGTCGCGGCCGCTCGCGCGTTCGAGGCCAAGCTCGACCCGGCGAACCCCGAGTTCGAGCACCACCGACTCGAAGCGTTGTGGCTCCAGTCGCAGCACGAGACGCTCGACCGCGAGCTCCTCGCACGCGTGCTCCGCTCACCCGAGCCGCGCGCACG
>CAZKIY010000362.1:0-4205 GCA_964552875.1 uncultured Planctomycetaceae bacterium
CCAGATCACGTCGAGACCGTTCGACAGGTTGAACGTGCTCGTCGTGCAGAACACGGCCGCGTTGCGGTACCAGATCTGATACGTGCGCGCGCCGGGCACGGTCACGAGACCGCGCACGGACACCGACGGATCGCCCATCACCGGGAACTGCGACGCGCCGCCCAGGTTGAAGAGCGTCTTCAACCGGACGATCGTTCCGCCGGCGCAGCGCAAGCCGTCACCGAAGACCTGACCCGCGCCGCCGGTCTGACGTGCCGTGCCTTGGAAGTAGAGCGCCGGGGCGTTCGGCATCCCGCTGCCGTTCAGCACGAGAGAGTCGCTCGTGATGCTCGACATGCCCGAGCCCTGGAGGTGCGCGCCCGCCGGGTTCAGGCTGCTCGCGCAACCGTTACCCGAGAGACCGTTGTTGCCGCACGGACAGGGCGTGCCGGTCATGTCGCCGAAGCAGAACGGCACGCCGCCGTTCACTTCGCACTCGTCGGGGATCCCGTTGAGGTTCACGTCGGGGCTCGTCAGCGCGATGATGTCGCACGCGTCCGGGATCCCGTTCAGGTTGCAGTCGGGCTCGCCGAGCGCGATCTCGCACGCGTCGCCGAGCATGTCACCGTCGCAGTTCGCCTGCGTCGGATTGGCGAGGTTGACGCAGTTGTCACAGGCATCGCCGACTCCGTCCATGTCGACGTCCGCTTGAGTCGGGTTGCCGACCGTGTCGCAGTTGTCGACGCAGTCGGGAATCGCATCGCCGTCCGAGTTCGTCTCGGCCACGCCGCATCCGCACGTTCCGGGCGAGGTCTTCGCCGGATCCGCGGGGCAGCCGTCGAGGCAGTTCACCGTGCCGTCGCCGTCCGTGTCGGGGCTCGTCACGACGACGAAGCTCGTGCACGTGCTGAAGTTGCCCGCTCCGTCCATCACGGTCAGGACGACCGGGAAGGAACCGAGGCCGACCGTCGTGCCCGGCGTCGGCAGTTGCGTGATCGTCACGCCGCCGCACGCGTCGTTCGCGGCGACGAGACCGGCGAGCCCTGGGATCGTCGCTTGGCAACTGCCGTTCGCGGTCAGCGGCGTCGTCGGCGCGCACGACGAGATCGTCGGCGGCGTCAGATCCATGACCGTGAGCGACACCGAGCAGCTCGAGAAGTTGCCCGCGCCGTCCGTCGCTGTGACGGTCACGCCCGTCGTGCCGAGGCCGACGAACATTCCGGCCGCGGGGACCTGCGTGACGATCACGCCGTTGCAGTCCGAAGCCGTCGCCAGCGAGGCGAAGTTCGGCACGGCCGCTTGGCACGACGCGTTCGTCGCGAGCGTCTGACCCGACGGACACGCGAGGGCCGGCGGCGTCGTGTCGACGACCGTGAGGTTCGCCGAGCACGTCGAGAAGTTCCCCGCGCCGTCGGTCGCAGTGAACGTGACCGTCGTCACGCCGAGACCGATCACCGCGCCGGCGACCGGGCTCTGCGTCACCGTCACCGAGCCGCAGCCGTCGCTCGTCACGACTTGCGCGGTGAGGTTCGGCACCGTCGCTTGGCACAGCACGTTCGCCGTCAAGTTCTGTGCGTTCGCGCAGGTCGTGATCGACGGAGGCGTCGTGTCGTTCACGGTGATCGTCGTCGTGCACGTCGCCGTGTTGTTGGAGCCATCCGTGGCGGTCAGCGTCACGACCGTCGGACCGGTTCCGATCACCGTGCCCGCGAGCGGGCTCTGCGTGACCGTCACCGGACCGCAGTTGTCCGTCGCGACGACGGCGCCGATCAGGCTCGGCACGAATGCTTGGCAGTTCGCGTCGGCCGAGATCGTCTGCGCCGGAGCGCAGACGGTGATCGACGGCGCGGTCACGTCGAGCACGGTCACGGTGAACGTGCACGTCGCGAGGTTGCCGCACGCGTCCACGGATGAACACGTGACGGGCGTCGTGCCGAGCGGGAACGTCGAGCCGCTCGGCGGCACGCACGTCACCGTCGTATTACGCGTCAATCGCGTGTCGTCGATCGAGAGCGTCGCGACCTCGAGGAACGTGAACCAGGTGTAGCGGTTCCCGCCGACGATCGTCGCGATCAAGTCGCTCGGGTCCGAGCGCGTCTCGGTCCAGAGCAACGTGCCGCCCGAGCTGCGCAGGTTGAGGTCGACGGAGAGGACTCCGCCGACGTTCCGGAAGTCGCTCTCGAACACGTACCAGCCCGACGTCGTGATGACGTGGTGGTTGATGCTCGCGAGGTCGTTGCGGCGCGTGAAGGCCGAGTTGTTGCTGCCGCCGACGAGCACGTTGCCTAGCGCGTCGGACGCCGTGTGGAACACGAAGTCGCGACGGTGACCATTCGACTGGTTGCTCGCCGCGGTGGCGAGGTCCCAGCCGTACGTGTTCGCCGCCACCGCGGGATTCGTGAGGTCGATGTAGACCGCGGTCTGCGTCGTGAAGCCCGTGCCGAAGACCGGGCTGTATCCGCCGAGGCGGTTGAAGATCCCCGTGTAGTCGAAGGGCGCGAGCGGCAGCATCGTCGAGTCGGCGACGCCGTGGAAGCCGCCGCTGTGCGACGGGATTCCGCTCGTGCCCGACGCGACGCGGAACAGTTCGCTGCTGTACTCGTTCCAGTTCGTCGAGGGCTGCGTGGCGTAGTCGCCGGCCGACCAAGCCGGGTTCTCGAATCCCTCGAAGAAGCCGACATCGTGCGCCGAGGGATCCGTCCACGTCGCGACGGCGTTGCACATCACGCCCGCGTTCAAGGTCGTGTTCGTCGGGCAACCCACGAGAATCGGCGCGATCGAGTCGGTGACGAACACGTTCTGCACACAACTCGAGCTGTTGCCCGCGTCGTCGACGGCCGTCCACGTGCGCACGATCACGCCCGTCGCGTTGCAGTTCGAGAGGCCAGCGCGGTTGTCCGCGAAGGTCACCGTCGGCGTCGCGTCGCACGCGTCGACGACGGTCGGGAGGCCCGTGCTCGGCGGATCACGCAGAGCCGCGGTCGTCACGTTCGCCGTCGGCGGACAGGTCAGGCTCGGCGGCGTCGTGTCGACGACCGTGACGAGCGCGGAGCACGTCGAGGAGTTCCCGTTCGTATCCGCGGCAGTGAAGGTCACGAGCGTCGCGCCGAGGGGGATCGAAGTCCCAGCGGCCGGCGCCTGCGTGATCGTCACGGCCGTGCAGTTGTCCGTCGCGGTGACGAGGCCCGTCAGGCTCGGGACGAGCGCCGTGCACGCAACACCGGCCGACAACGTCTGCGGCGGAGCGCAGACCGTGATCGCGGGCGGCGTGATGTCCGTCACCGTGACGGAGGTCGTGCACGTTGCCGTGTTGTTGCTGCCGTCCGTCACCGTGATGACGACCGGGATCGTGCCCGGCATCAAGAGCGTCCCGGCGACCGGGACCTGCGTGATCGTGACCGCACCGCAGTTGTCGGACGCGACGACGGAGTTCGTCAGGTTCGGCAGCGACGGGCTCGTGCAACCCACGCCCGGCGACAGGACGAGCGCCGAGGCGCAGGCCGAGATCGAGGGAGGCGTCGTGTCGAGGACCGTGAAGCTCGTCGAGCACGTCGACGTGTTCAGCGCCGCGTCCGTGGCCGTGATCGTGACGGCGTGGAATCCGATTCCGAGCAACGTCCCCGCGGCCGGAACTTGCGTGATCACCGGCGTCGAACAGTTGTCCGTCGCGCTCGACAGCGCGGCGAAGTTCGGCGTCGGAGCCGAGCAGCTCGCGCTGGCGATGCCCGACTGCGGCGGAGCGCAGACGGTGATCGTCGGCGCCGTCACGTCGATGCCCGGGTTCACGGTCGCGCCGACGCTGGCGGTGGTGCCGTTCGCGTCGGTCACCGTGATCGAATAGTTACCGGCGAGGAGCACGGCGACGTCCTGCGTCGTCGCGCCGTTCGTCCAGAGGTACGCGTAGGGCGGCGTTCCGCCGCTCGGCGTCACGTCGATCGCGCCGTCGGATCCGCCGGGGCAGACGACATGCGTCACGCTGCTCACGACGACGAAGACCGGCGTTCCGGTGCACGCGCCGGGCGCGGGCTGGAAGCCTGACGTCAGGCCGTCGGAGTCGACGCCCGACACGAGCCACGGCGAGTACGTCACCGCGCCAAAGATGCCGGCGGCGACTGGTCCGCCAGCGGAGGTGCCGTACCAATTGCACGCCGCGTCGATCGCGTTCAGATCCTCGTTCGCGATCGCGAACGAAGCGCTGCCCGTGATGCTGTTGTCGTGGACGTCGA
>CAZKIY010000363.1:0-4197 GCA_964552875.1 uncultured Planctomycetaceae bacterium
CCGAAGACCGTGGACGAGATCGAGGCGGCGTGCGCGGGTCGAGTGCCCGCGCTGTCGGGCGCATGAGACCGCTTCACATCCGAGGCGCCGAAATCACGCGCTCCAGTTCGCGTCGCGCGCGCGCCTGAACTTCGCACCATGTCCACCCTGATCGGTTCCCCGTCCGAGCGCTTCCCGCTCTCCCGCGCGGTCGACGCACTCGCCGAATCCGCTCGGCAAGCCGGCCGTCCCGGCCTGATCTGGATCGCCGGACTCGCCTACCCCGCGATCGGGATCGGGATCGGCGGAGTGTGGGAACAACCGGTGCGGCACATGGTCGGAAGCGACGATCCGAACTTGCGCGTCGTGCAGATCGAGGGCCTTCCGGAAACCGGTTCCGCGCTCGACTTCCTGCTCCAGGCCTACGCGCCGATGTTCGCGCTGCCGTTCATCGCGGTGATGTTCCTGCCGCTCTTCCGCCTGGTCGCGGGCCTCGCGAAGGCCGGTTCCGCCGAAGCCTGGCAGCTCGCGACGGACGGTCGGCGCACACCGCGATTGCGCGCACTGTGGCGGCTCGGCTCAGGCCTCATGCTGCCGACGTACGGACTCTGGCTGCAGCTCGTGCTGATGCAGATCCTGGCGTTCCTCGTGCTGCTCGCGCCGATTCTCGCGGCGACGCGGCCGCTCGGGCAGGCCGCGGAGGACGAACGCATCGCGGTGTTGCTCGGGATGGGCGCGCTCGTCGGCCCGTTCATCCTCGTATTCGGCCTCTACATGTTGGCTCTGTCGGTGCTCGGACAGTTGGCGTTGCAGAGCTTGGCCGAAAACCGTCGCGGAGTTTCCTCGGCGCTACTCCACGCGTGGCGGATCATGCGTCACGATCCGATGGCGACCGCGCGTGCCGTCGCGGCGGAGTTCGTGCTGCTCGTCGTGACGGTCGGTGCCGTGCGCGCGTTCGCGGGGATTCTCGGTGAGTTCCCGGGGCACGGTTGGATGACCGTGGTCTTCGAGATCGCCCTGTTCGGCTACGCCGGTGTCGTGCGCGCGGGCTATTGGGCGCGGGCGTATCGCGCGCTCGGTGGCCTGACGCCGGCGGACGGTGTACCGGGGCTCGCGAGCGCCTGATCGAGACCGCGCACCTAGAATTCGGCCTCGAAACCGGCAGCGTATCGACTGTTCCGGTGGAGGATAAGACTGATTGACGCCCGGGTACATCGCGAGCAGCATTGCCGTCACGCGAAGCCCTCGCGAGCCCGCCCGCGATGACCAGCCCTTCTCGTAACGATCCCTGCCCGTGCGGCAGCGGCCGGAAGTTCAAGCGCTGCTGCGGGGCGACGGGCGCGCTCGCGCTCATGCCCCTTGCGCAGTCGACGGACTCCGCGACCGACTCCGACGCCAGCTACGACGAGAAGGATCAGGGAGCCGCGTACGGACGCCTCCTGGACTTCGGGCTCAGCTCGGAGTTCGACCACCACCGTCTGCGGTGCTACGAGCGATTGTGGGGCCCCTACGCCGATCGCATGCGCGATCCCGACCACGAGTTGCGCAAGCGCGTCCCCATGATCGCACAGAGCGAGATCAACCACGGGCTCGTGGACACCCCGCTCGCAGGAGGCCGAACGATCCTTCAGGTCTTTCTTGAGCGCGAGCGCGCCGCGCTGACGCCCGGCCAGCGCCGGTTCCTCGGGGAACTCTCGCGCTCGTGCGTCTCGCTCTACGAGATCGTCCGCGTCGAGCCGGGTCGCGGCTTCGAGCTCCTCGACCTGTGGCGCTCCGAGCGGTGCTTTGTCCACGAGCGTCTCGCGTCCCAGCAACTCGACCGCTGGGACCTGCTCGGGGCACGGCTCTTCACACGACCCGACGGTCGCGTCGTGATCGACAGCGATCTGTGGCCGTACCCTCCCAGTGCCAAGGGCGCTCTGATCGCCGGGCTGGAGCGGGAGCAGGCCGCGCTGCGACGTGTGCGCGGCGACGTTGCGGCGGAGGTGTTCCAGAAGTCCTGCGCGCACGTCTTCGCGCAGATCTTCGCCCGGCGGCACTTCGAGCCCGAGGACCCAAAGCTCGCGACCTTCGACGGCGAGCCGCTCGAACCGACGCGCGTGCTCTTCGAGGTCCACGACCTGCGCGCACTGCGACGGCACCTGGCGAATTGCCGCGACCTCGATCCGAGTGGAGCTCGCGAGTTCGTGTGGGGCAAGACCAAGGACGGCGTGTCGTACGGGCTCGGTTGGGTCGAACTCCCGACGCCCGACCGGCTCGAACTCGTCGCGACGGCGATGTCGCGCGTCCACGCCGGCGAGCTGCGCGGGGTGTTGGAGCGCGCCGGCCGCACTGCGCTCGCGTGGAGATCGGAACGGACGTTCACGATCGCGGAGTGGGTGAAGCAGGGCGGCGCGCTGCGTGCACCGACCGCTTCGGCTCCGCGCCACGTCGACGACTCGATGGCGCGAGCCCTGGAGGAGCGGCACTACCGCGACTGGCCGGACGTATCGCTGCCCGCGTTGGACGGACACACGCCGCGCGCCGCCGCGCAGGACCAGGCACTGCGCCCGCGCGTCGTCGAACTCTTGAAGCAGCTGGAGCATTCCCAGCAGCGGCGTGCGCGCTCCGGAGGCCCCGCACCGCTCGACCTCGCGGAGCTGTGGCGCACGCTCGGCCTCGAACCGCCGACGGCGCTTCCCGCGATCGTTCCAGCGCGCATCGAGGTCGTCGACCTCCTCGACTGGACGCTGCGGCACGCCACGAACATCGTGTCGGGGAGGCAGGGAGCGCGCTTCGAGCGCTACCGCGCGATCGTGCAGGCCGCGGGCGACGCGCCGCGCGGCGTGGAGGTCATGACGGAACGCGCCTGCTCGCGCCGACCGGACCGGAAGAAGTGCGTGGGCCGCATCCAGCTCCTCGTCCACGACGACCAGCTCCTGCGGTGGCGCTGCGGCGCGTGCGGAGACGCCGAGGAGCTCGTGGGATGGAAGGCGCTCCTCGAGGCCCTCCTGGCCAGCGCGCGCAAGGCCCCACCGCCCGAGCGGCCCGCGCGGCGCGTCGATGCCGCGGATCCGTGGGGCGCGCTCTACGCAGCGGTGGTCGAGTTCCGCGACATCGCACCCTGGCGCTGGCTCGTCGACGAACAGGTCTTCGGCGTCGAGGATCCCGCGACGGGCGAAGTCGGCTGGTGCTGCACGCTCGGAGCCGCCGGCGAACTGGCGGGCCTCGCGATCTTCCTCGGCGATTCCGGCTTCGACCGGTGGCGCCGCACGCACGAGACGGGTTTCCTCCCGGATGAGGCACTCTTCGGCCAGGATGCCCTGGTGGTCTCGTTCGTCGATCGCGCATCCGTCTCCGACGTCGAGCGCAAGCGTCTGCGGTCCCTGGGGCTCAAGTTCCGAGGACCTAGCGCGTGGCCCTCGATCGAGAGCCACCTCTTCGGGCGGCTGCCGCGGTCGCTCGACACGGCCGAGGCGACGCGCTTGACCCACTCGCTCGACCAGGTGCTGACCATCGCCCTGCGTGCAGGAGATGGCGAGCGCGTGCTCGGGACGAATGCGGACGGTCGCTACCTCGTGCGTCGGCTGGACCGCAAAAGCGGCGCGACCGCGCGGTGGTTCGACGAGCGCATCGACCCGCCCGAGCCGGTCGTGCGGGTGCCGCCGCCGCTGGACGGAGCGGCCGTCGAGCGGCTGCGGCACTCCCTCCCGCGTCCGGAGGGAGTCTGGGAGGTCGACCTCGTGCCCATCCCCGCGCCCATCGAGGAACCGGGGATCGCGGCCTACGTGCCGGCAGGATTTCTGGCGGTCGAGCGCGGGCGTGGACACATCGTTCACTTCGACATGCAAGCGCCCTCCGATCTCTGCGCCCTGGCCCAGTCCGGCCTGCTCGATGCCGTGCGCTCGCGCATGGTGCGGCCGGTCACGGTGTGTGTGCGCCGACCCTGGGTGGCCGACGCACTCGCGCGCGTGGCGGATGCTCTCGGGATCCGCGTCGAAGCGCGCGACGAGCTGAAGGTGCTCGAGAGCGCCGTCGAGCAGATGGGCGCGTTCCTGGCTGAAGGTCGGCCGCAATTGCGCCGGGATCCGCGCCGAATCGACAGCTGAATCAACACCCGGCCTGTGCTGGCTTCACGACAGCGCGCGTGTCAACGGGCCGGCAGCATCCGCCCGAGGCAGGAATTGGTGACCGCGGTAGGGCTCGAACCTACGACCTGATGATTAAGAGTCACCTGCT
>CAZKIY010000364.1:0-4177 GCA_964552875.1 uncultured Planctomycetaceae bacterium
CGAAAAGGTGCTCGAATTGCTGCTCGAAGAGCGTCAGGCGCGCGGCCTCTCGATGTTGCTCGTGACGCACGACGAGCGGCTCGCCGCGCGCTGCCACCGCGTCGTGACGATGGCCGACGGGCGGATGTCGGGCGAAGCGCAGGCGACGCCGGCTCGCGCCGCGGGTCGCTGACACCTTGCTGGCGCGCGCATCGCGACGCACGCTCTCGGCATGGCGTCCCGTCCGCTCGCGTCCTGGCTCGAGCTCGCGCTGCTGCTCGCCGCCACGGCTGCCGGCGCGCTCTTCCTGCTGACCCGCGACCCCGTCGCGTCTGACCCGCGGGCCGGCGTCGCGCCGCCGCCCGCGGGTGCATGCCCTCGTGCGCATCACCGCGAACGCGCCGGACACGCGCGCGAACGGTTATTCGAGGCGACGTTGCAACCGGACGAGATCCGCACGGGTATCGAGCTCCTGCTTCCCGCCTACGAGGACCCGCTCGCGATCAGCCGCACCGTCTACGACGTCGACGGCGCGCCGCTCGCGAGCGCGCCGCTCGCGTTCAGCGCAAAGCGCGGCAACTCGTCGTCGGCGGGCTCGCACTCGGCCGGAAAGGACGGCCGATTCCGGATCCCCGTCCGGGAGAGATCGACCGTCCGCGTGACGGCCTCGCATCCGAACGGGACCGCGCGCGCGGCCTCGCGCCGCGACATCGCGCCGGGGACGCACGGCCTCGAGCTGCGGCTCGCGCCGCAGGTGACGATCCCGCTGCGCGTGCGCGCTCCGGGCGGAGCGTTCGTGCCGCGGTTCTCGTTCCGGGTCGACGTGCGGCTCGAGTCATTCACGCAGGGCAGCCCGTCGACCGATTCGCCCGCCGGGACCCCCGGCGAGGCGCAGATCGTCGCCCCGTCCGACCCGTTCGTCGTCCACGTGCGCGCCGAGGGTTTCGCCGCGGCGAGCACGGATTCGTTCGACCCCGACGCCTTGCCGCTCGCGATCGAGGTCGAGCTCGCGCCGCTGCCCGCGCTGCGCGGCCGCGTCGTGCGCGGAAGCGCGCCCGTCGCCGGCGCACGGGTGCGCGCGCACGCGGCGCTCGCCCGTGGCGAGTCGCGCTCCGCCGACGTGTTCGACCTGGCCGTCGCGCTGTGCGAGCAACCCTGCACCGAGGTGACGACGGCCGCCGACGGCTCGTTCGTCCTGACCGTCGAGAACGAGGGCTGGTGGCACGTGCGCGTTGCCGCCGACGGACACCCGACGACGCGCTCCGGCGCCGTCGAGGTCGCGACCGCGCGGACGACGGCGCTGATCCTCGTCGACCTCGAGCCGCGCAGCGCGATCGATGGCCGGGTGCGCGACGCGAGCGGGGCGGCGCTCGCGCGCCACACGATCGTGGCGTCCTGCGGTGACGGCACGCCGGTCACGACCCTCTCGGCCGACGACGGAACGTATCGTTTCGCGCCGCTCGCGCCCGGCGGCTGGCAGGTGCGCGTGTTGGATCCAGAGCGGCCGGAGCGGTTTCACAGTTCCTCGAGCGAGGGCCCGGACGATGCTCCGCCGATCGCGTGGGATTGTCGCGTGTCGGATGCGACGGTGACGCGGCACGACGTCGTGGCTTCGGGAACCTGAGCGCGGCGCGCGCTCCGCGCTACCGTCGCGCCCACGACCGTGGACACAGCGCTCGTCGTCGCCCCCGGAAGCGTTCGTCCGCGCCAGGGCCGATCGCACCGTTCGCTGGCAGCATGAGTTGCGCGAACGGGATCCGAATCGTTCCAGGCTCGCTGCTTCCGCCGAATCGGCACGGGGTGAGCAGTGTCGGCAGAGCGGAACTTGGCAGCGTAGGATTCGCCCGGCCATCCCGGCTGAAGGAGTCTTGCTCGATGGGACGGACGCAGTTGTTTGCGCTGGTGATCCTCGCAGCTGCTCGACTTCTACCGGCGCCTGTGGGTCGAGGGTCAACCGAAGTCGCGCGCCTTGTGGGCCGCGAAGACTCGCATGCGCGAAGCCAAGGACGACGCCGGTCGCGCGAAGTACAGCCTCCGCGATTGGGCGGGTTGGGTGCTGACCGGTGCGCCGGATTAGCGCGGGTGTCGCCCCACATCGCGCCGGCCCGATCGGTGGGCTCCGCGCCGAGCACGAGGTTCAGCTCTCGGAGCGGGTCGTCCCGGTCCGGACCCTCACGCGTCCCGTCTCGACGGTCACGATCGCTCCCTGCTCGAGCTCGTCGGCGTAGACCTCGAGCGCCGCCAGCGCGGCGGGTCCTTGGCGATTCGATCACAGACCGACGAGGCGCACGATCCCCGCATGAGGCAGCGCGCGCACGATCGCGATCTCTCCGAAATCCCGATCGAGCGTCACCAGGATGCGGCGCTCGCGCCAGGCCATCGCCAGGATGGCGACGTCGCCCGGGTCCTCCTGATCGCCGACCCACGCCACGTCGTGACCGTTCGTTCGGATGGGATCCGCCGCCCGACTCCAGACCCAGGTATCCAGCAGCACCCGCAGGCTCACGCCGCGGTACCAGGAAGGGGCGGGTCGTACCGCTCGTGGCCGACGACGAGGCGCGCATAGAGGAGACAGGCGCGGACATCCGCGTGCTCCAGCCAGGCGTAACCGGTCAGCACCTCATCGACCGAATCGCCCGCCGCCAGCATGCCGAGGACGTGCTCGACCGCGAGGCGGCGGCCGCGCACCACCGGTTTGCCGCCGAGAACCTGCGGGTCGATGGTGATCCGGCGCAGCAGCTCCGCTTCCGACTCGTCCTTCGCCAACATGGATGGGCCTCCGCCGACAGCCTAGCACCCACGAAGCAAGGCGCTGCGGCGCAAGTCAGAGCACCCCGCCGTGCCCCGGATCGACCTCGCGCCGCTTCGGCGGCACGTCGTCGTCGGGGAACACGTCGGGCTCGATGCTGCCGCGCCAACCAAGGCGCTCGCGCAAACGCGTGTACGGATCGAAACCGGGTCGCGACAACAGCGGATACGGCGACGCATGACGCCTCACGCGCACGAAGTCGCCTTCCAACATCGGGAAGAACCCCTGCCCGTCGACGACCAGCGTCGTGAGGCCCGACGAACGCGTGACGTGCAGCTCCAACGTCTCCGCGCCGTCCACGACGAGCGGTCGGTGCGAGAGCGCTTGCGGCGAAACGGGTGACACGGAGAACGCGTGCATCGACGGCGCGAGGATCGGTCCGCCCGCGGCCATCGAGTACGCCGTCGAACCGCTCGGGGTCGCGACGACGAGTCCATCCGCCCGGTAATTCGTGACCCAATCGCGTCCGACCTTGAGAGCGATGCTCAGCATCCCTTGGAACGCCCCGCGCGTGATCACGGCGTCGTTCAGTGCGACGGCGGACATCGTTTTCTCGCCGTGGAGCTCCACGGAAAGCCGCATGCGCTTCTCGATGACAGCGCGGCCTTTCTGCACTTCTACGAGCGCCTCGCGCCATTGACTCGCTTCGACCGATGCGAGGAACCCGACGCGGCCGAAGTTGATGCCGAGCGTCGGCACCGGCGTCTCGTGGAACGCGCGCACGGCAGCCAAAATCGCGCCGTCGCCGCCGAGCACGATCACGAGATCCGGCTTCGCGCGCTTGCGCTTCGTCGCGGCCGGCGCTTCGTCGTACGCGTAGAGATCGCGCTCGATCTCGACATGCGAAGAATTCGCCGTGAGCCACGGTTCGAGTTCTCGCAACAACCCATCTACGGCCGTCTTCTCGCCATCGGCGAGAACGAGAACACGCCCCAGCGAGCGCGCGGGCGAACGAGACTTGCGCGCGCCCTTCCCCATGGTCAGGCCAGGCTCGGTTGCAGCAGGGAACGCACCGCGCGCTCGACGCCGTCCGCGTCGAGACCGGCGTCGCCGAGCTGCTCTTCGCGCGTCGTCTTGTGGTCGATGAAGCGATCGGGCAGCGCGAGCACTTTCACGCGCGCCGGCGTCGCGGGCAACGCGTTCAAGGCTTCGAGCACGGCCGAACCGAATCCGCCGGCGCGTTGGTGCTCCTCGAGCGTCACGATCCAGCGCGCGCTCTGCGCGTGGCGCGACAACAGTTCGACGTCGAGCGGTTTCGCGAAGCGCGCGTCCACGACGCCGATTTGGATTCCGCGGCGCGCGAATCGATCGGAAGCCTCGAGCGCCTGGTTCACGAGCGCGCCGTAAGCCCACACGACGACACTGTCGCCTTCGACGAGGACTTCCGCG
>CAZKIY010000365.1:0-2978 GCA_964552875.1 uncultured Planctomycetaceae bacterium
TCTGCGCTTGGTGAAACGCGGAGAGACGATCGAGATCGTCGAGCGCTCCACGCCGAGTGCGCGGATCGAGGCGCTTCCGCCGGCGGCCGCGTCCGGCAAGGATCGCCTCGCGCGACTGGTTCGCGAAGACATCGTCCAGCGGCCGCGTGCCAAGCGAGACCTGCGCGTCCTCCGCAAGCCTCCCGTTGCTTCCGCGGGCTGAGCCGTTCGAGCGCTGCTGGAGGATCGGGACTCGCGGTGAGGTTCTGGGACTCTTCCGCCGTCGTGCCGCTCGTCGTTCGCGAGGAGAACTCGGACCGCGTCCGGACCTGGGTCGAGGACGACGAGGACATGGTCGTGCGGACTCTCACCGAGGTCGAGGTGCGGTCGGCGCTTTCACGCATGGCTCGCGAAGGCCGTCTCGGTCCCGATGATCTTCACCAAGTCACGCTGGATGCGGACGATCTCCTGCGCCAGTTCCACACGGTGGAGAGCCTCTCCGCCGTGAAGAACCGGGCCAAGCGCCCGCTGATGCTCCACCCTCTCTGAAGTGCCGGCGCCATGCAGCTCGCAGCGGCCCTGATGGCGTGCTCGGAAGATCCCCTGGGCTTCGAGTTCGTCACGTTGGATGCGCGAGTGAGCGACGTAGCTCGGCGCGAGGGCTTTCGCGTCCGTCCCTGATCGTCGGGGCCGACCGCGCCGGTTAGGTTCTGGCAACTGCGGGAGGCTCGCAGCATTCCCCCGATGACCATTCCGCCCGCACGACCGCCGACCGCAGCCGAGCGTCTCGCAGTTCGGGGTGGGGCGATCGAGTTCCTGCACGGGCCCGCCGTTCTCTTCGGCGCGGTGGTCCTCGCGCGGCGCGCGGCATATGACCTCGGGATCGCGCCCGCGACCCGGCTCGACGTGCCGGTCGTGTCCGTCGGCAACCTGACGGCGGGTGGTACGGGGAAGACTCCGGCCAGCGTGTGGCTCATCGGCGAACTGAAACGACGCGGATTCCGACCGGGGATCCTCTCGCGCGGTTACGGGGCGGCAGCGGGAGAGTCGAACGACGAAGCGCGACTGCTCGCGCGGCTCCTGCCCGACGTGCAGCACGTCGCGGATCCGAATCGCGTGCGCGGCGGCGAGGCGCTCGTCGCGCGCGGCGTCGATGCGATCGTGCTCGACGACGGCTTCCAGCATCGGCGGCTCGCGCGCGATATCGATCTCGTGCTCGTCGATGCAACGCGGCCGTGGGGATTGCCGGCGGTCGATGGTGCGGAGCCGGTGTGCGCGCTGCTCCCGCGTGGGCTGCTCCGCGAGCCGCGCACGTCACTCGCGCGCGCCGACGCGATCATCGTGACGCGTTCCGATCAGGTCGAGGCGAGCGCGCTCGCTCGACTCGAAGCCGATCTCGGGGCTTTCGCGGCCGGTCGGCCGCTGGCGCACGCCGTGCACGCGCCGCGCGCGCTCGTCGACGAGCGCGGCGTCGAGGCGGCTCCCGCGAGCCTCGCCGGTGTCGAGATCGACGTCGCCAGCGCGCTCGGGAATCCCACGGCCTTCGAATCGACGTTGCGCGGGCTCGGTGCGCTCGTCCGCGAACATCGAGTGTTCCCCGACCACCATCGCTACGTCCGCGAGGATTTGCGTGAGTTGGGCGTCGCGCGCCCGCTCGTCGTCAGCGGCAAGGACGCGGTCAAGCTCGCGCCGCTGGGCATTCGTCACAGCTACTTGGACGTCGAGTTCCGCATCGTGAGCGGCGCGAGTCCACTCGCTGCGCTCCTCGATACGTTGCCGCGCGCCGGCGATCCGCGGAGGGCCGTGTGACCGAGGAAATCCGCTCGTTGTTGCCGCCTTCGCTGCGGCAGGACTGGCCGGTCGCGCGGCAAGAGGCTCTGGGCGATCGCTTTGGTGCGCGCGCGTGGATCGAGTACGTCGCCGGTCGCGGCGCGCTCGCCGTCCTCTCACGTCTTCCCGAGGGTCCGCGTGAAGCCGCGATCGGCGCGTTCGCCCGCTTCGCGCGACGCGTCGATCGATCGCACTCCGATGGCGCGCGCGACTTCTTGCGCACGGCGTTCGGACCGACGGCCGGCGCGGACGAGATCGAGGCGCGACTGCTGCAGGCCTGGCGACATTTCTTCCGCATCACCATCGAGAGCGCGGGCTTCGCGCGCCGCGTGGATTTTGCGCGACTCGACGATCACCTCGACGGCGTGCACGTGCACCCCGACGCGGAACGGTTGCGGGCGCGCGGGACGGGAACGATCTTCGTCACTGCGCACGTCGGCGACTGGGAACTCGGACCGAGCGTGTTGGCGCACGTCGGCTTCGACCCGTTCTATGCCGTCGTGAAGCCTCCGAAGAACCGGCCGCTGTCGGCGCACCTCCAGGATCTGCGCGAATCGCGCGGGCTGCGGAGCCTTGCACGACGCGGCGCGATGCAGCACGCGTCGGCGGTGCTGCGCGGCGGCGGATGCCTCGGCATGGTCTTGGATCAGCGCGCGCGCGTGCGGCCCGTTCTCGCACCGTTCTTCGGCCGCCTGGCGCGCTGCGATCGCAGCGCCGGCGTGCTCATGAAGCGCCTGCGGACGCCGGTGCTCGTCGGCGCGTGCTATCGCACGGGCCCGTGGCGTTGGCGACTTTCCGTGCCGACCGTCATCCATCCCGAGGAGCTCGCCGACAGCGATCCCGAAGCGATCGTCGGACGACTCAACCGCGAATTCGAAGCGCGCATTCTGG
Organism: uncultured Planctomycetaceae bacterium; assembly: GCA_964552875.1. Lineage (GTDB taxonomy): Bacteria > Planctomycetota > UBA1135 > UBA1135 > JAEUHZ01. The sequence continues at coordinate 2,701 of CAZKIY010000365.1, forward strand.
AGCAGCCCGATCAGTACTTGTGGCTGCACGATCGCTATCGCGGCGCGACGCCCGAGGCTCTAGCGGCGGAGGACTCGCGCGCCGCGACGGCCCCCGAATCCGGTGCGTAGAACGACCATGCGCAGGACAGCGGCCGACGGACGCTGCCAACGCGGGGTTTCTGCCGATACCTTCGGCGCATGAAAGGCATCGGGAAGGGTCGCGTCCTCGTCACGGGAGGCGCGGGGTTCATCGGGAGTGCGCTCGTCTGGGCGCTCAACCAGCGCGGCGTCGAGGAC